>CAZJLN010000042.1:0-13147 GCA_964546745.1 uncultured Anaerolineaceae bacterium
AAAATGCGCCCAGACAGGTTTGCCGACGGCACCCAGAATGACCTCCTTACCGCTGCTTCCTCTCAGACCTGACGGGGTTCGCAGGGTTCCGCCGCGTCGGTCCCGCCTGGACGCTCTTCAAGGATACAACACTCAGGCAAGGATGTCAATTGAAACCGATATCTGTTTTTCTAAAATGACCATCATTAGATCAAGCAATCCGGTGAGTCTACATAGTGATTTCTTTCAAATACTCAAAAAGGAGAAAACTCTTTTCGTATTGTAAGCCACTGATTCTTTTTCTATATACCGGTACCTTAAGTATCCACAAATCCTATGATCATTTTTCTGACTTTAAATATAATTTCTTTTACTTAGTAGAAAATCATTAATTTTAATTAAATAATCCTTGACAAAGAATTAGATATTCTGTATAATCGATTTCAGAAAACGATTACAGAAATCGATTTCACAAAGGTGACATGGTTACTATAAAAGATGTAGCAGAGCTCGCAGGTGTTTCTGATGCAACTGTCTCCCGTGTATTGAATGGAAGGGAATACATCAAAGAACAAACTCGGGAAAGAGTCCTGAAAGCTGTTCAGGAGTTACGCTATAAGCCAAGTCGAGTTGCTCGCAGCTTAAGGATTAATTCTTCCCAGATTATCGGTTTAATTATTTCAGATATCCAAAACCCGTTTTTTCCCGGCTTAGTGCGCGCAGTTGAGGATGTTGCCCATGCCAATAATTACGCTTTAATTCTAGCAAATACTGATGAAGATGATGAGAAAGAAACCTTAAATGTCGACCTAATGATTTCTGAAAGGGTAGCTGGGGTCATTATTACCCCAACCAGAGAGCATGACTGTCCTGTAAAAAAGTTAATCAATATGGATATCCCAGTGGTCAGTGTAGATCGCCGTGTCTTGGACTGTAAAGTTGATACGGTGATATCAAATAATATCGAAACATCTTGCGAACTGGTTGATTATTTAATTATGTGTCATCATAAAAAAATCGGGGCAATTATTGGCTATTCACAGGTAACCACAGGCCGAGAACGTCTAGAAGGGTTTATTAAGGCATTAAACAAGAATAACTTACCTGTAGATTCAGAATTAATTAAGCAAGGCCCACCTAAAGAATCCACTGGCTATAAACTTGCAAACGAATTATTGGATTTACCCAATCCTCCCACAGCATTATTCTCAGGAAATAATTTGATAGCTTTAGGGGCTATCCAAGCCATTCGAAAACGGGGTTTGTCAATTCCTGATGACATTTCGATTGTGTCTTTTGATAACCGTGAATGGACTTATTTAATGCAACCAAAAATCACGGTTGCATCCCAGCCAACCTATGCGATGGGTAAGAAATCGGCAGAACTGTTAATTAGTCGAATTAACAATGTTGACAAAGATTTTGAGGAGATTGTGCTCGAATCAAAGATTCATATAAGAGATTCAGTTAAGATCCTTGAGGCGTAAATAACATCAAATATTGTATAGTGTAAATCTCTAGAATCTATCATTTTCTAAACTTACTATCACAGTTGAATAAGGAGGTCGCTATTGAGGAAAGGATCATGTAACAAATAGGGCTAATCGTGTTATTTC
Organism: uncultured Anaerolineaceae bacterium; assembly: GCA_964546745.1. Taxonomy (GTDB): domain Bacteria; phylum Chloroflexota; class Anaerolineae; order Anaerolineales; family Anaerolineaceae; genus CAZJLN01. Next base: position 1,596 of record CAZJLN010000042.1, read on the forward strand.
AGTTAGTGTTCATAAAGGAGTAAAAAATGAAAAAGAGATTGTTAGTATTGTTAGTTTTGTTACTCGTCAGTTCCTTAATTTTGATGAGTTGCACAACGCCTGCTCCTGCTGAGGAAAAGCCTGAAGCACCTGCAGAGGAAGTTAAAGAAACTGAGGCTGTTGAGGAACCAGAATCAGAACCAATAGAGTTGATTTACTGGCAAGTTGATTTTCAGGGGTATGACTTAGGTATCCAGGCAGCGATCGATCTTTTCCAAGCTGAATATCCAAATATCAAAGTGACACCGGTTCCGATTTCTTATGATGAAATAAACCAGAAAATTGCTGTAAGTGTTCCAGTAGGTGAAGGACCGGACATTGTTCAACCCTTCTATGGTTGGGTCCCCTTATGGCAAAAATCAGGATTCCTGGCACCTTTACCAGAAGAGCTTTTCCCAAAAGAGGAAGTCTTAGATCTCTATATGCCTGTGGTCAATGCTATGTACATTGATGATCAACTCTGGGGTCTCCCATTCAATCAAAGCAACTGGGCAATTTGGTATAACGTTGACATGTTTAATGAGGCTGGCATCACAAAATTACCAGAGACATTTGAAGAATTGCGCCAAGCTGCAGTTGCTTGTACCAAGCGTGCGGCTGATGGAACGCTAGAAGTAGCGGGCTACTATGTCGAATTTGGTACTCAGGAACACATCCTTTGGAAGGTACTGACTCGCAAGAATGGTCAGGAGATCTTCTCAGAAGACCAGCGTACCGTCATGTGGAACGATTCTGATATTGGAGCCAAATCCTTTAAGTGGTTGACCGATTTGGTAACAGTTGACAAGGTCATGGATATCGGTTTTGGTGAAGGTCCAGGGCAAGCCTTCATGACCGAGAAAGCCTGCATGAGACTTGGTTCTCCTGGCAACTTACCTGTAATTCGCGCCACTAATCCAGACCTGAACTTTGATGCCTTCCCTCTGCCTAAAGGCTTGGCAAGTGACCCTGACATCGCCAATATGAACCAAACTCAGTATTGGTCAATGAATCTAACTTCTAAGGCGGTTCTTGATCCAAAGCGTGCAGAAGCAGCTTATACGTTCATGCGCTTTATTATGCGCCCTGAAGTTGCTCTGGCTATGATTAAAGGAGGTTATGGCGGGCTTCCTGCACACAAAGCCCTCTTGGATGATCCTTACTTTGCTGAAGATCCAAAACTGGCAGCTTTTATGGAGACTTTGCCGTTTGCAGACCCACTATTCTGGGTTGACGAAATGGGCGAACGCAATATCTCCATGGAGATGGGGGATCGTGTGATCCTCAACAATGAAGACCCCTTTGAAGTGTTTGATTGGGGTACAGAACAAGAACAAAAACTGCGTGATGAGTTTTTCAATAATTAGAACAGCAAGCAGTGGTGGGTATGGGTATTAATCCATACCCACCATTTAGATGTTGTTTTTTATAAAAATTAGGCTGGATGATCGGACTTAACATAGGACAAGATTATGGATGAGACTATTCTTACTGAAGCCTTAAACCCTAAAATCATCAGGATATTGATCGGATTTGCTTCGATAATTGTATTGGCACTTCTTGTGGATAAATTTCTCGCGCCAAAAATGCGATTAAAACATCGCAAGAATCTCTATGGATACATTTTCGTCGCAATTCCTTTAATTTATTTCATTGCGGTTCTTATTGTACCAATGGTATCCTCTTTCCAGTATTCGTTTCAGAAATACAATATCCTAAGCGCAAACAAACCATTTGCTGGTTTAGATAACTACCAGTATTTGATCGAATCAGAGGTCTTTGTCAAAGCGATAAAAAATTCTTTCAAATATGCGCTTTTTCGGGTTCCCCTTGTCATTTCATTGAGTCTAATCACTGCTTTGATGTTTCAAACTATCAAGCGGTATAAAAATTTATTGCGTACTTTGATGTTACTGCCATTTATGACCTCAAGCGTTGCCTTAGGTTGGATTTTTAACAATTTGTATTCTCGTCAAGGAGCGATCTTTGTGCTGCTTAAAGAACTGGGGGTTCCGGAGACAAAGGCTCTTCTCACCTTGAATGTCAAAACTGCCCTCTTTGCTATTGCATTTGTTTCTGCTTGGTCATCAATTGGGTATTATACGTTGCTGTTTTCAGTCGGATTAGATGCCATTCCGGAAGAAATCTATGACGCAGCTAAGGTAGATGGTGCCAACCGTTGGCAGTTATTCTCTAAGATCACTTGGCCGCTCTTAAATCCATCTCTGGTATTAATTTCAATTGTGGCGGTAACTGCATCATTAAAAAACTTTGATCTTATTAGAGTCATGTCAGGTAGTAATGGTACAGGGGGGCCAATGAATAGTACGTTAACAATGCCACTATTTATTTACATGGAGGCGTTTACCCGTTTGAATATGGGTAGAGCCGCAGCAAGTACTGTCGTGTTTTTCTTAATTATTATGGTGATCACCTTGATTCAGCTTAAAGTGACTCAACGGGATATTCAATACTGAGAGGGTGACATGAAAAAACAACTGAATTTTAATGAATACAATCGAAAAGCTGTCATAAAGAATCGCAACGCCACAAACTTAGCGAAAGGGATGGCTTATACATGGTTAATTGTCTTATGCTTAACCACGATTTTTCCGTTCTTTTGGATGGTTTCAACGTCATTTAAACCTAAAACAGAAATTATCTTTCACCGCTTGCTACCTCAGGTCCCGACAATTGAAAATTATATTACTGTCTTAACGCGCTGGCAGTACGGCACCTGGTTCTTTAATTCTGTGGTTGTAACCTCCATCATAGTATTTGTTTCTGTCTTGTTTTGTTCATTGTGTGGATATGCACTAGCAAAATATCATTTCAAAGGTGCTAAGTTCTTTTTTATATTGATCTTATCGACGATCATGGTGCCGGGTGAGATGTTAATTATCCCTTGGTATGTTAACGCCTTTAAATTAAACATTGTTGACTCACTTCCTGGAGTAATTTTCCCGGGTTTGATGGGTGCCTTTGGCGTTTTTGTGATGAGACAAGCTTTTCTTAACATTCCGGATGAGTTGATCGATGCAGCTCGCGTTGATGGTGCGTCAGAGTTAGGCATTTTCTTTAAAATAGTCCTTCCATTGACGACTGGTTCAATGAGTGCCTTGGGAGTTTTAACTGCCCTGGGCACCTGGAATGAATATCTATGGCCTCTCATCATTATGACATCTGTGGATCGCTTCACTTTACAGTTAGGAATGATGCATGCTTCCGTGTCAGACGCAACCCGGGAGTTGATTGTCAATTGGAGTGTGATTATGACATCCACAACGATTGCATCTCTTCCAATGTTGATCATGGTCATTTTCCTTCAGAAATACTTTGTCAAAGGGATTGCCCTTTCTGGCTTGAAACGTTAGGAAGTCAATTGTTAGTACCTAATTTGAGTAGTTAGTACAAATTTGCCTGACATGATCAAAATTATTATTGATCTTTGAATTAGGAATGAAAAATGAATATTGATCAAATACACAAAGAATTACTGGTGTGGGATGCCCACCGCGATTTACATTATGAACTCCCCCTGGAAGAGCGCTTCTTAAAACGAAACCTACATGATGTAGATCTGCATCTGAATTTATTGCAAAAAGGTGGGATCAATGTCCAGACTTACGCCTTTTGTTACGGTAGTCAATCCGACAGTCCACCTACAATTCAAGCTGTTTCAGATTTGGAGCAAGTCCTTCAAAAATTAGAGGGGCATAAGTCAGAGATTTCCCATGTTTGCTCAATTCAAGAAATGGAGCAAGCGAGAAAAGCTGGGAAAATTGCTGCCTTTTTTAGTTTCGAAGGGGGCGAACCGATCATGGAAGATATCTGGATCCTACGTTTCTTTTATCGTATGGGTTTCCGAGCCATGGGTCTTACCTGGAATCACCGTAATGCACTCGCAGATGGGGGTTACGAAGGTAGAGATGGCTATGGTTTATCGAACTTTGGCAAGCAAGTGGTTAAAGAGATGAATCACCTTGGCATGGTTGTGGATCTGGCACACCTCACCCCCCAATCCATGCGAGATGTTCTTGCAATCAGTGAACAACCCGTGATCCATTCTCATGGTGGGGTACGTGGAATGAATCCAAATCACCCTAGAACATTGGACGACGAGCTTCTGGAATCAATTGTAAAAAATGATGGGGTTTTTTGTGTCACAACAGTCCCTGCAGCCCTGGTGACAGGTCGTGATGCAAATATAGATGATTTTTTGAATCAGATTGATTATGCAATTCGGATGATGGGCGAAGATCATGTAGGATTAGGCGCAGATTTTGATGTCTATCAGAGCCATCTTCAAAACCCAATTGGTACGTGGACAAAAGATCTCGAAGAAGTTGATAAATGGATGAATGTGACCGAAGGTCTTTTAGGCAGAGGGCATTCGATCTCAACAATCGCCAAGGTGATGGGTAATAATCTCAAAAGAGTTTATCAGACAGTCATTGGAGAATAAATTACCATGAAAATTATTCAAGCTGGATTACTGATTGATGGAAATGGCGGCGCACCTCAAAAACACTCAACCTTGATCATAGAAGGTTCAGAAATTTTGGCAATTGAAAAAAACAATGATTTCACTATCCCCGATGGTGCAGAACTGATAGATGCCAGTGATTACACAGTGATGCCTGGAATGATCGACTGCCATGTGCATATTGCCTTTGATGGTGAAGATTCGTCTAGCCAACCTTCATCTCAGAACAACATCACTGAAATGCTACCAGGAACGCTTGCTTACATTGCTTACGTGAATGCCTTAAAAGATCTTAAAGCAGGGTTTACAAGCATTCGCGATATGCACTGTTTTGATTTTGTGGACATCAGCCTGCGCGATGCCATCAAGATCGGAAGGATGCAAGGTCCTCGTATTTCTGCAGCAGGTTATGGCTTGACTTCCACTAATGGACACATGGATTACCGTAAAGGTTTACGACCAGACGTGCAATTACCCGGGCATTTTAACAACATCGTTGATGATCCTCAACAAGCACGTAAAGCTGTGCGGGCTTTAATCCGTATGGGTGTTGATCACATCAAGATCAATGTCGGGCGTGGTCATTACCCCATATCCGGTAACCTGGTCATTGGACCAGAAATGCAAAAGGATGTTATTCAAGCTATTTGTGATGAAGCCCACTACGCTGGCAGAAAGGTTGCAGCCCATAGCTTAGGAGGCTTGGGAGAACTTTGGGCTGTTCAAGCAGGAGTGGATTCACTGGAACACGCCCACTTCATTACCGATGAGACGATTCAATTAATGGCTGATAAGGGAACGTTTCAAATTCCTACCATGACTCACTGTGTTAGAAATGTAAATTTCTTAAGAAAAAATGGCTCTCCCGATGAAAGAGGAGTCAAATTCATGGAACAAGCCTACACATCAATGAATGAAGTCCTCTCAAAGGCAGTTAAATGGGGAGTAAGAATCGGGGTTGGTACAGATGCAGGGGCAGAACTTGTTCCTCATGGCAGTAATGCATCCGAACTTGAATACCTGACAACAGTGGGATTATCGCCAATGGAAGCCATTGTGGCTGCAACCCGCACTGGGGCAAATGTGATCGGTCTTGAAGAAACGCTTGGCACACTAGAGAAAGGTCGTAAAGCGGATTTGCTCATTATTGATGGAAATCCCCTTGAAAATATCAAAATGTTGCAGAACAAAACTAAGTTGGTTCATATTATCAAGGATGGAAATATTGTCTGATCAACAATGATTCAGAAAACTATTTTGTAATCTTTCATACAGTGAGAATGCAGGAGTAGAAAAGGAGATCTTTATGTCAATCAAAAATCAAGTACTATCACTAAAGGAACAGAGCCAAGTAATTAAAAAGATTTTAGAACAACGTTATTTAAAAGTCTTACCTGTAGCCATGCGTGAGGCGGATATTGATATGTGGATCATTCTCTGCCAGGAGGATGACTATGACCCCGTCTTCAAAACAATGATGCCTTTCAATTGTTGGGCACCCATTTTGCAAATGCTTGTCTTCTTTGACTCTGGAGAAGGTGAAATTAAAAAATTGAACATTTCGATGACGGACACTCAGGGTCTCTTTGAAACACCCTGGAAGGGTCGTAATCATTGGGAGCAATGGGATTTTCTATCAGAAGTAATTCGTCAGCGAGATCCTAAGAAGATCGGCCTTAACATTGGAAAGATCCAATGGGCTGCGGGGGGGCTTACTCATAATTTGTATCAACAATTCATGAATACTATTGACGAAAAATATCGTGAGCGGATTGTTGACGCTGAAAAGATTTGTACCCGCTGGTTAATGACTTACTCCGAGCTAGAAAAAGAAGTTTATCAGCATGTGGTAAAGATTGCCCATCAAATTATCGCCAGTTGCTTTAGCCGCGTCAATATTACGCCTGGAGTAACCACAACAACTGACCTGGAATGGACCTATTGGCAAATGGCTGCCGATCATACCCTCGATATTTCTTTTACCCCTTTTTTCCGCATTATTCGCAGTAACGCTGATCAAGCTTTGTATCCTACTACTGACAAGATCATTCGTAGTGGCGACCTGTTACATTGCGATGTGGGTATTAAATATTTAAGACTTTGCAGTGACCATCAGGAATTAGCCTATGTCCTCAAACCCTGTGAAAAGGATGCCCCTGAAGGCATCAAGAATTTACTTGCCCAGAACAATCGGCTACAAAAAGTATTCCTGGCTGAATTCAAACAAGGTCTCACGGGCAATGAAATGCTTGCCAACATGCTTGCCGAAGCCCAAAAACAAGTTATACCAAATCCAAAGATTTACTCGCATTCATTAGGTCTTTATTTACATGAACCAGGTCCATTGATTGGCTTACCTTGGGAACAAAAACTTAATCCAGGAAGGGGAGATGTAAAACTTGAGTTAAACACAGGTTATACCATGGAGCTGTCTATTGAGGATATTGTCCCGGAGTGGGACAACCAATCAATCAGAGCAGGAACAGAACAAGATGTCTTGTTTACAGAAACAGGTTGCTATCCAGTCGATGGTGTACAAACTGAATTGCATTTAATCTAAGGAGGTATCATGAATGCTCATCAATGGTTTGATTTTGTAAAAATTGATAAACATAAACATACATGTCGTGCTTCGAGTTATTCCACGAATGGCGACAATCGCGATAGATTATGCATTATTCGCGGAGAGACGGTTACCTTGTTGGATGTCACAGGCGCTGGGTGCATCACACATATCTGGATGACTCCCGACAGTATTGAACCGCATTTTTTACGAAAGTTATTGTTAAAAATTTTCTGGGATGGTGAAAAAGAACCCAGTGTTTTGGTACCAATGGGAGATTTTTTTGGAGTGGGACATGCTGAAACGATCACTTATTCATCCTTGCCCATGGTCATGGCGCCCAGAGAAGGGCATGGGTTTAACTGCTACTTACCAATGCCTTTTCAAAAAAGTGCACGCATTGAAGTGACCAGTGAAAATTTTGGTAGCGAAGCCCGCCTTTATTACAACATCGATTATGAAAAGTGGGATGAACCCAATCCAAACCTGGGCTATTTCCATGCTTGTTGGCGACGTCAAAATCCATGTGTAGGAGTGGTTGAGACACCTGAGATGTCCGACTATATGGTAACGCATTACGGTCACAATTTAAGCGATAAAGACAATTATTTATTGTTAGAAGCCGAAGGAGCAGGACAATATATTGGGTGTAATTTGAATATTCATAATCTGCGTGTCTCAAAAGATGTGGGCAACTGGTATGGCGAAGGGGATGAGATGATCTTCATTGATGATGATAATGAGGGTGATCGCTGGCCACCAACCTTGCATGGCACAGGTACAGAAGATTATTTCAATACTGCTTGGGGTCCAGACGAAAAATTTGCTTCACCTTTTTTTGGGTTAACCAAACCTGGCGGTAAAGACTTTTCTGGAAAAATTTCTTGGTATCGTTGGCATTTGTTGGATCCTGCTCGCTTCACTCGATCGATTAGAGTAAGCATTGAGCATGGTCATGCCAATAGGCGATCTGATGATTATTCAAGCACAGCCTACTGGTATCAGACAGAACCCCATAAATCTTTTGGTATTTTACCAGTGGAAGAAAGGATCCCCAGAGCAGACTACCCTGAAATTACAAAGGAAGGATGATCACAAACGGATTCTTATTTGTCATATTGACTGAGTCGTAGAGGTTAAAATGAACTCACCTGTCATTGTTACCAGCAAAACAAATCCCTTAATAAGTAGAGAGGTTACTGGTAAAGCTTGGGAAGTGCTCCAGATGGGGGGTTCTGCTTTAGATGCTGCCGTATCTGGTACAAATGTTTCTGAGTTAAGTCCTTTGGATAAAACAGTTGGTTATGGGGGACTCCCCAATGAGGAAGGATTCTTACAGTTAGATGCCTCTGTAATGTCTGGAAAAGACAACAATGCCTGCGGTGCTGTTGGTGCATTGGAATATATAAAAACGCCTAGCAATATTGCCAGGCTGGTCATGGAAAAAACGGATCATTCATTTTTAGTCGGCAAGGGCGCTCTCAAGTTTGCAGAGGCAAATGGATATGAGCGTGATAATTTGCTAACTGATGAAGCGCGCCAAGAATGGGAAGAGTGGAAACGCAATCCTAATCATCCTGGCTATTGGAAGGCAGGCGAGAAACCTATTGGTGGAAGTACAATTAATGTTCTCGTCATGGATAAATGGGGTGATATTGCAGGGGCTAACAGCACTGTTGGACATCGGTATAAGTTAGTAGGCAGGGTGGGAGATTCACCTATTATCGGGGCAGGCTTGTATCTACATAACGATATCGGCGCAGCTGCAGCCACTGGTCATGGCGAAATTGCCATCCGTGTTTGCGCCAGTTTCTTAGCAGTCGAAAAAATGAGGGATGGCCGAACGCCACAGCAAGCTTGTGAATTGGTCTGTCAACGCATCGTGGAAATGTTCCATGGAAACCCTCTTTTCAATTTAAAAATGATTGCACTTTCAAAAGACGGAACAACCGGATGTTGTTCAGTGAGGGGGAAAGAGGTGAATGGAACCATTACTGGACTTGGATATTGCATTCATGATAGTAACGGACATCATTGGTTGGACGGTAGTGCCCTTTTAGGTCCTATGTCAGATGAGGAGATAATGAATTTGCCTTTGCGATAAAATAACAACTCGTAACAGAAACAACTATGAAATTACTGATTAGGTGTTGTAAAAATTATAGGAGATATTATGAATAAATATTTGCTGCCTGAATTAAATGAAGTGGAAACAATTCCTGATGATGTTGTCATTTTGGTTGCAAGTGGTGATCTTCGATTATCAGCAAATCAGATGTGTTGGCCTGCTCAGGCAAAAATGGAGCAAAAATTATCTGCAGCTTTATCCAAAGAAGGGCTGATGGTTAAACGGGGTCATCCATTTGACCCTCTTGAAGAACATGGATTTATTTCAACTCAAAAACAAGGAATTGAGGTTTTTAGGAACATTCCAAAAGATTGTCGATTAATTGTTGCAATTGCCGTATGGCAATATAGTTACCATGTTTTACCAGGTCTACGAGACCATCAAGGACCGATTCTAACAGTCGCAAATTGGGAGGGTCAATGGCCAGGATTGGTCGGTCTTTTAAATCTTAACGCCTGCCTGACAAAAATGGGAGTTGAGTATTCTACGCTTTGGAGTAAGGATTTTACCGATGACTTTTTCCTTAATGGCATTCGAGAATGGATCTCAACAGGTCAGGTCAAGCATGAAACCAGCCAAGTTCACGAGTTTTATCCAGATCTTGCCCCTGTGGCAGAATCGAAATTAGGAAAAGCTTTAGCTGAAAAGCTCAAGAAAGACAAAGCCATCATGGGGGTATTTGATGAAGGATGCATGGGCATGTATAACGGTTTCATTGACGATGAATACTTGAATCCAATGGGGATTTATAAAGAGCGAATGAGCCAATCAGCATTATTAGCCCAAATGAGATATGTGAAGGATGAAGAAGCCCAAGCCGCTTTTGATTGGTTAAAGAAAAAAGGGATGTCTTTCGAGTTAGGTTCAGATCCCGAAACCGAATTGACTGAGTGGCATGTACTTGAACAAATGAAGATGTATATAGCGGCAGTCCGCATGGCAGATTTCTTTGGTTGCGATTTTATTGGTATACAATATCAGCAGGGTCTAAAAGATATGGCACCAGCCTCAGATTTGGTAGAAGGTTTACTTAACAACGTGGATCGTCCGCCTGTGTATCATGCGAAGACAGGTAAGGAGTTGTTTCCTGGTAAAGCGGTGGTCCATTTTAATGAGGTGGATGAATGTGCAGGGTTGGATGCATTTGTATCAAATCAAATTTGGAATGCTATGGGGTTTAGCCCAGAGACAACCTTACATGACATAAGATATGGAGAACAGTATTCTGACGAATTTGTTTGGGTTTTTGAAATTTCGGGTTCGGTTCCACCCGCTCATATAATAGGTAATTATCAAGGGGCTGTAAGCAAACAACAAGATCGCATGTATTTCCCGATGGGAGGGGGGACTCTTTCAGGAATCTGCAAGCCTGGTGAAATTGTTTGGAGCAGAGTCTATCAGGATAAAAATGAACTTCATGCCGATTTAGGGCTCGGCAAGAGTGTGGAACTCCCAGAAGAAGAAACGGAAAGAAGATTACAAATGACTACTGAAGTATGGCCTATCATGCACGGTGTTCTCTACGGTGTGACCAGGGATCAATTGATGGCGCGTCATAAAGCAAACCATATCAATGTTGCGTATGTGCCATCAGCAGAAGCAGGTTACCGCGCCTTAATGGCTAAAGCTGTGATGTTCTCCGAGATGGGTATTAAGGTTCACCTTTGTGGTGATGTCAACAATTAAGTTCGAATGTAGTTAGAGGTTGGAGACATTGACTAATTTGTCAATAGTTAAGTGTTTTTATAGAACCAAGGCAAAGAAATTACGTAAAGCATAACGAATCAAAGGAGAAAGAATGAATAAAGTGGAAGAATTAAAAGTGTTAATGGTAGGAGAAACAGCTTTCAAAATTCACACACATTACAAAGGCTTTGCCTGTTATGAGACAGCTTATATGAGTATGAGTCTGGATTTCTTTATCGACTCAGTAAAAAAGGAAGGTATTAAATTAGATTTCATTCCAAATCATGAAGTGTCTTTAAAGTTTCCACTGAGCATGGAAGAGTTAGATGGTTATGATGTTGTTGTGATCAGTGATGCGCCAGCCGATTCGTTTTTACTTCATCCAAATACGCTCGCCGGTCAAAGAATGCCAAACAGGTTTAAATTACTGGTTGCTTACGTAAAAAACGGGAATGGCTTACTAATGATCGGTGGATGGATGTCATTCTGTGGTTTTCAAGGGAAGGCTCATTATGGGCTAACCCCTCTGGCAGAGATTTTTCCGATAAAAATGTGCTCAGGCGATGACCGGATGGAAATCCCCGAAGGGATAGTCCCCGAAATTCTTCTACCCCACCATCCAATACTTGAAAATATTCCGGATCAGTGGCCTTTCTTTTTGGGTTATAACA
>CAZJLN010000043.1:0-13018 GCA_964546745.1 uncultured Anaerolineaceae bacterium
AAAGATCCACGTCGCATGGTCGCATCCTCGGTAAAGGTCAAGTATGGAAGACATCCTTTAGTGGCTGTCTACACAGAAAAACCCATACCAAAACCGCTCATTCCGCAATTAGCCCAGACTTTAAGGACAATTGAAGTGGAAGCACCTGTTAAAATTAACCAAGTAATTATTGAAAATGTTTTAAATACTGGAATCGATATCCTTGCCAGTCGTGACATGCCAGTAGCATCATAAACTTGATAAAATTTTTAAACCCTCCCTTTTTCATATGGAAGAGGGAGGCTTTTTTTAAGGTGCTCCAGGACCATACGAACTTGGATCAGTTGGGGTCTTGCCAGAAGGATCAAACACATAAACCCAATCACCGACCTCAGCCCAGCGATACACCCAATTGGAATCGCCAGGTGAAAGATTAATACAACCATGAGATTGAGGGTAACCATAAAACGTACGCCAGTAACTCCCATGGATTGCACGTGATTGATCAAAGTACATTGTCCAAGGCACATCCTGCAAATAGTAATAATCAGACAAATCGCCCGTTGTCATCGTCTCAAAATCTAGTTTCTTATATATTTGAAACAAACCTGGCTGAGTATAAAAAGGTTCCAATCCACTCGCCATAATGGTGGCAAATTTCATATTACCATCTTCATAAACGACCATAGTCTGTTCAAATAGGTTAAGAGAGATCCATCGGTTATTGTTAACTCCTTCAGGTGGAGTAGGATCAAAGTGCACCCTGCGCGTCTTCCAAGAGTTCAGCCATTCGCCTGGTTTAATTTGATACCAATAAAATCCCTCTGCCTCTACGATTTGATAGATTTGCACTAATTGATTCCGATAATATAATTTTTCGCTTTTACTAGCAAAGCTTGGTGTTAAATAACTTGGGGTTTCATCTACTACCCAGCCAAAATCATTCATTGGATTTTTGGAAAATTCTAACCCCTGAAATTTATTGTAAGCTACCGGTGAAGCCCTAAGCCACTCACCAGTTGCCAATTGCAGATAAGCTTTCCCCTCTACATCAATTCGGTTGATATAACTCACATAGCGTAATTCTGCAGAAGGGATGGATCGAACCTCATTAATCTCTAGAACTGCATCATCTACGTTAGCAAAGAGTGGCGCGGGTTGAGTTTCATCCCGAGTAATTCGAGCAATGTTGGCATTGATGATACTTAAGGATGGGTCTGGGGATGCTGCAGGAATGTCTCGTAGAGGAAAAGGGAATCCAATTTCCGCTAATTCTCCTATGGTGTTCGAAGCACCAAGAGGTTGACAAGTACCAGGATTTTCAAAAAACATATTAGGCAAACATAAAGGATCGCTGAAGAAGTCCTCCCCAGAAATTTTTTGACCTGAAATTCTCCCAAGATCTTTTGCCTCAACCGATCCTACACAATACAGAGTTAACAAAGCGGCTATGATTATTGGTAAATGTGACCATGTAAACTTTTTAAAATTCATGATCGTATTATATATGGAAATTTACTTATCGCATTAAAAGGTACAACCTAATAATTGGTTTTTAAGATGATACATACCTCTTGAATTGTTGTACCTTTTGATAAAATCTAATGTTGAAAAATAGGTATTAATTAGAGGAATAAATGGGAAATAACTTACCAACTTGGTTAAACAAAGCCGTTATATATGAAATTTATCCACAATCTTATTACGATTCAAATGGAGATGGCATCGGTGATATCCAGGGAATTATTCAGAAATTTGATTACATTGCAGATCTTGGAATTAATACTATTTGGTTAAATCCTTGTTTTGAATCGCCATTTCAGGATGCAGGTTATGACATCTCGGATTATTATAAAGTTGCCCCTCGCTATGGAACCAATGAGGATCTTGAGCTGTTAATATCTGTAGCAAAAAAGAGTAATGTCCGCATCATCCTCGATCTTGTTCCAGGTCACACCTCTATTGAACATCCATGGTTCCAGATGTCCCAAAAAGCTGAGCACAATAAGTATACGGACTGGTATATTTGGAATGGGAGTGTATGGGATGGTTCAGACATAGATCTCCCTGTTGTTCGAGGTTATGCACAGCGCGATGCCAGTTATATAACGAACTTCTTTTACTTCCAACCCGCTTTAAATTATGGCTTTGCCAATCCGGATCCTTACAAGCCCTGGCAGCAGAGGGTTAATGATCCTGGTCCGCGAGCAGTTCGACAGGAGATAAAAAGTATTATGCGTTTCTGGCTTGATAAAGGTGTCAGTGGATTCCGCGTAGATATGGCTGCTTCTCTTGTTAAACACGATCCTGGTCACAAAGAAACCGCACGATTTTGGTCAGAAGTACGTACTTGGCTGGATGAAACCTATCCGGATGCTGTTCTCATTTCCGAATGGGGCACCCCCACAGAAGCGATCCCAGCCGGCTTCCATGTCGATATGTTGCTTGGTTTCAGTAATCCAGGTGCTATCTCGCTTTTCAGAAAACGTGGATATGGAAACCATCGCGACCCATATGGTTGGTCTTTTTTTGATAAGTCTGGACATGGCAATGTTAAGCAATTTCTTGATGAGTACCTAAATTATCACAATCAAACTAAGAACCTTGGCTATATGGCTCTCATCACTGGCAACCATGATGATCATCCCCGACTTGCGGATGGGCGTTCCTTGGAAATGATGAAATTGATCTATCTGTTTTTATTAACCATGCCAGGAACACCCATTGTCTATTACGGAGATGAGATCGGTATGAATTATTACCCTAACTTGCCGTCAAAAGAAGGGGGATATGCCCGAACGGGTGTCCGTACACCAATGCAATGGGATGATGGAGTAAATGCAGGGTTTTCAACAGCAGACCCATCACAGCTTTATCTTCCAATTCACCCATTATACAGTGAAAGAACAGTGAAGGGTATGCAAGAAGAACCGAACTCATTGCTAGCTACGATAAGGGAACTCATAAAAATTAGGCTAAACAATCTTGCTCTGGCAGCCGATGGAGAATTTAATGTTATCTATGCGAAAGAAGGCGAGGTCCCGTTTGTCTATTCAAGGACTTTGGGAACACAGAGGTTTATGATAGCTGTTAATCCTTCAGGATTTAGTTCTCAATGTCTAATCACAAAAGCCGATCAGGATTCGCACATAAATTTTATTTTTGGACAAGAAGGTGCCATAACAGACAACGGACAGGAATGGGTCATTAATTTAGGACCCGTTAGCGGAGTAATCATTCAGGTAATTTCTGATGTTGGGCAGATATGAAAAAAAGGCAAAATTGTGCGTTTTAATCTACAACAAATTAATTTACGATAAAATAAGTAAGCAAAAGAAGATGTTTTCTTCTGAAGACATTGGAGAACAATATGAACATTCAAATTTTTCACGTAGACTCTTTTACTGTAAAACCTTTTGCAGGAAATCCAGCTGCTGTTTGCGTTCTTGACCGACCTCGGGAAGATGCCTGGCTTCAAGCAGTTGCTGCTGAAATGAATCTCTCAGAGACAGCTTTCTTACTTCCTAAAGGAAATGGCTATAACCTACGTTGGTTTACACCGACCACTGAAGTGGATTTATGTGGGCATGGCACACTTGCAAGTGCTCATATTTTGTACGAGTTTGGTTTCTTTGAGCAAGATGAAACTATTGAGTTTTTTACCCGTAGCGGTAAACTGAAGTCCAGTTTCGACAATGGCTTTATTGAATTGGATATGCCACGGCATGATCCCCAAAAGATCGAAACGCCTACCTCATTAATTGAAGCTTTAGGCGTTCAACCATTGGGCAGTGCGGTTTATAACCAAGAAACCATCTTAGCTGAATTTGAAAATGAAGAAATGATCCGCAATTTCACACCTGATTTTAAACAAATTGCTGCGTTGGATTTTCCTGAAATTGTGATCACCGCAAGATCAAGTAATCCTAAATATGATATCGTCACACGGTTTTTTGCCCCTAAACTCGGCATAAACGAAGATCCTGTAACAGGCTCTGTTCACTGCATGTTGGGTCCCTATTGGGCAGAAAAGTTGGGAAAGAACAAGCTTTTGAGCTACCAGGCATCCCCTCGCGGCGGAGAAATCCGGGTTCGTTTGACAAAGGATCGTGCTTTTGTGGGCGGAAAAGCTATCACTGTGTTACGAGGAGAATTGGTACGCCAGTAATCAGTTTTTAACAAAAAATTAAATTCCATCAACAGAAGAGACAGCTATGTCTCTTCTGTTTTATCCAACAAGAATGATATACTTCAGAAGATTGGGCACAGAACCGCAATTTGTCGATCGACTTGCATGAAGAATAAGTTTGTTATTAAGTTTTGGTTTAGACACACTCGATTAAATTATCCAAAAAAGGAATTATCACAGGAGGTTTGTGAATGGAACTACTGAAACAAAGGATCCTTAGCCATGGGGAGAATCTTGGCGGTGGGATTTTAAAAGTAGACGGATTTATTAATCATCAGGTCGATCCCACCTTAATGGACGCTTGCGGAAAGGCATTGGCAGATTTGTTCAGGGATTCAAAAGCAACCAAAGTGCTAACTGCAGAAATTTCCGGCATTGCGCCAGCTCTGATGACAGCTAAATATTTGGGGATACCTGTGGTTTATGCACGGAAATCCAAGCCTGTCACCATGCCTGATGCGGTTTTTCTGACAGTAGCGCCATCCCATACGAAAGGTCGCTTGGTTGAGTTGATCGTCTCACCGGAATATCTTCAAAGTGGAGAACGCATTTTGATCATCGATGACTTTTTGGCATCAGGAGCCACCATAACAGGGTTGGTAAGACTTGCTCAAACAGCTGGCGCTAAACTTGTCGGTATTGGAGCCTTAGTAGAAAAGGAATTCGAAGGTGGACGTGCAAATCTGACCTATCTCAACATCCCCATCCACTCCCTTGCAAGAATTACATCGATGGAAAATCAATCCATCACTTTTGCTGAATGATTTTACTCACTAATCCTTTAATCTCAGATAGTTAGGTACTCAAAAAAATGATGGATAAAATCGTTGTTTTGGATTTTGGTTCACAATATTCTCACATGATTTCGCGTCGTGTACGGGACTTACAAGTTTATTGTGAATTGCTTCCATGGTTTTCATCCAAAGAGGAGGTCATGAAGATGAATCCTAGAGGATTTATCTTGTCTGGTGGTCCCCTTTCGATATATGAACCTGGTGCGCCTAACTTACCGGCTTATATTCTTGATAGTGGTTTACCGGTATTGGGAATTTGCTATGGCATGCAAGCGCTGACTCATCGTCTAGGCGGTGTGGTGATGGCTTTTACAAAAAGAGAATACGGAAAAGCAGAGATTACCAGAATCACCACAAATCCGCTCATCACAGAGGCAAAACAAATAGTATGGATGTCCCATGGGGACCGCATTGAGCAAGCCCCAGAAGGCTGGCAGATCCTGGCAAAAAGCAACAACAGCCCGATTGCTGCCATGGGTGATCTAAACTATCAAAGGTATGGTTTACAATTTCATCCAGAAGTCAGCCACACCCCCAATGGGCAGGCAATCCTACGCAGATTTCTCATCGATATTTGCGGCTGTCAACAAAGTTGGACTCCTTCCTCAATTATCGAGGATTCAGTAGAAAATATTCGCAAGCAGGTTGGTCAGGAATCTGTCTTAGTTGGATTGAGTGGAGGTGTTGATTCAGCAGTCGCGACTGCACTAACTGAAAAGGCAATTGGAGACCAGTTGAGAGCTGTCTTTGTCGATAATGGACTGCTTCGACTTGGAGAGCGAGAGCAAGTTGAAAAAGTGTTTCGCCCTATTTTAGGAAATCGTTTGCATATTGTTGATGCAAGTTCCACTTTTTTGGGTCATCTCAAAGGAGTTCTTGACCCAGAACAAAAGCGTCGAATTATTGGAGAGACCTTCATCCGTGTGTTTGAGGAAGCAGCTATAGCACTTGGCAAACCGAAATATTTAGTACAAGGAACGATTTACCCGGATGTCGTTGAATCCCGCGGGCACGGGGCAGAACAGGGACACACAATCAAAACACATCATAATGTAGGCGGTCTGCCTTCTACAATGTCTTTTGAATTGGTTGAGCCTTTAAGATCATTGTACAAAGATGAAGTACGTGCTGTCGGAAAAACCTTGGGGCTGCCCGATAAAATGATCCTTCGACAACCTTTCCCTGGACCAGGACTGGCAGTTCGATGCTTGGGTGACGTTACCGCAGATCGTCTGGATATGCTTAGGCAAGCGGACGCAATCTTTATCAGCGAATTAGAATTAGCTGGTTTGATGCAATGGTCAGGAAATTCGATTGAATCCCAAGAAGGTACCTCGCAAGCATTTGCTGTGCTGCTACCAATCCAATCCGTTGGCGTGATGGGAGACCAACGCAGCTATCAATCTGTCATTGTCCTGCGAGCTGTAACCACCAGTGATTTTATGACAGCAGATTGGGCTCGATTGCCAAATGATTTACTCTCACATGTATCTAATCGTATCGTGAATGAAGTCCATGGAATAAACCGGGTGGTATATGATATTACCGCTAAACCCCCAGCGACAATAGAATGGGAATGAAATCCTCATTTTTGAGCGAGGTTTTTGGGAACATGTTTACTAAATTCAAACACTACATGGGATTTCGTAACTTCATTAAGTATATGAACAAAATTCTTCTAGTCATCTTGTTCCTATCAGCTGTAAGTGGTGTTCTGATCAAATCAACCAATGTCATTGCAAGCCCAAACCGCCAAACCATGGTCCTCTTCGGTGCTGATTTATCTCAATTCCCAACAATTTCACATAGCTTCAAACTCCAGGATAGCAATGGTCAACCTATCAATGATTTGAATGCGGAACAAGTCAATGTTATCGAAAATGAAGAGACTATAACAATTGACTCATTCGAACAAAAATATAGTGGCATTCATACCATCTTGGCAATTAATGCTGATGCAGCTTTGGATAAACGCGACACAGCTGGAATATCAATCTACAGTAAACTCATGGCTGTATTTGACACATTCCAAGCAGAGCTCTCCAGTAATGAAATTGATCTTTGGAGCTTAACTCTCAACCAGGAGCGACAATACTTGAGGTTGAGAGATCCTGATTTATGGTTTTCAGCAATTGAAAATTATCAACCAGATATGCGCAATGCAAACAGCAGCCTGACAAGCTTACAAGCGGCTATCAACAATGCAGCCTTGAGCCCTACTACCATGGATCAAATATTGATCTATATCACCCCAGAGCCTTTGGAAGATGAAACTGCCACCCTAACAACTTTGGCAAAACAAGCTACAGACAAGGGGGTAAGAATCCACATATGGATGGTTGGGCAAGATTATGTCTTTGATACTGAACGCGGTAAAGCATTAGCCAGTTTAGCCCAACAGACTGGGGGGAGCATTTTTGTTTTTGATGGGAATCAAAGTGTACCAGATCCCCAAACTTATTTAGCGGGATTTGGCAGCTATTTTACGATCAGATACACTTCGAAAATCACCACTACGGGTACTTATGACCTAAAAATATCAGCAGAACATAATGGCACACTAATCACATCTGCAGATACACCATTTTTCATTGATGTTCAGCCTCCACAAGTACTCTTCCTTTCTCCACCAACAATTATTGAGCATGAAGTGGATCTAAAAAAGCCTTCTGGAGACAACGTACTTAAAAGTCCTAAACAAGATATTAAAGTACAAATTTTATTTCCTGACAGCCATCCACGAGGGTTGGAATTTGTCAAGCTTTATGTCAATAGCAATCTAGTCCAGGAGAATACCCAAGCTCCATTTGAAAGCTTCACATGGGATTACAGCCGAATTGAAGAAGACACTACCAGCATATTACAAGTGAGAGCTAAAGATGCTTTGGGATTTGAAGTCGCATCAGCAGAATTTCCAGTTGAGATCAAAGTGATTGAAGTGGAAAGTGAAAAAGAAAAGAATAATCCACTGAAATCTGAGTGGGTTATTCCTTTTGGGATTGCTGCTGCAGCTTTGATCAGTTTAATTGCAGCCATCACAAAAATGATATTGCAAAAAAATATGCCAAAAAACAAAGGAAAGATCCCACTTGTAGACACTTACAAAGAGAAAAATCGACAAAATCGAAAATTTTCACTACATTTTCATCCCCCTTCGTTTGCTACTTTAGAACGGGTAAAAAACTTTGATGAAATGGAACTTATCGGCAATCCGATCGATTTAATTGATGCCGTTACTACAATTGGATCCAATCCCATATTGGTTAAATTCCGTATCAATGATCAATCGGTTAATCCTGTCCACGCCCGCATCACACTATTAACGAATGGGAAGTTTGTCCTGTCTGATATGAGCTCATCCACAGGTACAAGATTAAACAATTCAGAGGTAAATACTGTTGACACACCTCTACAAGACGGGGATTTAATACAATTCGGCAACACTTACTATCGCATACAAATCAACTATAGAAAACCAAAGCATCGCGGATAAGTATTTTTCTAATTCTCGGCATGGTGCAAAAATCAAGAAATGGATGGAATTTTCCTTGTTATGCATTAATTTCTATGATAAAATCTCTTTTCTGATTGGAGGGATGGCCGAGTGGCTCAAGGCGCTTGTCTTGAAAACAAGTGTGGGGAAACCCACCGTGGGTTCGAATCCCACTCCTTCCGCCTGAGGTTACAACTCAAATCTGGGGAGGTGCCAGAGTGGACGAATGGGGCCGCCTGCTAAGCGGTTGTTGGGTTGAAGAGCTCAACCGAGGGTTCGAATCCCTCCCTCTCCGCAAGAAAAAAGCTAACGTTTCTGTTAGCTTTTTTGGTTTTTAATCAGGCTGCGTTGATCGGCTGATTTTCAGCTTCCAGGATGTTCTGGATTGCGTCACTAATTCGCGTTGCGGTTTCTACGTTGTTCATGGTATATAAGTGAATTCCGCGCACATCATGTTCGATCAGGTCCATAATCTGATCAATTGCATAATGAATACCGGCATCATAAAGCGCTTTTGGATTTGTACTATAGCGGCTAAAAACTCTGGAAAGCTTGGATGGAATGCTAGCACCACTCAGAGCAACCGTGCGCTCGATTTGGCGGGAATTGGTGATGGGCATGATCCCAGCCTCAATGGGCACATGCACGCCTGCTTTTTCAGCTTTCTCACGAAAAGCATAGAATTTTTCATTGTCAAAAAATAGTTGGGTAACAAGATGCGTGACACCGTTATCAATTTTAATTTTCAGATTTTCGATGTCTTTTTCCATGGATTCACATTGGTAATGAACTTCGGGGTAACATGCACCAATTAAGTTGAAACTTAAATTAGTCTTTTTTATGAATACAGCCAAATCACTTGCGTGCTTAAAGTCTTCTTTAGGTGTCACCCCCTCAGAAATGTCACCCCGCAAGACCATGATGTTTTCAATTTTGTTGGCTTTGAACTGTTTAAGGGTTTCAAGAATTTCCTCGCGATCCGAATTGACACAGGTCAGATGCGCCACTGGTTCAGTGTGATAGGTCGTCAGGATCAATGAGGCGATTTCAATCGTCTTATCACGCTGAGCCTTGCTTCCACCTGCACCATAAGTAACACTGATAAAATCCACCGGAAGCCCACGCATTTTTAGCAGGCTGTTGTAAATAACGTTGTAGGGCGAATCTTTTTTGGGTGGAAAAATTTCCAGCGAGAATGTTGTCTTCTTATAATCAAAAATCTTCGATATGTTCATATTATTCTCCTGTGCGTGATTTATTTTACTTGACTTCTTGAAGTCTGGGGAAAAACTTTACAACACTCGCTTTTGTAACACAACAGGCTGGTTCATCGCCAGCCTGTTTGAATCCATTAAATGTCTTCTGAATTAATCATCCAAGAGACGGCGCTCACCTTCAAGCGCTCTAATGCCTGTGACATCTTGGCTTACTTCAAGGGTGCCTTTGTATGAGCCATCCACATCTCGTAGTGCAAAATAGCGGATATGAATGAACTTGCTACCCATCTGGATCCAAAATTCTGCCATATCGCGTTTACCTGCGCGAAAATCATCAACGATTTTTTGAACAACATGCACACTCTGCGGTGGATGACATTTTTGTACCTTGCGTCCAATGATGGCTGCTGTGCGCGTGAAGATCCTTTCTTTTGTTTGGGAGAAGAAACGTACTTCATCGTTCTCATCCACAAAAGTAACATCAACTGGCAGGTTCATCAAGAGCATATTGATCTGCTCAAGGGACAAGGCACCAGTTGAGAGCGGTAGTCGATCCAAAGGCGATAAACTTTCCTGTTCACTTTCCTCTTCAGAGACAGCTGGCACATCTTGTGGTATGGCTGACTCATAGTGGGAAGACTCTGTCCCTGATCTCATCTGCTCAACCTCAGTTGCAATTACACCCCATTCCTGTGGCGTTAATTTAGCAAGTGCTTCAGGGATTAATACTTTCTCTTCTTTATAGATCATATCCTTGACAGCAGTTTCTAAAGACTGGAAGGCCTCATGTAGATTACGTGCAACAACTGGGTTTTCCAGCGCGAAGCCCACAAACTTTTTGAGGTGCCCACGAATTTCATTATCAACACCCCACATCACAGTCGAAGGGCCTTCAAAACCGTGGTTTTCAAGATAAGGAAAGAATAAATTCTCTTTCTTGTCGTAATGCTGTTCAACAACTTTTAGGTTGGGAAGAACATGAAGTAACATTGTTAGGGCTTTTTGTTCTCCCTGACGAACCCCTTGAACCAGATCGGCCAGGGTCTCCATCAAGCGATTGATCACCTCATTTTCCATGCGAAAATCATAGACGGGATGACCCGGCAAGGTCTCCGGGCTAGGTTCACTTTCTAACCCACTGCGAAAGACAGCTACATGCAAATCGCAAAGTTGTTGAATGTCTTGCACAGGAGTGCCCTCAGCAATCATCTCGCGTTCTGCTTCTGCAATATCACTTGCCGTGGCGGTCTTAATTATCTCCCCAAATTCATCTTGAAGGGATTCAACTGAACGACCCTGATGCAGCTTTCTGATTATCTCTTTTAATGCTTGTTTACGCTTTGTGGCGTTATTAATAAATTCACTCATAACATACTCCTTTTATCTTGTTAGGGATTGTCTTCCTGCCAGATGATTTCTAATGGACATGCAATGGCATCTTCCGGACAGATCGCTTCGCAATCCCCACAATACGTGCATGCTTGTGGATTCTCAAAAACCAAATTGGTTTGATCGATGCGCAACACCGAATGTGGGCAAGTGTCGATACATTGTCCACAAAAAACACATTTGGTTTCATCAATTATCGGAAGAACCCACTGTTCGTTCATTTCTATTCCTTAACCTAATTCTAGTTGGAAAACCAATTGATTTCAAAGACTTAAGTCGTACAACTCAAATTTGCCCACATCATTTTTTAGCGATCAGACGAAATACTCTCTAACCCTTTTCGATCTAATAGGATGATGCGGTTACGGTCTTTCTTTAGGAAGCCCAACTCTTCAAACTCACGTAAATTTCTCCCAACCACATCGCGAACACTGCCAATAAACTCAGCAATTTCATCTTGTGTTAGTTTGTAGCAATCTGATTTGGAATCTGCTTGGGTCAACAAGAATTTTGCCAAACGACTGCGGACAGGTAACAATGCCATATCTGTTGAAAGATTAGTCAATTTCTGTAAACGTTTAGCCTGGACCTGCAACAAAAAAAGCGCCAAAGATTGATTCTCCGAAAGCAAATGTTTAAAGTCATTTTTTGAAATACTGATTAGTTCAACCTGCGAAAAAGCCCCAATGTTGGCATGGAAAATTGGATCCTCGTCAAGCAAGATGGGTGCTAAGTTAAGAATCTCTCCATGGGAAAAAGATGAAATGATCTGCCTGCGACCGTCATAGGCAGTTTTGAACACAATTACGATACCCGATGTTATTAAAAAAACATTGTTCGTTTGATCCCCCTCCATGAAAATCAAATCGCCTTTGGCATAATTCTTTATGACTGATCGTGAAGAAACCTGTTTAAGTTGATCCACATTACAACTTGAAAATAGGTTGAATTTTGATAGGTCTACAAGTTTGAGTATTTTTTCCATTGGAAGTAAGATTTATTTTATAGGCCAGATCCATGGCAGAAGACTCAAAATAACTACACTAATAAATAATGCTAAAGGCAATCCGACCCTGATGTAATCTTTGAAAGTATAGCCACCTGGTGCCATCACTAATAGATTGACCGGATGTCCAAGTGGTGTGATGAAATTCATAGATGTCGCCAATATGATTGCCATGACAACCGCTCTTGGCTCCAACATAAAGTTACTTGCTACCTGGATCGTAATGGGAACCATAATCGATGCAATCACAGCGCCATGGACCACCTGTGAAAGCAGTAAAGCGATTAAAAATAGAATAATGACAATTAAATAGCCTTGGATTTCACCACCATGTTTAAGGAACCCATCGGCAACCAAGGTAGCTAAACCAGATTTGTTTATTGCAATTCCCATTGGAAGCATACCGGCGATGATGAAGATCGATTTCCACTCAATCGCCCGATACACTTGCTCCATACGGATCAAGCCCGTGATGACCATTAATAATCCACCCAGCAGCATAATGGGAGCAATAAAATCCTGAAAGATAATTGATAGCACAATCACCGCAAGGAAAATTAGACCAGCCCACAGTTTCTTTTTCCCCTTACTTTCAGGTAAAGTCTCTTTTGATTCCAATAAAATGAGATCCGGATCCGATGCCAGTATTTTAAGCCTGTCACGAGGTCCCTGCACCAAGAGCGCGTCCCCAAATTGAAGCTTTTGTGTTGATAAACCAGAGCGAATGGGATGTCCTGCACGCCAAATACCCAACACAAGCATGCCATACTTTTCACGAAAGTGCATTTCAGAGAGCGTTTTACCTATCAGAGCTGAACGGGGTGTGAGAACAATTTCAGTCACAGCAATATTGGAGTTTTCGAGATCCAATTCTTCCAGCTCTCTTGACGGAAGCACCTCAAAAAGGTCAGATAAGTTTGGCCAATCTACTTCTTGCACTCGTCCTTCCAA
>CAZJLN010000044.1:0-12965 GCA_964546745.1 uncultured Anaerolineaceae bacterium
TATTCATATTGACAACAATCCATGTTCAGCCGAAATTTACCAGACAAAAGTTAACGATGTTCAAGCTGGGGATTGTGGGTTTATCCCATACCATGCTGCTGACTCCGTCAAGCTTTCCTTCAAAGCGAATCACCCGAACGGGT
Source organism: uncultured Anaerolineaceae bacterium (assembly GCA_964546745.1). Lineage (GTDB taxonomy): Bacteria > Chloroflexota > Anaerolineae > Anaerolineales > Anaerolineaceae > CAZJLN01. The sequence goes on from CAZJLN010000044.1 coordinate 144, forward strand.
ATGCCCGCTTTAAGTTTAATTTGTTCAAGGGAAGCACGGGTTCGGTCGAGGCAGGCTGTGCCCCATGGCCTTACGGGGTGACCTACGCAAATGCCCCACTGGTCACAGACACACCGGTAAATGGTTTTGAGCGAGATGCAGCAAGTATTTACACAAAGCTCGTTGCGAATGGGCTGCTGAGAGGTACTTGCTCCAAGGCGGCTTTCGGTGAGAACCTGTACGTAGCAGCAGCGATCACCAATGGCTGGTCACGCTTGGCGTGGTTGGATGCCTCAGGAGCGCCAATGGCTTTCGCCCTCGAGCCGGTGCCGTAGAGAAGGAAGAAACAACATACAAGACTCAAGATACAAGAATTAACTAAAGTAAATGGTGCAGCTTAATGTTTGCTGCACCATTTCCGCTACCTTGTTCTCCCTTAAAACAACCAGCAGGTACTTGACCTGCTGGCTTTGATCTTATTCAATTTTCCTGACTTAAATCTAGTTCAGGACTGCTTATTTGATGATGTCATCCTTAAGGGTGGTGACTCCAAAGTAAATGGCGACCAAACCAACCACAATTTTGATGACAGCATGCCACCAAGGCTCTGCACCTAAAGCAAGGCCTGGGATCAATCCCAAGATGCCCATGACTGCGAGCAGAATACCAATAACTAACAGAGCGGTCTTGGTCTTGCCGGTTTTTTGTGCAAAAACCCAGACACCAACCAAACCGACGACGATCTTGATGGCAGCATGCCACCAGGCCTCGGTACCCAGTTTAATGCTGGGGATCAATGCAGCAATACCCATGAGAATAACAACGATACTAATGACAAGCAAAATCCTTTTTTTCATTCAATAACTCCTTTTAATAAAAATATATAAGTTGACGGGCACGATTGCCCAAAAATACCCTCTTATTTTAGCACAAAATTGCAGTTTTTTATGTCAAGGGGGAAAGTTAAAGTTTCTCTCATTAACAAAAAATGGGTTCACAAACCAGGGCCACCATCGGCACAGGTTTATTTGACACTACCCAACACGATAGCGCCTAATGTGGCAAGTACGCACCCCAGCAGCATCAACCAAGACGCCCTGGATTTGGGCTGTGGATCCTTCAGGATGTATATGCTCACTAAGGGATTGACTACAAGGCTGATTTGCGAGATGGTGAACCCCCTGCCAGCGCCGATGACGCCTACTAAAAGCAACATGCCGTAATTGCCCGCCGACCACAGCGCCCCGGTCAGCAAGGTGCGCAGCACATCGCTGCTACTCTCCAGTCGTGGAGAGCGTTTTGCCAGCAGCATCAGCAGCGTGCTCCCGACGAACATACCCATTGCCATCGGGAAGGTGCCCACCCACATCGAGACTTCGGCAAACTTGATCGGGATGAAATAACTGCCCCAAAAAACACCGGCTCCCACTGCTCCCAGGTAGCCCAATAAAGCCGCGTGCCTGCGCCTCGGGTGAACTTCGTCCTTGCCCCTGGCAAAGATGATCAACAATATGCCGATAATGATGGCTACCAGGGCAACCAACAACTTGAGCAGGGTTGATGCGTTGCTTTTGGGAAACTCGGCAAATAGCAGCGCTCCCCAAAGCATGCTGACAATAATATTGACGGGTGCCCAGATGCCAAAAGCTGAAGCAGTGCCAATCAGGGCAGTGCCGGTGAAGGCGCTCAACCCTCCCAGTGCCCAGATCAACCCGCCTGCGAACAGCAGCAGCATGGCTGTCGGTGGAAGTTCTGCCAGCTGATGGATGCCCACCACCAGCAGGATGATGAATGACAATGCCAGGTTGGCGATGGTGACATAAAAGTTTTTGACCTGCGGGTTGGGATATTTGACATTTTGTGAGACTGCCAGCCAGGTACCCCAGCCGAGCAGGACGATCAGGATGTAGATGGCGCTTTGCATGCGCTAAATGATATCATGAACCGAGAAGGAGGTCGTTGGTCAAGTCGTCGCTCAGCCTCAAGTTACATCAGCCTAAAATTGTTTTGTTGGTCATCTCCGGAATGGACTCCTACTCATCTATTTACCTTTAACACCTGCCCAAAAAGAGACTATAATTGGCTCGCTTTTAACACACGATTAGGAGTCAGAAATTTATGACAACAACACAAAAGATTGAGAAAAAAGGTTCCATCGGCGAGTGGATTGTGCGCCTTCTGAAGGGTATATTAGTGGGGGTAGGCTTCATCACTCCCGGGCTTTCAGGCGGCGTGCTGGCGGTGGTGTTCGGCCTCTATGAGCCACTGATGCGCTGGCTGGGAAAAATTTGGCATGATTTTCTCAAGAACTTTCTATTCTTCCTGCCGGTTGGGATTGGCGGGGTGATTGGCGTGGTGGCGTTCTCCAAAGCCGTCACCTGGGCTTTCGACAACTACAAAGTGCAGGCGATCTGGCTGTTCATCGGCTTCATTGCCGGCACCTTTCCCTCATTGTTCAAGACTGCTGGCAAGCAGGGGAGAAAAAGCTGGCATTGGCTGCTCTTGATTGCCAGTGCTGTAGGCATGTTCTTTCTGATGCGCTGGATGACCACCATCCGCAGCATGGAAATGGCACCCTCTTTTGCCAGTTGGCTACTTTCAGGCGCACTGATTGGCTTGGGCGTGGTATTGCCGGGTATGAGCCCATCCAACTTCCTCATCTACCTGGGGTTGTATGACAAAATGACCCAGGGCATCAGCGACCTCAACCTGGGCGTGATCATCCCGCTGGCGATTGGGGGACTGGTATGCGTTTTGTTGTTTGCCAAGTTGGTTTCATGGCTGTTCAAGAAGTTCTACGCCTTCATGTATCATCTCATCCTCGGAATCGTGGTGGGATCCACCATTGCCATCATTCCCAGTGGGGCAAAAGGCTGGGGCGTTTGGGGCATGTGCGCCTTGCTCTTCGTGGTCGGTGCAGTGATCTCTTACCTGCTGGCAAAGCTGGACGAGAAATATTCGAGAGAATAAATTGCTTCCTCATGTAATGAAACAGAGCCCAGGGATAGACTCCCGGGCTCTTTTTGTTGGTGTTCATGAGATAATAAAGAGGGAACAATTGACTGGTTTTTTACGTCAAATGATTAAGTATTAAGTTTTGGAGGTTCAATGAAACTATTAATTGCATGTCTATTGCTTATCCCACTCCTGGTGACGGCTTGTGTACCAGCTGCCCCACAAACCAACAAGGGCGTTGTCTACGCTAAAAGCGACTTGGAGCGCGACCTGGAACCCACATCAGATCCGGGTCTTCTAAAAGCCCTGGCAGCAGGCAATACCCAATTTGCTTTCAATTTCTATGACCAGATCAATGACGGCACAGACAATATCATCTTTTCGCCCTTAAGCCTCTCACTTGCACTCAGCATGGCGCTGGCAGGCGCAAAGGGCGAGACGCGCGCAGAAATGTTTGATGCCCTAGCCATATCTGACCTCTCTGGCGCTTTAGACCCCACTTTCAACTCCCTGCTGCTGCAGGTGGAAGGCTCGCAAGCAGACCTGAAGGACAAAACCCGCGGTGACAAATTCCAACTCAACATAGCCAACTCCATTTGGGGACAGGCTGGATTTGAGCTGAACAAAGACTTCTTGGACACGCTCGCGCGCAATTATGGCGCCGGCATTTACTCGGTCGATTATGTACAGGATGCAGAAGCCGCGCGCGAAGCCATCAATCAATGGGTAGATGAAGAAACCACCGGTAAGATTCCAGACCTGATTCCCCAAGGAGCTTTGGATGCGCTTACGCGCCTGGTATTGGCAAATGCCATTTACTTCAAGGGCTCCTGGATGTATGAGTTCAATGAGAATGGCACCAAAGTCGAACCCTTCACCCTTTTAGACGGCTCCGAGAAGGATGTGCAAATGATGCACCTATATAACGAGAAATTCCAGTATGGCACGGGCGAGGGCTACCAGATGGTGCGTATTCCCTATCTCTCCAGCGATTTCTCAATGCTGGTCTTTGTGCCAGATGAGGGTAAATTTTCCGAGGTGGAAGCCAGCCTGAGCGCAGAGGATTTTCGCGTCAGCGCTAATACCATGTCCATGGAATACATGAACCTGGGATTGCCAAAGTTTGACTTTGAATCCTCCATCAGTGCCGCAGAAGTGCTCAAGCAGTTAGGTATGTTGGCTGCCTTTGACCCAGGCTCTGCAGATTTCTCAGGGATCAATGCTGACACAGAATTGTTCATCAGCGAGGTCATTCATAAAGCCACCATCACGGTGGACGAGAAAGGCACTGAGGCTGCGGCAGCCACCGCCATCATCATGAAGATGACTTCCATGCCGGCGGAACCCATCGAGCTGACCCTCGACCGACCGTTCATGTTCGCCATCGAGCATCAACCCACCGGTACTGTCCTGTTCATGGGGCGTGTGGTAGCACCATAGAATTGAAATTTTAAATTCATCAGGGCCTCGTACCCTTATGTGACTGGGAGGTCATATGCGTAAACTTCTCTTAGTTTTCTCCGTCCTCATATGGATATTGACAGCCTGCGTTCCTACGACAACGCCTGCGGGTGGTTACATCGAGAGCAGTCTCAAACGAGACACCAACCCGGATGTGAGCGCGGTGCTGCTTCAGGCATTGTCTGATGGCAACGCCCAATTTGCCTTTGATTTCTATCGCCAGATTCGCTCAGAAGAGGGCAACCTGGTTTTCTCTCCCCTCAGCTTATCGTTGGCGCTCAGCATGACATTATCTGGCGCGAGGGGTATTACAAAGGAAGAGATGCTGCAGGCACTCTCTATGGAATCCCTGGGCGATGACCTTCATCCCGCTTACAATGCCCTTCTGTTGCAGATTGCTGCATCGGAAAATGCAGAACTAAACCAAGAAGAAGGCAGCCCGTTCAGACTCAATATCGCCAACTCGATTTGGGGGCAGGAGGGAGCAGATTTTGAGCAGGCATTCCTGGATGGGCTGGCGCGTCATTATGGCGCTGGGATTTATCAGGTCGATTATGGTAATGATAGTAAAGGCGCTCAGGAGAAGATCAATGGCTGGGTGTCGGATGAGACAGAAGCGAAGATTCCCAAGCTGATCCCAGATGGCGTATTAGACCCCTCCACGCGCCTGGTATTGGTCAATGCAATCTATTTTAAAGCGAGTTGGGCATTTCCCTTCCTGGATTATGCCACCCAAGAAGCGCCTTTTTACCTTTTGGACGGCTCCACCAAAATGGTGCAGATGATGAACAGCCCCCAAATCTATGGAAAATACCTGGAGACTGAAAATTACATGCTGATCAGCCTGCGTTATCTTTCAAAGGATTTTGACATGTTGCTAATTGTGCCTGATGAGGGCAAATTCAAAGCAGTGGAAGAATCTCTGACTCCAGAAGCATTAGCAGAAGCCATTCAGTCGCTACAGCCACGCGGGCTAAACCTTTACATGCCGAAATTCGACATTCGCACTCCATTGGATGCGATCCCACCCCTGGAAGCCTTAGGGATGCAGGCAGCTTTTGGCGATGCCGATTTCTCAGGCATCAGCAAAAGCATGAGTTTGTTCATTTCCGATGTTGTGCATGAAGCCACGATCACAGTGGATGAGAAAGGTACCGAAGCTGCCGCTGCCACTGCCGTGGTGATGCAAGAATCATCCGCGCCAGAAGGCACCGTCATTGACCGACCGTTCATGTTCGCTATCCAACATCAACCTAGTGGCACCATCCTGTTCATGGGGCGGGTGGTAGAGCCTTAGGAAGATCCATTAAAAGTCAACGGGGCACTCATTTCTAAGTGCCCCGTTTGCGTGATTAATGGTACAAGTTTTATTGAATATCTTTCAGATTGCTCACCATTGCATATAGTTCCACACTAGCTGGCGTGCCTTTGAAGTTCACATACATATCCACCGCTGCTTTTGCGCTGGCAGGGATGAAATCGACATAGGTAAACCCACCGCCAATGATCTTGCTGGCTGCGTCATAGATCACTGCGTATACGCTTACGCTCTCCAGTTCAACGGGATAGGGGTTAACAACCACGCCAGTAACCTTTGGGGAATAACCAGAGGTATCGATCGTTACATTTTCGTAGGTGAAATTGGGTAGGGATCCCGTGTTCTCGAAGGTGCCGGTTCGTGTTTGTATTTTGATGTGATCCGGGAAAGTATTTTCGGGTAGGTAAAAATCACCTGAATAACCAAAGGTTTCATTGGGTAAAAGCACTCCCAGATAGGTCTCGGTCACATCTAAAAGCGAGTTATCCGCAGCAAAAACCATCACTTTAACCTGTGAGTTGACGATAGTCCAATCGGCGTTGGGGTTTTGAACAAGATAGGCAAAGGTGGTCGAATAATCGCCTTCACCAAACCCAGAATCGACCAGCTTGAGCTCTGAGGCGCCGATGGGGATCGTTTTTGGATTTTTGATATAGCTCAGATCAGGTAAAAGTGCATAAACCTCCACGTTGGCAGGTTCTGCGCCAGAGGACACATATATCTTCAAACTAGTGGATTCATTTGCGGGCACGAAGGAGGCATACGACCAACCCCCACCAATGATGTTTCCGGCAGTATCATAAAGAATGGCTGAAGCTTTATAGCCATCAATCATCGTCGGGAAGGGATTAGCTACCTCTGCGTAAACCATCGGATAGTAATCATCAGCGCGATACCTGGCATTGGAAGCAGTCAACAATTGGTTCACATCTGTGACCACGGGTGTGCCATCTTTGATCTGGATCTCAATCTTGGCGACAATCTTACCTTCGTCCAGGTACATCTCATCTCCGATTCCAGTTTTTTGCCCGGGCAGAAGTGTATCAATATAGCCTGTTTGGGTTTCGACGACCACATCCGCAGCGTCATAGGCAGCGACTCGATATTCGGTGAAGCTGATAGCAACATCCGTATTTGGGTTCTCAATGATAAAGCCCAACCCAAGCGATGTGTCATCCTGTCCGAAGCCTACCTTCGAGACTACCAAGGGTTTAACCTGTGCTGGGGGAGTTGTGGCAGTGGGCTGAGGCACCTCTTTGGTTTCTTCGGTTTTTTCGGCTTCCTTGGTTTCTTCAGTCTTCTGGGCTTCTTTGGTTTCCTCGGTTTTCTTAGTCACCTCAGTGATTTTACTGACGAGGGAAGGAACCTGCTCCTCAACCTTTTCTTTGACCGTATCAGCCACGCCTGTGAGACTGCACGCCATTGTAACAACAAGAATGGTACTTAATACAACTATGATAGGGATTTTCTTTTGCGAAATCATCTTTTCCTCCGATAAAGAACTTATTAAATTGGGAACGAACAGCAAATTAATCGTTGATTAATGATTAATTTATACCATATTTGTTGCTTTTCTGGAATGTCATTTTCAACCTCTTAATGTTCTTTGCAAGGTTTAGTAAAGTTATCCAAAAAGTCCAATGGTAATAAGCTCGGATTAGCTACTTTTGATCAAAATGGTGAGCCATCTCTCAGGAGAGGGTATAATGCACCTAACCGGGCAAAAGGGGTTTTAAAATCTTGAATACAAACTGATAAAGGACAATGACATCATGGAAAATCAAAAACCAAGATCAGATCGCCCTAAAACAAAATCGATTTTTTCCAGCATACACAAAGAAGTGTCTGAATTTATGGAAGCACTTCGCAACACACCCCAAGCATTTAAGCTGGTTTGGGCTGCCAGTAAAACCGCCGCATTGATTGGCATATTCCTGACGGTGGTGGTGGCGGTTTTACCCGCTGCACAGGCATGGGTTGGCAAATTGATCGTCGATTCCATTCTCAAAGCAATTGAGGATGGCATGGAAATGAACGCTGGGCTGCAAATGGTGATGCCCTTCCTTCTGTTGGAGCTGGGTCTAATTCTATTAAATGCCATTATTGGTCAGGTGCGCTCGCTCTCAGATCGCGTCTTGCAATCCAAACTTAGCAACTATGTCAACTCAATGATTATCCGTAAAGCCATCAGCCTTGATCTGCAGTTCTATGAGAATCCAATTTTCTATGACACACTGCAGAATGCCCGCCGTCAGGCAGACACAAGCGCGCTTTCCATTGTCCGATCCATCCTGCAGATTATCCAACAAATCATTACGATGATTTCATTAATTATTCTCCTGGTACGTTTCAGTCCATGGCTGGCTGTGATTGTATTTGTCGCTGCCATCCCTGCCTTCTTGTCGCATTCGAAATATGCTGAAATGTCATTCCGGGCACTGACACGGCGCGCGCCGGAATCTCGCTTGCTCAACTACATTGAACAGCTTCTGACAAGCAGCGAAGCCTACAAAGAGATCAAGCTGTTTGGATTGGGAGAACCGCTGCTTAAACGCTACCAGGAACTCTTCACGCGCTTCTATAAGGAAGATCAGGCCATTGCACGCAAGCGCACCATTGCCGGGCTAGGATGGGGTATGTTATCCCAGTTGGTCTATTATGGCAGCTATGCCTGGATCATCCTGCGCACGATAGGCGGTAGCAATTCGTTGGGTGATATGACCATGTTCCTGTCTCTTTTCCGACAATCGCAGAGTTCTATCCGAGGTCTGCTCGACAATCTCAACAGCTTATATGAGAGCAACCTATTCCTGGATAATCTGATAACCTTCCTGGAGCTCAAACCTATGTTAACAGCCCCCATCGATGGACAGATTGTCCCAACCAGCATCCAGAAGGGCATTGAGTTTAAGCATGTTCATTTTAGCTACCCAGGTTCGGAAGTAGAAGTGCTCAGGGATATCAACCTGACCATCCACCCCGCGGAACGCATTGCCCTGGTTGGGCTGAATGGTGCCGGCAAAACCACTCTGATCAAGCTGCTGATGCGTATGTATGACCCTACCAGTGGTCAGATACTGCTGGATGGTGTGGATCTGCGCGAATATGATCTGCAAAGCTTGCACGAGCGTTTTGGCGTGATCTTCCAGGACTTTGTGCGCTATCAGTTTACCGTCAGGGAGAATATTGGCTTTGGGCAGGTGGAAGATTTGGAAGACTCAGCGCGCATCGAAGAAGCCGCACAACGCGGAGGCGCAGATGAGGTCATTGCCAAACTCCCGCAGGGGTATGACACCATGCTAGGGCGTCGCTGGGAAAAAGGCAAGGAGCTATCCGGCGGTGAATGGCAGAAGATCGCTCTGGCACGCGCCTTCATGCGCAAAGCGGAGCTGCTGGTATTGGACGAACCCACCGCGTCGTTGGATGCGGAAGCAGAGTTTGAGATCTTCCAACGCTTCAACGAGCTGATGGAAGGGCGCATTGCTGTGTTGATCTCGCATCGCTTTTCAACCGTGCGCATGGCAGACCGTATTGTGCTGCTCTCAGAGGGCAAAATCCTTGAATATGGCAGCCATGAGGAGCTGGTTGCATTGGACGGCAGCTATGCGCGCCTCTTCAACCTGCAGGCGGAAGGCTACCGCTAAACGCTGGGAGAAACAGGGGAGTTAACCCCATTGCATTGACCGGGGAGATTTGCCTTCAGTCCCTAATTCTTGATCAGACTTAACTTCCGATTACAGACTGGTATCGGAAGTTGGTTTGTCTGCGCATCAGTCTGCCTTAGACCAATACATACCTTGTACATAACCAAGAAATCATCAGCTATACATGCTACCATACCCGCATGAAAGCGAAAACATGGACCATGTTAGTTATCCTCCTTATCCTGGTTGTGTCTGCTTGCACATCCCTGCCACAGACCCAACCTCCTGATGCGACCATCACGCCACAAGCAACTGTAAGCACGCTGCTGCCCACCACCCCATCAGTTGGTGCGCAAGAAGATCCCGTCGTTCATACTCAAACGGAAGTAGAGCCAACGCAAAATCCCTCGCCTGTCCCGGCTGACTTTACCATCGAGGTCGTTGCTGAAGACCTGGATATCCCCTGGGAGATTGCCTTCCTGCCCAATGGCGACCTGCTTATCACTGAACGATCCGGCAATTTACTGCGTTTAGGACAGGATAAAAGCAGTATAGCCATACAGGGGGTCACTCATATCGGTGAAGGCGGGTTGCTTGGGCTGGCTTTGCATCCCAATTTTGAGCAAAACAGCACCATTTATCTCTATCTAACCAGCCAGATAAGCGGAAGCATCACTAACCGGGTGGAAAGTTATACGTTGAATGGCAATGTATTGGATAATCGAAAAGTCATCCTGGATGGCATTCCTGGCGCAGTCAATCACGATGGCGGGAGGATCGAGTTTGGTCCTGATGGGCACCTCTATATCACTACTGGCGATGCAGGCGATCCCCAGAGCGCACAGGATATCCAGTCCCTAGCTGGAAAGATCTTGCGGCTAACTGCAGAGGGCGCTATCCCAGCGGATAATCCCTTCCAAAGCCCGGTTTACTCCTATGGGCATCGCAATCCGCAGGGGCTTGCCTGGGACGACCAGGGCAGACTGTGGTCCACCGAACATGGCAGAAGCGGCTTCGGCTCTGGTTTTGATGAGCTGAACTTGATCGAAGCGGGCAAAAATTACGGCTGGCCTGTGATCCAGGGAGATGAGACCCGCGAAGGCATGCAGGTGCCCGTGATCCATTCCGGCGCTTCCACCACCTGGGCACCGGGTGATGTGGCATTTACACAGGGAAGCTTGTACTTCAGCGGTCTGCGTGGTGCTTCACTCTATGCTTTTTCACTGGAAGAGGACGTCGTAGATCGCTTTATGACCTATTTTGAGGACGAATACGGCAGACTACGGGCAGTGCGCTTGGGTCCGGATGGACATCTTTACATGACCACCAGCAACCAAGACGGGCGCGGACAGCCGCAGGAAGGGGATGACAAATTGCTACGGATTAACCTTGCCTGGTTGAATAATCAATAGAACTAGAGGGGTTAATGCTTTGTTTGGTTTTTGGCTTCTCTATTGCAGCGATAATTGGTACGAAGCCTGACGAACCAGCCCATTCCAGGGGAAAATCTTCACGAGATCCATGCGGTTCAGGGGATTGATGTGATTCGTATCATGGCTGCCCAGGATAAGGAGCGGACATATAGGTCGAGATCCAAACCCGAACGAATGAAAGAAAGACTTCCGAAGTATCAGTATCAAGAGATTTTGACTTAGCCTTCGGAAGTCTGGATACAAATCATGGCCGGATAAAGATAGCCGGTCAACAAAAATTGTCTATCGCGTAATCAATGGCATAAAGAGCTTATACTCCACCACGGGGTCCGCGATACAGCTCTGCAGGCGCACGTCGTCCACGTACCAGCCATCTGCGCTGCCAGCATTGCCAGTGCCCTGTCGTAGGCGGAATAAGACCTCCTCCCCTTCGTAACCTGCCAGGTCTACGACCGTCCACACCCAATCTGACTCGCCGCACCAGGCAAATTTGCCTGCAAGGGGGTTGAAGACACCTGACTTGACCTTGCCGTTATAGGGATTGGTAAGCAAGCTATCAGCCAGCACCTGAGTCCAGGTGGCACCCCCATTCTTGCTGACTTCCAAGATGGCGCCGTCATTGCATACAGACGGGCTATCGAAAGTCCAACGATGCCAGAACGAAAGCGCCAGAGGCAGCTCGCCCTCAGGTAGGCTGAAGGATTGGGATACTAAGCGTTGGTCGGCAATAGCCATCGGGGCACTGGCGTGCCATGAGGTGGCGGGGGAATGCGAGAAGACACTTGACAGTTCCCAATGGTATGAACCCGCGGAAGTGTCCGCCCAGCCACCAGCGCCGCTTTCAAAATCATCCAGGTAGATGACGTTGGGTGTGGTGCCGGCGGGGCAGTCACCCGGTCCGGGGCGGGTGCGGAAGCTAAACACCTGAACATCTTGAACAGTTCCGCAGGGATTGGTGACCGAGATGCGCCAGTAAAAGAGCTTATCAGTCTGTAGCGGGGAAGGCGCCATGAAGCTGGTGTCAGTCAAGCCGGGCTGGTCAATAACGAGGTTGGTAAAGCCTGGGTCGGATGCGACCTGCAGGTAGTAGCTCTGCGCGCCGTCGACTGTCTGCCAGGTGAAGACCGGCAGCACGTCTACGTTGGCGGCATCATCCTCTGGGCTGAGCTTGAGTGGCGCCTGGCCGAGCGGGGCAAATACGTTCACGGTCAGGTCAGTCGTGTGGGTAAGTGCATCAGAGGTGCCAGTGATGGTGACGATGCTGGTGCCAGATGGAGCTGTTCCAGCGCCTTCAAGAGTCAGTACGGATTCATAAGGCGCTCGGAGTGAATTCGGACTGATAGAATAGTCAAACCCGGGGATCTCAGAAGCGGACAGGGTAACTAGTGATTGGTAATCATTCAGACTGCCGACGGTGATGTCAGCGGTTGTAGTGGCATCGTTACAGGTGTCAAGCTCAGTCGGTGAGACGGACAAGGTAAAGTCGGGTTCGCGTGGACCCAGCACGATCACCAGACTGGGGTCGCCAAACAGATGATACTCCTCCCAGTAATAGCGCGTGTTTACAGCGGCTAAGCCGGCATGCTTGAATTGCCCAATGGAGGGTACCACAATTCCTAATGGGTCATCATAGAGCGTGTCAAAAATAACCCGTTCGAGGATGTCGTCCTCATCCCAGTAGGAGTTGTTGCTTGCGCCAATATAGACCAACGCACCATTGACAGGTTCGATCACCCAAGTATCGCCAAAGGATTCGGAGGTATTAAAATCAGAGGTGACACAGGCATGCCCTGCCACGTAAGGGACTGCCACGCCGGTCAGTGCACGCACCTGGGCTTGACTCAAACTGGGACCTGCCCAGCTGGTGGATCCGCCATGCCCGGTGTAAATCACCATCACACGGTCATCATTGATAGAGTTGACAACATCGATGCTTTCAGCGTCATAAGTGACTGCATACAACTTATCTCCGCCCAGAGTGGGGTTGGTGGGGAAGATGCCGGTATATCCTTTGGGAGCGGTATAGGTATTG
>CAZJLN010000045.1:0-12962 GCA_964546745.1 uncultured Anaerolineaceae bacterium
ACGGCGTGGAGCTGGCTGTGCGCGATCCAAAATTGGTGGACGCCAACGCCTTGTCCGCCCTGGTGAGCGAGTTTGGCTTACAAGTGCCCGCCATTGGCACGGGGCAAGCCTGGGGTGAGGAAGGCTTGTCCTTCACCGATCCCAACGAAGCTATCCGCAAGGCTGCCATTTTGCGCATTAAGAGCCATATCCCGCTTGCAAAGCATTTTGGCGCAGCCATCATCATTGGGCTGGTGCGTGGTGTGCTCAAACCTGGCGTTTCGCAAGAGCAAGCCATGGCATGGCTGCGCCTAGCTCTGCAAACATGCTGTCAAGAAGCTGAAGCTGAGGGCGTGCGCCTGGCATTGGAGCCCATCAATCGCTACGAGACCTCGCTGATCAACTCAGTTGCCCAGGGCATGCAGCTGATCGAAGAGGTTGGCAGTCCCAACTTTGGGCTGCTTTTGGACACCTTCCATATGAACCTCGAAGAGCCTAACATCGAAGAAAGCATTCGCACTTGCGGTAGCCGAATCTTTCATTTTCATGTGGCAGATTCCAATCGCTGGTATCCCGGCGCAGGACATCTGGACTTTACCAGCATCTTAAGCGCACTCAATGGTCTGGGTTACCAGGGTTTTGTGTCTGGCGAATTTATGCCCAAACCAGACCCATGGACCGCAGCTGAAAAGAACATCGCCCACCTCAAACCCATCCTTGCAGCTATCGAGCAGAAAAACCAGCAATAATTCAGGCATCTGGTCGAACGAGAAAAGAGGTATTTATGCACGTGATAACATCGCAGAAAGCTCCCCTGGCAGATTACAGCAGGGTCAAACGTGCTGATGGCTTTGTAACTCTTCAATCCGAATATTCCATCTACCTGACAGACGAGTCCAAGCTGCGTTCAACCTCCGCGGATGCCTTATTCATTCCGCGGGACGAAGCTGAATTGGCTGCGGTCTTGCGCGAAATGGCAAACCGCAAGATTCCCGTCACCATTGCCGGCGCACGTACCGGGCTGGTGGGAGGCAGCGTGCCTGCCAAAGGCGCTGTGATCTCACTGGAACGCTTTGACCAGGTTGAGGCGATTAGCTTTGATGAAGCCTCACAGGAATGGCGCGTACAGGCTCAGGCGTTTGTCAGCCTGAAAACTCTGGACAATATGCTCAAGCTCAAACGCTTCCCAACGTTGGAAAAAAGCAGCAACCCTGCTGTTCGGGCTGGCATTGAAGCCTTCAAGAACGACCGACAGGGGTATTTTTACCCGCCGGATCCGACCGAGATGAGCGCTACGCTGGGCGGCTCGATCGCCACCAACGCCTCTGGAGCGCGTACCTTCCGTTATGGTGCCACGCGTGAATGGGTTCGGGGTATGCGCGTCTTTTTGGCGAATGGTGAATTCCTCGATATTTCGCGCGGACAATATTTTGCCTCACCTGAAGGGAAATTTGCCATCCTCAATTCTGCCGGTCAATCCCATTCCTTCTCCATCCCGGACTATGTGCTACCCAAGACCAAATGTGCCGCCGGTTTTTATTCTGAGCCAGGCATGGACTTAATTGACCTTTTCATCGGCTCAGAAGGCGTGTTGGGCATCATCACACGCGTGGAGGTAGCGCTGCTCAAGCAAGAGCCCAAGATCTCCATAGTGCAGTTTCTCGAAAACGACCAACAAGCCATCCAGCTGACTGATGCCCTGCGCACCGATGCACGCATTCGGTTGGATTTCCTTGAGTTTTACTCCGGAAACGCCCTGGATCTACTGCGTCGGGTGCAGGCAGAAGCCCCTTCCACGGTTGGGATGCCGCTGATCCCTGAAGGCGCACACGCTGCTATTTTCTTTGAGTTGGGTTACGACGCGCACGACAGCCTGCGACAGTTTGAAGCCCTGCGTGAGATCATCCAATGCGTGGATGGTGACCCAAAGCTTTCCTGGGCGGCACATGAGCCGCGCGAGCTGGAGCGCTTTAAGGTCTTCCGCCATCTGCTGCCCGAAACGGTCAACAGCATCATTGCCGAGCGCAAGAAAACCTACCCCGGTCTGCACAAGTTAGGCACCGACCTGGCTGTCCCAGACGAGCATCTGCCTGCCATCTGGCAGCTTTACCAGGAAAATTGCGACCAGAAGGGTTTGGAATGGGTGGCGTTTGGACATATTGGCAACAACCACATTCACGTCAACATTCTGCCGAGCAACATGGAAGAATTGCAGCAGGGGCTGGAGCTTTATGAGCTGTTTGCCCGCAAGGCTGTCGAATGGAGTGGGGCGGTCTCGGCGGAGCATGGCATTGGCAAGATCAAGCAGAAATTCCTTAAGCTGATGTTCAACCCCGAGCAAATTGGACAAATGCAGCAGATCAAAGCTGCTTTGGACCCTGCGTGGCTGCTCAATCCCGGGGATCTCTTCCCGTTGGAGGTGGCAGCATGAAGAAAATCGTCGTTTTGGTCAAGCAAGTGCCCGAAGTGACGGATGTGCAGGTGGACCCCACCACCGGCACGCTCATCCGCGAAGGCGTGCAATCCATCTTGAACCCTTTTTGCGAGTATGCCCTCGATCATGCTGCCCGCATCAAGCAGGAAAACGCAGACGTGGAGGTAACCGCCATCTGCATGGGACCGCCTCAGGCGGAGTCTGCCCTTCTGCGCTGCTTGGAGCTTGGCGCAGATCGGGCTGTGTTGGTCACCGACCGCAAATTTGCCGGTGCAGACACCTGGGCAACTGCATATACCCTGGCGGAAGTCATCAGACACATTACACCTGACTGCAGCCTGGTCTTGACAGGTAAGCAAGCCATCGACGGCGACACCGCGCAGGTGGGACCTGAGATTGCCGAGATTTTAGGCATGCCGCAAATCACCTATGCCACCCAAGTCAGCCTGGCGCCTTCGGGCAGGCATGTACGCGTACGACGTGAGGTCGAGAAAGGCTACGAAGTGGTCGAGGCAGCCCTGCCGGCTCTTGTAACCGTTAGCAAAGGCGAAATGATGCGCCGCGCTCCTTCGTTGGTGGAAGCGATCAATGCGCATAGCAGTTCAATTGAAAGCGTCACCGCTGCAGATTTGCAACTGCCAGAGCGCAGCCTCGGCTTGCAAGGCTCCTACACCCAGGTGGTCAAGGTCTTTCCACCTGCTGCAAAGGGCAGCAACCGGATCATCGACGGCACCGATGCGGCTTCTGCTGCGCAAGAGATCTTTGCATACCTCAAGCAGCACCATTTCCTCGATCACCTCAAAACTAATGGGAAGGAAGGCTGAACATCATGCTGAACATCGACCAGGAACGCTGTGTGCTTTGCAAAATCTGCATTAAGAATTGTCCCTTTGCTGCCTTGAGCATTCAAAATGAGCTTTTGGAGGTCAATGAAGCCTGCACGCTATGCGGGGCTTGCGTCAACGTCTGCCCACATGATGCTCTCAGCATAGAACGGCTGCAAGCCTCCCCTGAGGAATTGGCACGTTACCATGGCATCTTTGTGTGGGTAGAACTGACCGAAGACGGCAGCAATACCAAACCGCGCAAAGTGGCGCTGGAACTACTCGGAAAAGGCAGGCAGCTGGCGGATCAGCTGGGTCAGATGCTGACAGCAGTGGTCATCACCGGCAGCACCGATTTTGACCCCGCCAGCCTGGGTGCCTATGGCGCAGATCGTACCATCATCTGTCGGCACGACCTGTTGGCAAAGTACTCCACTGACGGCTTCACCCATGCCATCAGCGCAATTATTGCCTCGCACATGCCTTCAGTGGTCTTGTACGGCGCTACCCCGCATGGGCGCGACCTGGCACCACGCGTGGCTGCCCGCCTGAAGCTTGGCTTAACCGCCGACTGTACCGGGCTGGCAATTGACGAGCAGGGTCAGCTGGTACAGACTCGCCCCGCTTTCGGCGGCAACATCATGGCATCCATCATCACGCCTTACACCCGCCCACAAACCGCTACCGTCCGCCCCAATGTCTTCCCAGTTCCCACGCTGGATGCTTCCCGCAAGGCGGAGTTGGAAACGTTTCCCCTCACCATGAGCCGCGCTGCCATCCGCACGAAGGTGGTAGAGCAAAATTACCAGTCAGACACCGGCAAAGTCGGCATTGCCGATGCGCGTGTGATCCTTTCTGGCGGTAGGGGCATGCAAAAAGCGGCCAACCTGGCGCTGTTGGAGCACCTGGCAGACCAGCTGGACGGCGTCTTGGCAGGCTCACGTGTGATCGTGGAACAGGGCTGGATCTCGCACACTCAGCAAGTGGGACAATCCGGCACCACTGTCAGTCCGGAACTTTACCTGGCAGCCGGCATTAGCGGCGCTGTGCAACACCTGGTCGGGATGAGCTCCTCCAGACATGTCATCGCCATCAACAAAGATCCGGATGCACCGATCCTTAAGACCGCTGACCTGGGGGTGGTGGGGGATGCGCTGGAGATCCTGCCAATATTGAGCCGATTGATTGAAGAATACGTTCAGAGCAAGGACAGCTAACACCGCGTCCAATCAGTAACGGACAGCGATCAGAATAGGGCGCAGTGGTAGAATCCTTGCATGGTAAAGATGCGTTCACATACCATCCTGCTATTGGTAGCATCGGCGCTATTGCTTATCTTGCTTGGGATGAGCCTGAGCAACCTTGAGCTAGCGGGGGGATATCTCATCGCGCCAGTTGAAGAACAAGGGAGTTCTGGTGCCTTGCCGCCCATTGTCAATTCAGATATATTCATGATCTTCATCTATGGATTTTTAGCACTGGGCATCCTTCTTTTGCCATTCTATATCATCCAATCACTCTCTTCTAAAGAGGGACGCAGACGTTTGTTGACGGATCTGATCATTATCGGGGTGCTGTCCGCCATTTTGGAGATCATCAATCGCTCGGACAAGGTTGAGACTCTCGAGGAGATTGTCGAAACAGAGCCTGCACCATTTACCTCCGTAAATACAACCATCGAGGGACTGGGCGGGATACCCCTGCCTGATCTACCTGAAACAGCACCTGCCTGGCTGACCATTGTCATTCTGATGGCAATTGCACTAATTGTTGGCGGTGGGGTGTGGTTGATCCGACGATCTCGCAAGAAGGTTGATGCGCCACTCAGTAGGCTGGCACAAGAAGCACAGGCTGCGTTGGATGCACTGCAGCAAGGCGAGGACCTGCGCTCTGTGATCCTGCGCGCTTATGCAGAAATGAACCGAGCAGTCAAAGAAGGGTTGGGATACGAACGACGCAAAGCCATGACCGCAAGGGATTTTGAAGCATCGCTGCAGCAGAGGGGACTGCCGGGAGAGC
This sequence comes from uncultured Anaerolineaceae bacterium, assembly GCA_964546745.1. GTDB lineage: Bacteria > Chloroflexota > Anaerolineae > Anaerolineales > Anaerolineaceae > CAZJLN01. Next base: position 5,257 of record CAZJLN010000045.1, read on the forward strand.
CACTTCAAACCCTGACGCGCTTGTTTGAGCAGGCACGCTACAGCACGTCTGAAGCCAGCCCAGAAGATGAAGCTGCCGCAGTTACCTGCCTGAGGGAGATCGTCGACGCTGTGCAAGCCCTGTCCGAGGTGGAAAAATGACCACAAAACCTGCGAAGGAACCGAAATCAAGACTTCGTCTGTTGGTGTCGATTGCAGCTGTGGTCTTGACCTTTGCCATCATGGCTATTTTCTTTTGGAATTTCTTTTACCAAAGCATCGTCCAACCGCTATATAACCTATATGTCCTTATCCGCTATGGCATCAACAGCATCCCCCAGGGCATTTATCACATTGTGATCATCATGACCTGCCTCTTTATCGCCTTATGGTCAATTGCACAGACATTCACCAGGGGTCGTAACCTCCAAAATGGTAGCATAACGGATAGTTTGGACATAGAATCCCAAGATGTTGAATCGCGCTACCAGTTTTGGCGGCTTGAGACCCGCAACCTGCGATATAGCAAGTTTGCGCGGGATGACTTTGCGCGCAATGCCCGCCGTCTCATCCTAAATATCCTCGCGCACCAGGAGCACCTTCCCTACGAGGAGGTTGAAGATTTGGCAGAATCTGACATGTTAAAACTACCTCAACCGATCACAGACCTGATTCACACGCGCAGCTTGGATACCAGGCAGAAATCCGATCAAAAACACACCTCTCTCTCCCGACAGATCGCAGAATCGCTGGGATTTTTCCGTCAAAAACCTGATCCTTTCGTTGAGGAGAAGGTGAATGCCATTATCACATTTATTGAACAACGACTGGAGATTGTCCATCATGAATGAATCAGAATTTTCCTTAAATAAAGTAAAACAACTCAGCCAACAGGTCCTTGACGAGGTCAGCAAAGCCATTGTCGGCAAACAAAGCGTGCTGGATAACCTGTTTGCTGCCTTCCTGGCAGGTGGGCACGTGCTGCTGGAGGATTACCCCGGGCTGGCGAAGACCCTGATCGCCAATAGTTTTGCTGCCACACTGGGGATGACCTTTCGCCGCATCCAGTTTACCCCAGACCTGCTGCCAGGCGACATCACCGGCGGTTATGTCTATGACCGCGCGGATAATAAGTTTGTGCTGCGCCAGGGTCCGCTGTTTGCCAACATCATCCTGGCAGACGAGATCAACCGCGCCAGCCCGCGCACCCAATCAGCGCTTCTAGAAGCCATGCAGGAGCACCAGGTGACGCTGGAAGGCGTGACCATGCCGCTGCCAGAGCCGTTCCTTGTGATCGCCACGCAAAACCCGATCGAGTATGAGGGTACATTCCCCCTGCCTGAAGCACAACTGGATCGTTTCATTATGAAGCTTTCGCTCGGGTATCCTAGCTTGAGTGAAGAAGTGGAGATCCTGCGCCGTAGGCGGGCACGCAAGGAAGATGATTTCATTTTTACGGTTGTATCGGACGCAACACGCCTGATCGAAGCCAGCCAGTTGACCGAAGAGGTCTACCTAGACGCAGATATCGAAGCCTATATCGCCGAACTGGTGCAGCAAACACGCAAACACCGCTCCATTGCGGTCGGCGCCAGCCCGCGTGCCAGCCTGGCGCTGCTCAAACTCAGCCGTGCCTGGGCTGCCATGAATGGTAAGGACTACGTATTGCCGGATGATGTACGCCGCTTTGTCAAACCTGTCCTGATTCACCGTCTGATCCTGGACCCGGATTTGTGGTCCATCCCCAGCGCCCTAGAGCGCGTTTTGGATGAGGTGATTGACTCCATTGAGGTTCCGGTACTCAAACACGGCAGGGGATAAGTCAATCTGATGAAACGTGAATTGCTGGTTTTGGTTGCAGTGATGTTTGCCCTCATTTTAATTGGGGCAGCCTTCCTGCGAGGTGGGTTGGTGATCTTAGCCCTGCCAATATTGGGCTACCTGGCATCTGCTCATTTACAGCGCCCACGACTTCCGGCTCCACTGGAAATTAGCCGAAAAGTTGACCCCGAAAGAGCTGTTCAAGGTGTCCCGGTGAAAGTCCACCTTAATTTGACCAACAAAAGCGAAACAGTCGAACAAGTTCACCTTCGCGATCTGTTTTCAAGGAAGATACAGACCGAAGAAGGCACCACCAGCTTGATGGCAGCCATCAATCCGGGTGAGAGCTTATCCATGGACTACACCATATCTGCTTTTCGAGGTACCTACAAGGACTTTGAAACAGTGGTAGACACCCAGGAAACCCTGGACTGCTTTGAGATCAGCCAACATTATCCTAACCTGAGCCAGTTCATCATCCGTCCAGAAGGTGAAAAGATCAAGCCTATTCGCATCCGACCGCCGCGTACGCATGGCTTTGCTGGGTCGATCGGGTCGCGCCGTGCTGGCACCGGGGTGGACTTCTTTGCCACGCGCGAATATCAGCCGGGTGATCCGTTGCGGCGTATCAATTGGCGGCAAAGTACGCGCTCCGATCGGCAAATTTTTACCAACACCTTTGAGCAGGAACAGGTGGCGGATGTAGGCATCATCCTGGATGAGCGCCAAAGGGTGAACCTGAGCACAGCCTCCAACTCCCTGTTTGAGTATTCCGTACATGCCGCTGCCACGCTTACTCGGCGCTTCATTGCTGACGGACATCGTGTTAGCCTGTTGGTGTATGGCACGGGTAGAAAACGCGTGTTCCCCGGCTATGGAAAAGTGCAGGAAGACCGCATTCTTAATACCCTGTCCACCGTCACGCCAATGGTCAACTTTGCTCTCAGCGATTTGAATTACATGCCAGTGCGTTTCTTTTCACCAGGTTCGCAAATTGTGATGATCAGCCCACTGGTGATGGAAGATATCACCTATATCAAGAAGATGCTTGCCAGCGGCTATGCCGTAATGATATTGAGCCCGGACCCCATTGCGTTTGAAGCCGACGCTAACCGTGACCACGCCAGCCTGGCATTCCGCCTGGCATCGGCAGAGCGTGAATTAATGCTACATCAGCTACGACAGGGCGGCGCCCAAGTAATCAACTGGCAGGTGAGTGAGAGCCTTGAGACTGTGTTACAGCGGGCTTCGGTGGATGCGCGCCGCCTTCAGCACAATATTAAGGTGAATGCATGAGCATATCCATCTGGCTACAGTATCTTTTGCCATTCCTGCTGGTGCTCTCGTTGGCAGTCCCTGCTGCCCTACGCCAAGTCTGGCTGCTATTCTTTATGGTGCTGACTTGTGGCGTATTATGGATTGCGCTTCTATCAACCAAGAAAGTCAAAAGCTACAACACCTTCTTTGTCTTATTTAGCATCCTGACCGCCTGGGGATACTTTGAAGGGATCGCTGTGATCCTCTTGAGCGCAACCATCTGCCTTAATCTGGCAGCATGGAATATTGCGAATTTTCGCGCTGCGCTGGCACAAGTGGACCGTGTGGACAACCTGCGACAAATGGAATCTGCCAGGCTGAAACGGCTTGGGCTGACCCTTGCCGCTGTTTTTTTGCTAACGCTAATCCCAACCCTGGTGCAGATCAAGCTTAGCTTCCTTCTCATCGCGGTGCTGATCCTCAGTTCAGTCATTCTGCTGGGACGCATGTTGATAGGATTACAACCAGAGAAAGATGACCTTGAGAAACCTGAATCCCGATAAGCCTTTACAGGTATTTTCTACTGACGTAATCTCCTGTATAATTCGAACAGTTTTAATTTTGGAATTAACTCAAGATGCTCTTTGTCGATAACGAAAACACCTTTGATCCGCATATCAACCTCGCCCTGGAGGAATATTTACTGCGCAATATTGCCCTGGATGACGAAATCCTGCTCTTCTACATCAATGCGCCTTCCATTATTATCGGGCGCAACCAGAACACGCTGGAAGAAATCAACGTGGAACATGTTCAGGTAAAGGGGATCCATGTGGTGCGGCGGCTTTCGGGAGGTGGGGCGGTCTATCATGACCTGGGCAACCTCAATTTCAGCTTTATTGCGCCTAACCTGGGTGGAAGTTTCAGCAATTTCGCCAAATTTACCGCGCCTGTTATTCGCGTCTTGAATAAGATGGGCGTAAAAGCCGAGCTTTCTGGCAGGAATGACATCCTGGTGGACGGGCGTAAGATCAGCGGCAATGCACAGTACATTGCCGGCGCTCGCATGGTCAGCCATGGCACGTTGCTCTACGACTCCGACCTCAGCCACGTCAGTGCCGCGCTGCGAGTTAGAGCCTCCAAGATTGAATCGAAGGGTATCAAATCCATCCGCAGTCGCGTTGCCAACATCACCGAGTTCCTTTACAACCCGCCTGATATCGCCGAATTTCGCCGGATCCTACTGGAGGGCATCTTCGCAGGTGAGAAGTCCATCCCGCAGTACCAGCTGACAACTGCAGATTGGGACGCTGTACATGCGCTTTCTAATAGCCGCTACCAAACCTGGGAATGGAATTATGGGCGCTCTCCCTCATTCAACATTCAAAAGACCCAGCGATTTGCTGGCGGTGAGGTGAATGCGCGCCTGGATGTGGAAAAAGGCTTGATCAAGAGCATCAAATTTTATGGCGACTTCTTTGGGCAGCAAGATGTGGCGGAATTGGAAGGGCTGCTGCTTGGCGCACGCTACCAGCCGGATACTCTGCGGGAGCGCTTATCTGGTGTAGAGATCAGCCGTTACTTTGGGGGCGTGGGGCTTGAGGAACTTCTCGAACTCCTTTATTAATCTCTAAAAGATTGGATTTGTTCTTCCAAATTGTTATAATTAAGTCATCTCAACATACTCACATCGCTGGATTATCTCTCGCTCTTTTTAGAAAGGAGAAAAGATGGATCATTCACCAGATATCCAGGAAATAGAGAAGATCTACCAGGTCTACCGCAACACAGCCATCCGCATCAAGAAAGAGGTTGGCCGTCAGACGCTGCCCCTATCAATCCTGGGTTTGATCTGCATGCTTGGAGGCATCAGTTCGGTTTTTTGGGCTGGCTACCGCACTTCTGCTAATTTGTGGTGTTGGGGAACCGCTTTAGGGATCTTTTTTAGTCTGATTGCCCTGATTGTCCAGTTATCCAATGCCAACAAACGTGCATCTCAGGTCGCCAAACCGGGATTTATGGCATTTTTTAAGAAGTTCAATACCTGGGGTGCTCCCAAAACCGTGTCCAATAGCAGTTACTTAGAAACCTTCAAACAGCTGATTGGCAAGGGATAAGTCATTCAAGCACCTATGTAAAGATCCTTCGTTCAAACCCACGCCTGGGATTTTGATCTGCGCTTGATTCTCTTTTTATCGCTTCTGGCCAAATTCCTGATATCATTCAATTGATCACATCCTTCTAAGGAGCATCATGAGCGCACCCCTCATCTATCTTGCTTTCCGCTTCCATGGCAACTTCTATCATTCCTATCGCGGCGACACCCCCGACGAACTTGGCTTTGGCAAGGATATTCGCATCATCCGCCACATTATCCAGACCCTCGATGGGTTGAATTCCCGCGGCATTCAGATTAGCGGCACCTGGGATTTTGAGAACTATTTTTCGCTGGAAACCATCATGCCGCAACATTGTCCGGATATCATTGCCGATCTGCAGCAGCGTGTGGCACATGGGCAGGATGAGATGCATCTGATGTCTTACAATAACGGCTTGATCAGCGCGCATAATGCGCAGGAATTTGAGCAGGCTATCCAGCGTGGTATCAGCAACCCTCAGGGGTCTGGATTGCGTGACCTGTTCGGCGAGGGCTTTTATCCCATGGTGCGCCCGCAGGAGATGATGTTTACCCCTATCCATCTCAAACTCTATCCCGCTTGCGGCATCCATGCCATCAGCCTTTATTATTCCGCCATTCCCTTTAATGGCTTTTCCAACTTCATCCCATCGCTGGCGTTCGAGGAACGTTTCAATCCGCTCAAGCTGACCTACCCGGGCATCGAAGAGAGCATGACCCTGATGCCTTGTTACAACCACGGCGACCTGATCGACCATCTTACCCTGCGCCGCTGGCTGCGCCAGATGCGCCGGCAGCAATTAAGGCTATCCGAAGCACAGGATCTGCTCCTGCTGATTGACCTGGATGCAGACGATGAACTATGGGCAGGCTTTGACATGCCACTGGCAAAGGCGCTGCTTTCCACTGCGCGTGGATTGGGAGGTATGGTTGAGAGCATTCTGGATCTGGACTACGTGCGCTTCACCACCCCCGGTCGCTACCTGCAAGCGCATCAACCACTCCATGAGGTCAGCTTTGGCCAGGACACAGCAGATGGCTCCTTCGACGGGCTTTCTAGTTGGGCAGAGAAATGGTCTAATCATCACCTGTGGACCGGGCTGGAGCGTGGCAGGCTGCTCGAATTGCAGGCGCGCCGTCTGCAACAACAACCAAATCCTGAGGTGGATCAGCTCCTGGCGGATTGTCTGGATACGCGCCTCAAGATCCTCTCCACCACGCATTTTGGCATGTCTGCCCCGGTGATGAACCGCACACGTGAGGGCATCGCAAGCGATCTTGTCCGCCATCTGGTGAACAATGCCAACCAGGCTTTTAATTTGTGCAAGCCTGCAAACCAACCTGGACAGTTTAGCCTGGTGGATTACGCACGTGGAATTGATGCGCTCGGTGTGCATAACCCTGCCAAAGCATCGCGCTGCCTGGTGAGATTGCCGCTGGGGGAGGGAGCACACGTTCCATTAACTCTCCAGGCGTTAGATGGCAAAATCATCCCGAGCGCTGTGATCGGAAATGAATTGTTGTTTGTGGATGCATTGCAAGGCGCGGAGCGCAGAGATTATCAAATCTTGCCGGGAGAAATGGGTGGGATGCCAGAGCCTGCGGTGCATGTCAGCCATGCTGAGATGCGCAACCAACGCCTTGTGTTGGCGTTTGATGCAAGTGGTGCGGTCGTCAGCCTGACCCTGGATGGCACTGCCTATGCACAAAGGCCGTTTATCCAAAGCGCCATCACCTACGCCGGGAAGACTTATCCCGTGACAAAATGGCAGGAAGTTGAGTCGCTGGTTCTTGGCGCGGTGGGGATCAGACGACAGCGCGCCGAGGTGTCGATCGGGGTTGGGTACAGCTTGCAAGTGGAACGTGAGTTCGTGTTGGCGCAGGATCTGGCATATCTGTACCTGACCGTCAGCGTTCGTTATCCGAAAACGCCCGAAGAGGGATACAACCCAGAGAAATCCAAGCGTCTGCAGCGCACCTATGATCCACGCTGGCAGGAAGTGATGCCGTGTGAGCTGCGCCCTGGGTTTACAGGCATGCCGGATGCGCCGCTGCGGGTGTGGAAGCATGACTATTGCCATCAGGTCTCCTCCTATACGTTAGATTATGAGCGCTTCTCGAAAAATGATGCGCTGGATAGTATCAACAACCATGTGACTAACGCATGGGTGGCGGTTTCTGACAGCACAAGGGGTTTACTGTTGGCATACAGCGCAGATGTTTGCACTGGTATGGCATTTTGCCCGCTGCGCACACGCCGTGAGGGGGCACAAAAGCAGCTCCGCCTCAATCCTTTTGGCAGCTATACCGGCAGGCAATATCACTACGCCACCAAAGATACCGGCATCGGTAAAGCAATTGCCACCGCGGCATCTGCATCGGATCACTTGCAGCCGTACGCCCCTGACTACAACGGGCGTCAGCAACTTTTCCGCCTGTTGATTGCGCCATACGCAGGGGATTGCCCACCAGAAACGCTCCAGGCAGATGCAGAAGCCTTTGCCTATCCTTAT
>CAZJLN010000046.1:0-12873 GCA_964546745.1 uncultured Anaerolineaceae bacterium
CGCGAGAGCACGAAAGGGCGGATCGGTGATGCCGTCCATGGGCGCCAGGATCAAGCTCCCATGTACGGGCACATTTCCAATTAAGAAATCAGGCTCTGGCATCTCTTATCCAGAAAGACTAAACAAAACTGTGGCGATGGCTTTTGCTCCTAGCTCAAAACTAACTGATCCGTCCCCTGAAGGTTTTAGGGCTTCGTTGGGTGATTCATCCAAATATACCAAGTTGGCAGATGGGAACATGCGGAATGGCTTAAGGGCCACCTTGATGGGTTTGTCTGAAAGGTTGACACCCCTTACGATCCAACCTTGCTCACTCTCGGCAGTTCTGATGGCTGTGACCATAAACTCGGCAGGATCTACTTTGATAATCTGGGTACAAGCTGGCAAGGTGCCACTGTGAGGTTGGGTCACCATTGCGCGCAATTCGGTTTGATAATTGTAGGCTTGCTGAGAGGTTTTTAACCAGTCACCATCATGCGGAATGAGCGCATACTCAAATGTATGGATTCCCAATTCCTGTGCGCCAGGGGTGGGCAGCCCAGGGCCAGCATGCCCCTTGCGCACCCACATGTCATCTCTTGAGAGCCAACCTACACAACGCAAGAGTGTGAGGTTGATTTCCGCGCTGCCATCGGTTTGTTTAAGTACAGCTACTTCAGGTAGACCGCGGTTGGCGAGCATCAAACCCTGATTTTCCACAGAGACATCTGTGAAACTGCGCTGCGGCACTTCTGGACGAGGCAGCTCTACCCAGGTTTCATCAGTTTTTGGTAGATCCAGTCTGCGTTCCACAATGTCAAAATGCCCATCCATGCGAGCGCTTTCAACCTTGAGACCGGTAGGGAACTTCACACTGAGGCGATGATCTTGTGACTTGTTTTCAAAGGTAGTGCGGAAGTCGATGCGTTGGACGCCCCTTAACAGGGTGATGGTTGTGGTGAGTGGGTTGTTTGTTTGTTGGGCACTACGACTTTTTCGATCCGGATCAAGGCTCAAAGGCAGATGAAAGTCGTAAGATAAGGAAATGGAAGCCTGTGAGGGGGATGAATGAACATTAAATTCGGTCAGAGTTGGATGATGCGCTAAATCATCTTTTAGCGGACAAAAATTATACTCATCTCCAGCATCAGCAACATCCACAAAAAGGTTCAATCCTGGGTAAGTCTTTTGCGTAAGTTTGTCGATAACGGTCAGAGTGCCATCAGTTTCTTCTAGGAATATACGATAGTATTCATTTTCAATGGACTTGTCACTGCTTAACAATGATTCGGTTGGTAATTCACTACTTGCCTGGGGAATGATCCAAAAAGATCGAAAACCAAATGCCGGAATTTCAGGAACACAAATATCTGCTTTGGCAGACCAGGTATTGAACAATTTGACCTTTACGCGGTCATTAGGCTTGCTGGTAGCAATCAGTTCCTGGATTTGTGTGAGAGTGTCCATGAGGTTCTGTAAATCAGGCTCAATAACATTGGAGAACTCAGCTTCTATTAATGCCTTTCCCTCGATTTTAGTTAGGTGGGCACTGACCATCTGTTGATTTTTGTAGCCGGATTGCACTACTGAGTAAAGTATTCCTTTGAATTCGTTCATCGGATAAGAATCTTGCTCAATGAACTTGCGCTCAGGTTGATAAAGGCTATGGACCAAAGGTTTACCGGTCTCGTCGACGATTTGGATGGGTCGATTATTGGTCGGCAGATCAAGATCGACATGAACCACGCCGGCTTGAGGATAGGGGGCAGCGTTGAACACTGTCAGAGTGGTGTAAGCCCCCTCAAGGCTTTGGAGGGGTGTACTATCGATGCTCTCAGCCAGTGAGGAGAGGGATTGATTGGTGAGTTCTTCTGTAATCTGGTCCACTTGATCAAAGCGTGGACGCATCTCATCATGCACCTGGTCAATGGAACAACCACAGATAGAATCGTGGGGATGGTTTGTGATCAGCAGCTTCCATGCCTGATGGACAAGCGGTGAGGGGTCTGCAATACGCGGGGTGACCTGTACTTTGTCCGGTTTGGTAAAGGCATGGTCAAACCTCAGTGTAAGTTCTGCCCATGTGGTGAATGGTTCGACCCATCGTTCCAGCATGGTTTCTGCTGCATGATTACGCTGTTTGATCCACATGCGTGCTGAAAGCACTGCGGGTAGCGTATTAGCTTTATGAGGATCCCGCAATTCACCTTGGATGCAATCCAGCTGGATCCCCTTTTGTTGAATTTCTTCGGCGGAAGATTCAAGATAGTTTGGCAAGGTAGAATGTTTCACCTTGATTTCCCCTTCCCACATCTGGTTGAGTACGGCTAGCTGCTCTGGCAACTCTGAATGCGGCTCCAAATGATCAGAACCGCGCATAATCAGCGTATGACTGACAGGATTATGAGGGGCAAGAGTGTCCACTGCCTGCTTTAATTGATCGGCGGTATCTTCGACATCAGCTGCAGGGAGATAAGCGCCATTGCCGTAGGAGGAGTATAGATGCATAAGCAAAACACGAGAACCATCGGGTGCATCCCACCAGACAAGTGTATCCTTATCATTAGGGACACCACGCCACAAGCATGCGCTGTCCATGTGGAAGCCTTTGAGGATTTGTGGTAATTGTGAAATATGCCCAAAGGGATCTGGAATATAGCCGATCATCATACGATGACCAAAATACTCACAAATCTTCTTGCCAATCATTAAGTTCCTGATCGTTGCTTCGGGAGAGACGAGAAATTCATCAGGTAGGATGTACCAGGGTCCTATAAGGATGCGATTTTGTTGGATGAAATTTGAGAGCTCTGGTAGGCAATCCATACGCATTTGCAAATAGTCTTCAAGCACGATGGTCTGACCATCCAGCATGAAATGCTCATATTTTGGGTCATTATCGAGAATTGTTAAGAGATTATCGACAAGGTGAACAAGCTTTAGACGGAATAACTGGAAAGGTTGATACCATTCCCTGTCCCAGTGCGTGTGAGATATGATGTGAACAGTGGACATAGCGGCTCCTAGTTGAATTATTGAGGGTATGACCCCTCATGCGCTGATAATTATGCCATAGATTTGATTTGGTCCAGTGCCCATGCAACTGCGTCATGAATAACCGGGTCTGGTTCTGAGTTGAGGAGGAAATTAAATAACGGAACAGCTATCGGGTTCGGTTGGTTGCCAATAGCAATGACAACATTGCGGAGATAACCCTGCCTTTTTGTCCTCAAAACGGGTGTCCCTTTGAATTTTTCCTTGAATTGATCCTCGGTAAGCGACAATTCACAGATAAGGTCCTGGATAGGCTCAACTTTTAGCTGTAGCAAAGAGCAATTTTCAAGCCTTGGCGTGTTTTGGTTGATAGGGCACACCGATTGACAGGTGTCACACCCAAAGATGCGATCTGAGATCTTATGGCGGAATTCTATAGGGATGGATCCTCGGTGCTCAATGGTGAGGTAGGAAAGGCAACGGCGGGCGTCGATGCTGCGGTCAGGACGAATGGCTTGGGTTGGACATGCCTGGATGCAACGTTGACAATTCTCACAAGGGTCTATTTCATAGGCTTGATCAGCTTCCAAAGGAAGCGTCAGAAGTATCTCTGACAAAAAGATGTAGGAACCAAAGTGAGGCGTAACAAGTAGAGAATTTTTTCCTATATATCCTAATCCAGCCTGTTGGGCAAAATCTTTTTCCAGGATGGGACTGGTATCAACACAGGCTTTTGCATTAAAGGAGACATTGGTAACCTGCCTGATAAATGCGATCAGCTGGTTAAGCTTACTCTGAATGACCGTGTGGTAATCCTCGACTAAGGCATAAGACGCAATTCGACCTGTAGAGCGATCAGTGATCAATTTTGTTTTGGCTGGGGTAGGGAGGTAGGGTAGTGCAAGGCAAAGAATGGACTGACATCCTGGGAGCAATTCACATGGGTTCTTTCGCTTTTGAACATCATCTGCTCGTGATAAGTAGACCATACTTGCCTGACAACCCATTTCTAACCAATCGAGATAGCTATCGAAATGAAGGGGTATATCTGGAAGACAGATGCCACTTAACTTAAAACCGAGGCGGAAAGCCTCGGCTTTGATTAGTGATTCAAGATGCATAAATAATTCCTGATAGAAGTTCGTTAATTATTCGTTTGGTACAACCTCATATTCAAAATAGAAGGTGTAGAAATTTATATTATCAGCATTGACAAGGAACCAATCACTTCGTGCAATTCCGGCTGTTTCGGGAGCTTCAAATTCAATAGTTAGATCCACCGATTTTCCCGCTGGTACCTCATAAGGCATCATTATCTTGTCGGGTGCACCCATTTGAACACCTGTATTGAATTTGATGTAATACCCAGTAGTCCATGTGCTGGTGCCAGTGTTCATCAACCTGAATGCAACCTTAAAATCTTCTCCAACAACCACTTTTGCTCCATCCGGTGGATCACTAATGACCCACACACCATTGTCCTCATTGCCTTGAGGGGGTGTTGTTGGTGTGGTGGTAGTTAGATCTGTGGTTGGAGTAGATTCAATGATTGTTTCAGCCAGCGTGGGTTTGAGTGTTGGTGTGGAGGTCGGTGCAGTTGTTGGTGTATTAGTCGGTTTAGGGCGAGCAGTGTTGGTCAAATCAACTTGTACAGTTAAAGCTATATTGGTAATAACCAGGTCTGGATCAGTAGTTGGAGTAGCTTCCTTACAGGATGTTATTGATATGCAAATTACACATATTAAAAGGATCTTATAAATTGTGATTGAGTTTTTCATCGTTTTCTCCTCGTAACTTTATATTATGCTCGGTTATTTGTTAATTGAGCAAACTTTGAAGTTTCTATGTTTGTTATCACTTAATTTTTAACATTTACCTAGTAAAAAACCCGGATAGATTGTCGCTTTGTGTTATTTTTTTACCTTCTAGGTTAAATATTGAACTTATTTTTTTCTTACTGTTAAATATATACTATCCGTTAACTTATTTTACTATGGATAAAGTGTTTGAGTTACTGTTGGAGTAGGCGTTAAGGTTATAGTAGGAGTTCTTGTTGGGGTTGATGTTGGTGTAGCAGTTGATGGTGTTGGAGAGAATAATGAAGGGAATATTTCATATTCAAAGTAGAAAGTATAAAATTTTTCTTTATCATAATTAACAACATGCCAATGGCTACGATTTAACCCTAGTGTATCTGGTGCAGTAAACCTGATTACCAAATCTACAAGTCTTGTAGGTGGTACTTCATAAGGTATATATACTTTTTCTGAGACACCAAAGTTCGCACCATACCCATAAACCAAGTAATACTTCGTGCTCCAGGTTGTAGTACCAGTGTTCATTAACCGTACTTTTACAGAAAAAACCTGATCTGCATATACAATGGTACCATCTGCCGGATCACTGGAAACCCAAACAGCAGCATCCAAGATATTTTTCATCGTTGGGGTAGCAGTTTGTTCAATAAATTCTTCTGTAGGTGAATTATTTAATGAGATTGTAGTTATTGTCGGCTCGGGAGAATTCGTGAATGTTGGCAGTGGGGTATCTGTGATGGTTGGTGAGGGAGATTTAGTAGGATAGGCAAGAGCTGTCTTGGTTATGCTATGATAAATAGTAGATGCGACATCTGTGTTGAGTTTAGGAATATCGGTTGTGGGATCACAATTACAATCCCTGCACGAAGAAAGAATAGTTATTAAGATTCCAGCTAAAAGTAGCGTCAGATTAGTTTTTAATTTCATTCAATTTTTCACATTAGAAAACAAGAATCTCCATGTGACTGCTTTAAAATTATAAAACCCTTGGTTTGTTTTTGCAAGAAAAGTATCTTTAATAACAAACCAGGGTTTTAGTTAATATTTATTTGTAGCTATAGTTATCTATTTTGCTTCCAACCTTGGTAACAACCAATGCACTTTGTCTCCACTGGCGGAACCGTTTGCCTCAACCATCAGGATCAGTTGAATATTTTTTCCAGCTAGAGATGACAAGTCAACGCTAATTTTGTTGAATTGATTATCGAATACCTCTCGCCAGGAATCGAGCTTAACAATCGCGCCACCTGGTTCGCGATAATGTAGTGACATGATCACATCGCAATCTGTTTTTCCAGATGCACATCCAATTATTGACTCGAATTGCATATTGGCTGGAATTTTTTGGACCGGAAAGACCGCTTTGATATATCCATTGTTACTTTTCTCTGGACCAGTCCACAAAGCCGGTTCATCATCTTGATAGCCGTTCTCCAACTTAGGATTTTGATCGACATAGGCGTATCCATCAGAATCGCCATCTGAACCAGGACAATCGAGAATACCAGCTGCGCTGGACCATTCCGCTGAACATGCATTAGTAGCCAGGTTTAAGTTTCCAGTTACAACATCGATCTCTGTCCAGAAGGGTTGATTTGATTCTCCAGTTCCAAATACAACGTTACTAGCATTACGAAGTTTGAATTCAGCGCGATAATTGCCTTCACTAGCCGGCGCGGTTAGCGTCATGCTGATCACAACAGTCTCTCCAGGAGCAACATTGCCAGTGGTGATGGCTTGTGAGGCAGGTGCGTTCAAGGAGTTGGTGCTTCCAGTGAAAACAACTGCATAATTTGAGTTCCAGCTGCAAGTTCCAGTGTTTTTAATCGTCCAGGTTTTGGTGAAGATGGATCCTGGGTAAAAATCCGACTGATCAGGCACGGTTTCTTTGATGAAACCAGCACGATCACATACACCTGTTGCTGTGGGAGTGAAGGTTGGAAAAGGTGTATTGGTTGGCAGGGGAGTCTCTGAAGAGGGAATAACCTGGGTAGCCTGTTCCGCATTAGTGGGTGTAGGCGTAGGATATTCCGAAGTAGGGGTAGCTTTGGCAATTTCAGTAGTCAATGCTTCGACAGTTTGAGCTGCATAGGTCCTGATCATGTCCATGGGTTCAGTCGGAGCAGCTGTGGGGAAATTGCATGCTCCCAGGAGCAGAACCAGTAAGCTTGCTATGATAATAAAATAAGATCTTTTATGCATAATGTCTCCTAAAGGTAAAAATTACCTTTCCAAATAAAATTATAACCTGATTGAGCTTTCATTCGGGTTTTTGTTGAGATGGTTTGATTGAATCTTATGATATAGGTTTTTATATTCCAACCAATGAAAGGTATACGAAATTATCACCACCAAGTGAACTCTTCTCCTCAATCAATTATCTAAATGTAGACGTTTTGGGTGGACCAATTGTTCCAACCGCTTTTAACTCAAAAAATTTAAAAACCGGATCAATATAAAATGGTAGAATCTAAAAAAATCAATAGAGCAAAGTGAGATGAAATGAGACCGAAACGCATTTTTTTGGTTAGGCATGGAGAATCACAAGGCAACGCGGATTCGGAACTGTATGGAAAAATGCCTGATTATAAGCTGGCTTTAACCAACAAAGGTGTTGAACAAGCCAAGAAAGCTGGAGAGGAGATCAAGAAATTAATCGGCTCAGAGAGTGTTTATGTTTACCTCTCACCATACACACGTACACGTCAGACCTATCAGCACATCTCTGAAAGCATAAAGAGCAATGTAGTCACCGTGTTTGAGGATCCACGCATTCGAGAGCAAGATTGGGGACATCTGCGGGCAGCTGGAAAAAACAAAAAAATTGTTGCTGAGAGGGATGAGTTCAGCACTTTTTATTTTCGCATTCCGGATGGCGAATCAGGAGCAGATGTTTATGACCGGGTCAGCATTTTCTTTGATACGCTCTATCGAGATTTTGAGAATCCAGATTACCCGGATAATGCCTTAATTGTTACCCACGGGATGACCCTGCGCTTATTCCTAATGCGATGGTTTCATTGGAGCGTCGAGGAATTCGAGCGGGTGCGCAATCCTAAAAACTGCCAGGTCGTTGTGATGGAAAAGGGCCTGGATGAGAAGTATCTTTTGATAGATACACTCAGAAGACGGGAATAATCAAATAATATTGCTGTCATAATAAAAAGAGCCAGAGGAATCAGTAAGATCGCTCTGGTTTATTTAATTGTAAATTTATTAGGCTTTTCTCATGAGTGCTTTTAGAAAACCGCTCATTGTAAGCTTTTGACCTGTTAATAAGCTTTGAGTTCTAAACAGACGAGCCACCCCTCTAATAATCAGGATTACCGAAATTAATAGCAATCCCGCTGAAAGAATTGGTTGCCAGATTGGAATAATGCCAGCTGCTAGGCGTGTCATCATTGATGTTGGTGCCGTGAAGGGGATTAGGCTAAGAATCATCGAAATTTTGCTGTTAGGTTCTTGGATGAGGGCACTAATGAACATCAATGGAATCACCATAGGAATAACCAATATCATTGTTGCCTGAGAAGCTTCTTTTACATGAGGTACCATCGCACCAACACCTGCCATGAGGCTTCCAAATAAAGCATATCCTAGTAAGAAGAAGGTTATTCCCCAAAAGAGTAAGGATGGTGGAAGCTGGAGCGTTTCAGGAATATTAAGTGTGTTGCCACCAAAATTGAGGATTAACAATCCAGTTCCAAGCCAAACCACGAGTTGCAGTAAGCCTGTTAAACCAATTGCCAGGATTTTACCAGTAAAAAGGTCAACAGGCTTGATTGAAGATAAAAGGAGCTCCATTACCCGGTTCTCTTTTTCCTTGCTGATGTTATTTAATAATTGGGAAGCATTCATCATAATCAAAATGTAAAATAAAAATGTGATCCCGTAGGGCAGGTAAAAAGTGAGGGGGTTTTCCCAATTTACCCCTCCGGATTCAGGTTTTAGATTCACATAATGATAAGTAAATGGATTGTAGTAAGCGTTGAATTGATCAATATCACCTTCGAACAAGTTATACAATATGACAGAGTCAAATGTACCAGTCTGTGAGAAATCTGTGACAGGGTTACCTTCCTTTGTTACAAATGTCACATCGCCAGTTTCAATGTAATTCTCTGGCACGATGTAATATGCACGCAGCTTTCCATTTCTTAAGTCCTGGTTTGCCTGAACTTCATCGCTGTACGCCAGCATAATACTTTCAGGCATGCCTTCAGGTAGGGATTGAATTAATCCACTATGATCAATGTATGCCTCTGGAAGGAGCATGTCTGACAGATCAGGTGAAATTATTTCCTGAACAGATTCGCGCTGTCCCTGGTTCATTAACCCCAATGCTCCGACGATGAGGCTTGGGATGAGTGGAACCAAAATAAGAGCGATCAGAAAGGATTTTCGCGTAATGGTATTGATCAACTCATATTTGATAACTGTTCGAGCTTTAGACATGATTGACCTCCTTCTTAAGGAGTTGTTTAAATGAAATCTTCTTTCCGTAGGAGAGCATACCCAAGCGGAATGCTCTACCGGCAAGCCATAAGGTGAAGGCAGAAAAAATTACCAAGATCACTAAGACCAGAAAAATCTCCCAGGCAGGCACCACAGAAAAAGCCATGCGCATAGACATCGCTACAGGGGCGCTTAATGGGAAATAGGACAGGAATTTTGCGATAGCTCCATTAGGATTGGTAATTAAAGCTGAGCTGAAATAATAAGGAAAAAAGATTGGTATAGTGAAAAAGCCGCTAACTTGTTGGGCTTCACGCATGTCAGTCACTGTTGCGCCGAGGGCTGCCATCATACCAGCAATAAACACAAAGGCAGGCAGCAATAACGCCAAGTCTATTAAGAGCTTCCCACCTGACAGGTCAATGGTGGCTATAACGGGGATGAATTTCCCGACAATGAACAATCCGAGGACTAGAAACACTGCCCAAACAAACAGTTGGGTGAGTCCGACACTCAGGTTACCAATGATTTTGCCAGCCATAAGTTGCATTGGTGAGACTGATGTAACAATAATTTCCATGGTTCGGTTTTCCTTTTCTTCGACCACTGCCTGGAGGAGATACCCGCCGCTGGTCATCACTACAATGATGAAGATGAGACCGATGGCAAAAGGAAAAACGAAATTAATCCAATCAGAATTAATGACTTCTCGACTACCATCCATCGCTTTTAGGACATAATTGTTTCCCGCCTTAATTCTTTCCTGATATTTAGTTGGGGATGTTGAAAATTGTGTGCGAAGAAATTCATCGATCTGTGCACTTGCATCTGAGCTTAAAGTGCCCCGATAATTGAGTAGAACCTCTTTGGTGGCTTCAAAATCTGAAGGCAGGATAAAATAGGCTTGAATTTTTTCCTGATTCAAAGCCAGGGCAGCTTCATCTTCTGATTGGTATGCGGTTAGTTCAAGTGTTGGTACAAAGAAATTGCCTTCGTGCGGATTTTCAGCATTGGAAGGAATCAAACCAGCCTGATCCACAAAACCAATGGGTGATCGATCCATCATGAAGTAGCTGATCAACAAAACAGCTACTAGCATGCCAATAATCATCAAGGGCAGGCTGAGTACCGTCCAGATGAAGCGTTTATTGAATACATGCTTTGTATATTCGTATTTGACAATTTGCCAAAATTTACGCATCTTCTTGCTCCTTACCACTTACCACTTTGATGAAGATCTCATCCAATGAGGGCACAGCAATCTCGAAATCTTCGAGGATCACGCCCTTTTGAACCAATTGTGTCAAGATGGATTGTGGCGTGTAATCTTGCAAAAGTTTTATCTTTGTGCGGCTGTTATGCGGAACGACCGATTCAACGCCTTCTATGTCAGTTGGAATGGGGGACTCTGTCAAGATTAAGACATCATGACTGGCAAATTTCTTACGAATATCAGCAAGCGATCCACTTAGAATCACGCTACCTCGGTCGATCAATACCAGGCGGTCGCATAATTGCTCTACCTGCGCCATTTGATGGGTGCACATGACGATTGCTTTGCCCTTTTCCCGTTCTTGTTGTAATAAATCCTTGACCATTTGGGTGTTAATTGGATCCAGCGAGCTAAATGGCTCATCGATAATGAGTAAATCTGGATTATGTACAAGGGTAGCGATCAGCTGGGCTTTTTGTTGCATACCCTTGCTAAGTTCCTTGACCTTCTTTTTCCGTGAGCTGATCAGGTCAAATTTCTCCATCATATCAACGATGAGTTTGTCTGCAGTAGATTTGTCCATCCCTTTAAGCAAGGCAAGGAAATTTAAACAGCGATCAAGTGGAATGTCTTGATAAAGTCCGCGCTCTTCGGGCAAATAGCCAATCTTGTTCAGTTTGTCAGGTGTCATGGGTCCGTTAAAGATGGATACCGAACCGGAGTCAGCCTTAAAGATATCCAACATGATACGAATGGATGTTGTTTTCCCTGCTCCATTTGGGCCAAGCAGACCGAATATTTCTCCAGGCTGGACGTTAAAGGAGACATTGTTGACAGCCAAAGTATCGCCGAAACGTTTTGAGATTTGATCAACAATTACAGTGGGCATAGTAATACTCCTTACTTAAAAAATGTCTACAAACTTAAGAATAACATAGAGAATTGCGCGGAACTATAGAAAATATTAGGTTTTAGTCAACCAATAAGATGGATTTCTAATTTCAAAAAAGTGTTTTAAACATCAATTCCCATTATAGTGCGGATCAGGTAACCTATAACAAAACTGATGGCAGCCACACCGAGACTGATACCTGCCATGCTGAGAAAGCGCTTGAAAAAAGGTTCAGCACGGGCGACAGAGATATAGTAGTTAAAAATCGCGATGACCATTACCGCGGCTGCCAGTGTAACTGCAAGACTGATGTAATAATTCTTGAAGATAAGATATGGCAGGATCAGGATTGCAACCGTAATGATGTAAGCAACGCCAGTGTAAATAGCCGATTTCATTGGCTGTTTGTCGGATTTTTCAGAACGAACTGAAAGGTACTCGGAGGCAGCCATTGAAAGGGCGGCGGCGATACCTGTTATCAAACCGCTTAAGGCGATCATTTGAGTGTTTTGGAATGCCAGAGTCAACCCTGCGAGTGTGCCGGTCAGTTCTACCAACGCGTCGTTCAAGCCTAAAACTACAGAGCCAGCATAGCGCAGACTCTCTTCATCTAGCATTTCAATCATTTTTTGTTCATGGGCTTGTTCTTCTGTAATAAAAATATCAACTTCAGGAATTTTCCCTTTAAGCGGCTCATACGCTTTGATGCCAGCATCTTCACCCTGTTCCATCAGGCGAATGCCAAAGGTAAATCCAAACAGCCTGCTCATTAAGTGATAGAAGTTAATCAGCCATTTTCTGGTTTTCACTTCTACCCCGGTATAGCGTTTCCAAAGCTTGTAATGCTTTAGTTCTTCTTCTGCGATCGTCTCGATTATCTTTCTGTTAGCAGAGTCCTTGATTACCTTAGCCAGTCGTTTATAGTTGTGATACCCATCAATCTCATTTTGTTGAAAAATCAGTAATTGTGCTTTAATTTGTGGGTCAATTTCCATCTTTGTTTCCTTTGGTATTTAAACTTCACATAATTTTATTGTATCACTCCCCTTTGACAATGCGCACCCTTAAAAGGTTTAAATAAAAAGGGCGAGGTTGTCCTCGCCCGTAAAGATTTGATTCGGTCTAGTAATCCATACCACCGGGGGGCATGGCGGGTGCAGCGGGTTCTGGTTTTGGAATGTCTGTGATAAGAGCTTCAGTTGTCAGGATCATGGCTGCGATGGAAGCAGCATTTTCCAAAGCGCCGCGTGTTACTTTAGCGGGGTCAATCACACCACCCTCAACCATATCAACATATTCCTCGGATAAGACGTTGTAGCCGAGGCGGTTATTGCCGATTGATGCCTGTTTTTGGCGTACATTCTCAACGATAACGGAGCCGTCTTTTCCAGCGTTTTCAGCGATCTTGCGCATGGGGATCTCAAGAGCGTTCAAGACAATCTTGACGCCGATCTGAGCATCATCGCTGTCCATCTTGAGGTCAGCAACTGATTTCATGGCATTGATGAGGGCGACACCGCCAC
>CAZJLN010000047.1:0-12765 GCA_964546745.1 uncultured Anaerolineaceae bacterium
TGATTCTTTCATGAATTCACACTTTGAATTTACACCATTGACAAAGACGCAAACTGGAAAAGACAGCAAATGAGCTAAATAGTGATCAACCTTCACCCATTACTTTACTATCAAATCATTATTCGCCTCAAGAACCTTAAATCTTTTAAACATAAATTTCAGCTTCGTATAAAATCACAGGTTTCTTTTCAATGTGATGAACTTAACGGCTAAGTGTTTATCAGAAGTCTAGGGGTGATGGTCAAGTCTGCCAAATAATTAATTTTCCTTTATACTATTAAGAATCAAGAGAACAAAAGATCTTTTTGAAAAAGGCAGTATCGATGAAAGTCTTAATGGATTATGGCAGAAGTGGCATGACCATAAACGTGCCAGATGATGCAGATGTATACACGACCAGACCGATAATGGGGCTCAGTGATGAGGAAAATGCCATAAAATCAGCTTTGAAATTTCCGATACAATCACCTCCTTTATCCAAGCTCATAAAACCTGGCATGAAAGTGGTAGTGACCCACACGGATATAACGCGTGCCACCCCCAATGCACGCCTGCTACCAGTAATATTGAGAGAGCTGGAATCGTATGGGGTCGGAAAAGAGGATGTTACCCTGCTTAATGCACTCGGCACCCACCGTCCCCAAACAAACAAAGAACTTCGGCAGATGCTCGGAAATGAAATTGTGGATCAATATCAATGCATTCAGCATGACGCTTTTGATGATGAGAAATTGGTGAGGGCTGGCACCACCCATTTTGGACATGAGATTCGCCTGAACCAGTTATTGTTGCAGGCAGATTTTGTAATTTTTACCGGATTTATTGAACCCCACTTCTTTGCTGGATTCAGCGGGGGTCCAAAGGCAGTTTTGCCAGCACTGGCAGGCGCTGAGAGTGTTTATACCAATCACAGTCATGCGATGATCGCCCATCCCAATGCTACCTTTAATGTGACTGAAGGTAACCCGATCTGGGAGGAAATGCGAGAAGCTACGCGCATGCTGCCCGCTACCTTTCTTGTGAATGTGACCCTTAATCGGGCAGGGGAGATTAGCGGTGTTTATGCTGGAGATGTGATCGCAGCACAGGCGAAGGGTATCCAGGTTTTGCAGGAAACCAGCCTTAAACAAATATCAGCTCCTTTTGATGTGGTGATCACCTCCAACAGCGGGTATCCTCTCGATCAAAATCTCTATCAAAGCGTGAAAGGAATAGCAGCAGCAAGAAAGGCAGTACGAAAAGATGGCGCAATTCTGCTGTTAGCAGCCTGCGAGCAAGGGATTCCACCCAATAGCGCTTATGAAAGGATTTTTGCTGAGGGTCTGACGCTTTCAGCATTAAGTACTAAATTAGCCCAAGCCGAATTTGTGTATCAAGATACCTGGCAGGTACAGATTCAGCTCGACATTCAAAAACATGCTGATTGTTATGTATTTAGCACAGGGTTGAGCGATGATCAGATCAAACACTGTATGTTTAATCCTGTAAAAAACATTGAGGAAACAATTTCACAGTTGACTGACCATTATGGTAAGCGGGTTTGCGTTCTTCCCGAAGGTCCTCTTATAATGATCAAGCAAATATGCAATCAAAGTAGCTAAAAGAGAAAATTTCAATAACTTTGCACTATAATTTTTTTATGGTTGAGCGTTCAACAACCACATCACGAGGCTCCAATGAAGACATCATTTGTGTTTGAGAAAAAAGTACGCAAAAGCGCAGCCTGGTTATTAATCATATGTATCGTTTTAACAATTGCTTTAGAAATACTAGCTCACGCTGCTATGACTGGATGGTATAGAGTCGAGGTCAGTAATGTCTGGTTTGAAAATAAGAACGGCTTGATGGTAAGGGGGAAGCTCTACCGACCCGAACAAGCAAGCGCAGAAAACCAACTGCCGGGTGTCGTTTACCTGCACGGCTATCAGAACAATCGAGAAACCTCTGACCCTTATGGGATCGAACTGGGCAGACGGGGTTTTGTTGTGATCGTTCTTGATACTCTCGGACGTGGAAATTCCGATAATCAGTTTTCGGAAGACGAACCTGGTTTTGACCCAACCTATGGTGGAGACTCAGCTTTTGAATATTTACGCAGCTTGCCTTATGTTGACCCGGAGCGCTGCGGGATTGGGGGGCACAGTTTGGGTGGTGAAATGAGTTTTATCGCCGCGATGCAAAACCCAAATATCAAGGCACTAGTATTCTCAGGTTTTGCTTATACTGAAGAAGCCACTCTAAATACACCCAAGAACATGTTAATGATCTTTGGAAAATATGACGAATATCGCAAACGAATGACAGAGACACGTGATTTTGAAAAAGAGTGGATGGACAGCCCTCAAACCACAAATGCCATTGGTGTTCAAAATCCCGGTTTTAATGTAACCTATGGGAAATTTGAAGACGGGACTGCCAGGCGCGTGCACATGACAAAAACCTCTCACGTGGGCGAGAGTTTTGATAAAGGTGCACTTGCAGAGGCAGTTAATTGGTACAACCAATCTCTTAATCAGGGTAAAGCTTTGGAGACACCTGCAGAGAGTCAGATCTGGCGCATCAAAGAAATCACCTCGCTATTGGCCATGCTTTCTGGAATTCTTAGTTTGTTGCCATTAAGTGTCTTACTTCTTGGTACTCATCTCTTTGCTGAGCTAGCAGGCGCCCCATCATCAACTTATACCTGCGACAAAAAGACACTGCGCAAAGCCTTCTGGATCAATTTTGGATTGACACAATTATTCCTAGCACTGGTTATGGTGATCTTTGGAGTTCATGTTTATGTAGTACCGATCGACAAAGCCTTTCCAATGATGATGGTTAATGGTGTCATTTTCTGGTTCCTAGTTATTAACCTGATCGGTTTCTTGATTTTTAAACGCTGGATCAAAAAACAGAGAACAATTACGCCAGACATTAACTACCAGACCATCGGTGTTTCTGATTTTCCTGCCAAGATCCGTCTGACAGGGTCTAAGATTTGGAAAACATTGCTATTAGGTTTATTACTGTTTGCATTTATCTATATTCTTCAGGCAGGCTTAGAAAAGTTGCTGCTGATCGATTTCCGATATAAATTCCCATATGCCAGTGACCTAACATCTTACCGATGGTTGATGCTACTGCTGTATTTTCCTCTTTTCTTACTTGGATTCATACAGGTCAACATCATGTTACAGGCACAACTCAGACGGGTTTCAGGCAAAACCTGTTTTAGAAATATCCTACAGCAATCATTACGCGGAATCGCAATTATGGTACTCCCACTATTGTTCACAATGGCAGTGCAGTACATTCCTTTGTATGTGAGTGGATTGGTGCCATTTGTCGGTCCAGGTGGTGCGCTGGTGGGTTTTGTGATCAACATCGAGCACATGTGCGTCCTTTTAGCTCTGATGGTACCCCTGAGTTCCCTTCTTTATGAGGCAACCGCCAGCATTTATCCAGGGGCTATCATCAATGCACTCATTGTCACCTGGATGTTTACCTCTTCATCTGTCATTGCACCGCTACCAGTTTAGTAAACATTTATGATTTTTTCCATTGTGCAACTTCTTAAATAAGTCATGTCAGCTTAATTCATAGCCATTTAGAATAGTAATAAAAACGAAATACCGGTTGGACTGGAGTCTTAACAAACTCTTTCCCATCCGGTACTTTTTTATGGATCAGCGCCTTAGATTTAAATGTTGGGGCTACGAAATGGATGTTATTTGAATTGAAATCAAGCAGTTTGATAAAAAAACACGGTGAAAATTTTTGTCAACCAAAATACTAAGATCTAAAAGTTCTTCTACTTTTTGTTGATCTAATTTTGATTGATCTGTCATTAAGGATGACGAGGTTCTCGTTCAATCATGGTTTACCTTTTCGGTCACAAGAGATGAATCTCCATTGTTTCTTCTATTTCAAAAGGTGATCCATTTGTAAAGGTTAAATATCTCCTGCTTTTGGAAACTTATTGTTCAAGCCTCGTTGTTTGCTTCTTCAAAATAATCGGAAATACTATTTGACAGGTAGGTTTAATTAAAGAAAAGTTAGCCTTCTTTTTAAATAATTATTCTTTTCCCCAATCGATAAAGTTTGATTAATTAATCACAATTGTGCGTATTAATGATGATCTTATTGCCATTTTAGCACAATAATTGTAATATTCGAGAAACATCCAAATCAATCTAGAAAAATAGGTACCTAACATGAAAAACGTATCTAGTGAACAGAAAAAATTTAGGAGACTCGAACTATTAGCAGAAGTTGCATCAATGTACTACGAACAGAACATGACGCAAGCAGAAATTGCTGATCGATTGTTCATCTCACGGTCTCGTATCTCTCGATTGCTCAAATCAGCACATGAAAAAGGGATCATTCATATCGAGATCAAACATTATGGGGAAAGGTCGTTTGAACTAGAGGAATTACTTAAACGCACTTATCATTTGAAAGATGCTTATGTTTTGAACAGTCAGGATCTAGACTATAACAAAATACTTCACCATATGGGGAATTTTGCAGCTCACTATATCGATAATCACATCAAAGAATCTCAAATTGTTGGGATATCATGGGGAAAATCAATTGCAGCGGCTATTAACAGTTTAAGGGGCTTCCCCCACCCCAATCTTGAAATTGTCCAAGTTATTGGTGGTACTTTAGTTCAAAATCCATTTATTGATATTTCTGGCTTGACACAAAAAATTGTTGAAAGATATCAAGCCACTGGTTTTTACCTTAATGCCCCTCTCTATATGCAAGATGGAGAATCAGCAAAAAACCTAAAACTACAACCTGTTATTAAATTTACTTTGGATAAAGCCAAAAACGCCGACATGATCATCACTGGCATCGGCGCAGTAGGAACTGAGACCTTTGCCTACATGTGGACTGGGTATGATAACCAAGCAGAACTTCAGCAATTAATTGATTGTGGAGCGGTGGGTTTTATCTGTGCTCAGGCTTTCGACATCCAAGGAAAACCAGTATGCACTGGATTTAATGAAAGAGTAGTTGGGATTGCCCTTGAGGAACTCAAAGACGTTAAAACCGTTGTAGGGATTTCAGGTGGAAAACGGAAGGCCGCGGCGGTTTTAGGTGCTTTAAGGGCTAAATATTGCAATGTGCTTGTCACTGACCGAAGTTGTGTTACTGAAATACTTCGCTTGGAACGAGAAACTGTCCTATAAAAAAATTAAATATTCAAATTTAGATAAAAGAACGGAGGAAACTAGCTCATAAAAATAATTAAAAAGATCACTCATCAGTAGGAATACAAACGTATTATCAAACCTTAGTAAAAAATAAGATTGGAGGTCATTTTGAGCAAAATAGATGAAGTAACACGAGAATCATGGATCAACAGTACTTTCCCTGAGTGGGGAACCTGGCTAAACGAAGAAATCGAAGAAGAGGTTGTTAAACCCGGTACAGTTGCCATGTGGTGGCTGGGATGCACAGGTTTATGGATTAAAACTCCTGGTGATGCCAACATCAGCATTGATTTCTGGTTAGGTAACGGTAAGCGCACCAAGAAGGTGAAAAACATGGTGGCTGGTCATCAGATGGCGAATATGGCAGGTGTCCGTTTACTGCAGCCTAATCTGCGCGCCAGCCCATTTGTGATGGATCCGTTTGCTGTGAAAAAAGTAGACGCAGTTCTTTCCACACACTATCACAATGATCATATTGACGTCAATTATGCCGCTGCGATCATGAAAAACGTGGCTGAACTCATTCCTTTCATTGGCCCTAAGAAATCTGTGGACATGTGGTTAAAATGGGGCATTCCAGCAGAACGTTGTGTGGTTGTAAAACCCGGTGATTCAATCAAGATCAAAGATCTGGAAATCATTGCAGTCGATTCCTTTGACCGCACTTGCCTGGTTACGACAGATGGCTATATAGATATCCGAGGAGTATGCCCCACTGACATGGATGATAAAGCTGTCAATTACATCATCAAGACCCCTGGCGGCAATATCTATCATAGTGGTGATTCGCATTACTCGATTTACTTTGCCAAACACGGAAAGGATTATGACATTGATGTGGCGTTTGGCTCTTATGGCGAGAACCCAATCGGTATTGCAGACAAGATGACCTCTATTGATATCCTACGCATGGCAGAAGCGCTGCGCTGTAAAGTAGTTATCCCGATCCATTATGATGTTTGGACCAACTTTATGGCAGACACCAAAGAAATCCTGGCATTGTATGATATGCGTAAATACCGCTTACAGTACAAATTCGAGCCTTTCATTTGGGAAGTTGGCGGTAAATATGTTTACCCGGATGACCTGGGCAAACGAGAATACCACCACCCACGTGGCTTCAGCGATCATTTCGATTATGAGCCAAACACACCATTCCGATCGATACTATAAAGGAGATGAGAATTGTTACTAAAAACCTTTGTGGAACAAAAACATTATTTATTTGCTGAGAAGGCAGAGGATTGGCGCGATTCAATTCGTATGGGCTGTAAGCCACTTGAAGCTGATGGTACCTTGGATCCAATTTACGCAGAAGAGATCATTGCCTGTGTTGAAAAGCACGGACCCTATATTGTAATCATACCCGGCATTGCCCTACCCCATTCAATGGAAGGAGCCAAGGGTGTTAACAAAACTGCCATTGGCTTTATGAAGGTAGAGGAGCCTGTATCATTTGACGATTCTGATCCGGAAAAAACTGCAACTGTTTTCTTCACATTGGCATCTGAGAACCATGAGGCTCACCTTGCTAATATGGCTCAACTGTTTACGATGCTGTCAGACGACGATTTAATCGAAGAATTATTTAAGGTCAAAGGGCCTGAAGACTTACTCAGGCTTGATGAGAAATACGCATAGATATGCGGTGGTGTCAATTAACCCAAATTTTTTATTCTTTTTATCTTACAAGGAGATAAACAAATGCAATTCTTAAATACTATCTGGACGTTTATAGTAAATAATATCATTACCCAGCCTGCCTATTTCATTGGCTTAATCGTACTACTCGGCTACATTCTTCTAAAGAAACCCTGGTATGACGTATTGGCTGGCACCATCAAGGCTATCGTTGGTTACATGATTCTGTTGGTTGGTTCTGGTGGATTGGTTGGCAACTTCCGCCCGATCCTTGTAGGCTTAAAGGATCGCTTTAACCTGGATGCCATGGTGATTGACCCCTATTTTGGGCAAAACGCTGTAACAGCAGGCGTTGAGGAAGTATTTGGACGCACTTTTGGTCAGGTCATGATCCTGGTGTTAGTTGCCTTTATTTTTCATATTGTGCTGGTGGCTTTGAAGAAATGGACCAAATTCCGCTCCATCTTCACCACAGGTCATGTTCAGGTGCAACAGGCTTCAACTGCCTTTTGGCTGATCCTGTTTGCCTTCCCCAAACTGGGTGAGACCCCGATTCTGTTGATCATGGCATTGATCCTTGGTCTATACTGGGCAGTCGGTACCAACCTGATGGTTGAACCCACCCAGGAATTAACTGACGGCGCTGGCTTTAGCATTGCCCATCAGCAGATGTTCGGAACCAAACTATTCTCCTGGTTATCAGAAAAAATGGCAAAGAGCTCTAAGAAGGAAAGCAAGAAACTTGAGGATATGCATTTCCCTGGTTTTCTATCTATCTTCAATGAGAATATGGTTGCCACATCTATCCTGATGACCCTTTTCTTTGGGACCATTCTGGTTGTTTTGGGAAAAGATTATCTAATTTCAGCGAAATTCCTGGCTGAAGGGAAGTCTTTCTTCTTCTATGTCCTCAATACTTGTTTCAACTTCGCTGTCTACCTCGCTATCTTGCAGTTAGGCGTTCGCACCTTTGTTGCCGAACTCAGCCAGTCCTTCCATGGTATTTCAGACAAACTTCTGCCTGGCGCCGTACCTGGTGTTGACTGCGCTGTTTCTTATGGTTTTGGTTCCCCCAATGCTGTCACCATCGGTTTCCTATTTGGTGCCTTGGGTCAATTCTTAGCCATTTTTGCCCTGATTCTATTGAAGAGCCCAGTGCTTGTCATCGCTGGCTTCGTGCCTGTGTTCTTTGATAATGCTACGATTGCAGTGTTTGCTAACAACAAGGGCGGCATCAAAGCGGCCATGCTGTGGCCTTTTGTGGCTGGTCTGTGCCAGGTGTTTGGCTCAGCCCTAATTGCGGGTTGGGTTGGTATGGCTGCCTACGGTGGTTACCTTGGCATGTGGGACTGGGCTGTTGTTTGGCCAGTGTTCACTGTCTTAATGAAATACTTAAGCTATGCTGGTGTTATCATCATCGCGCTTGCCCTGTTTGCAGTTCCGCAAATTCAATATCGTATGAACAAGGACCGTTATTTCCTTGTTACCGAGGATTATGAAGCTTACAAAGCCAAGAAGGCAGAAGAGGCGTAAAACGCTGAAATGTATGGAAGTATAATTGACACCAAGTAAGTAGAAACCCTATTTGCAGGGGTGGATGAAATTCGGTGCTTTCACCCCTGCAAAAATAAATCTAAAACCGAAGAAAATTAAGTAGTAAAGAAGGAGAAATTATGGCAACAATATTAGCAACATGTGCAAACGGAGCAGGTTCGAGCCTATTAATGAAAATGGCAGTGGAAAAAGTGTCCAAAGAACTCAACATGAACGTCACAAGAATCCATCACTGCTCAATTGCTGAGGGAAAAAGCACAGCAAAGGATTTTGATATCGTTTTTTGCCCATTAAATTTCTTATCCATGTTTGAGGATGCAGCGAAACGAGGCATCCCTGTGATTGGATTAAAAAATGTAATGTCCGCTGATGAGATCAAGAAGAACTTGCTAGAACGCGGACTTGATGTAAAGTTCAAAAAATAAAAAGATATATACAGCTTTATTCCACAAGGAATAAAGCTGTTTTTAAGGATTCAATTGAACATTGATGAATTAAGGGTGCTTGGAGGAGGTATTAAAGCCATTGTTTGCGACCTTGACCAAACTCTTCTCAACTCTCACAAACAAATCTCCCCAACAAACCTGGAAGCCATTCACCAGGCGCAGGAAAAAGGAATATTCGTGACCATTTGTTCCGGACGAATTTTTACAATGCTAGAAGCTTACGTGAAAGACTTGTCTATCGAAGGCCCTGTAATCTCTACGAATGGTGCAGCGATTGTAGATTCAAACTGTAATAAGGTGTTATGGTCACGTCCGATTGACCGTCAGCTAGCTATGCAGATCCTGGATTTTGCTAAAGAACACTCATACGATTACTCGGCATTGACTGGAGATGCATGTTATTTTTCAAAAAACAGCATACGCATTGAGCGTTTTTTACAATACAACCAAATTGCTGTTGAAAATGGTTTGGCAGCCATTCCAATCGAATATTTTGAGAATGATCACCAGGTTGTTAATGGAGATATTTACAAAATCTTAATCTTTGAGATCCATCCAGGCGATTTTGAAGAAGCGTCGGTTTTTTTGAAGACAGTCGATGGAATCGATTTTACAAGCTCAGAAGAAGGTTTACTTGACGTAATGGCTGCTGGCGTTGACAAAGGTGTAGGCGTTGCCCAGTTAAGAGAAATTATGGGTATTCATAAGAATGAGTTATGTGTATTCGGCGATTATCTTAATGACCTTCCCATGTTTTTAGAGGCAGGCTTTCCGATCGCGATGGAAAATGCCTGCGATAGTGTCAAGGAAGCAGCTCTGGCAATTGCAGATCATTTTGATCGAGATGGAATTGCCAAAGCTATCTATAAATATATTTTGTAAGAAGAGGTAGAGCCATGCTTGATCAATTAAAAAAAGAGGTATTAAAAGCAAACCTACTACTACCAAAATTTGGATTAATCACATTTACCTGGGGTAATGTATCTGGTATTGACCGTGAAAAAAGTCTGGTTGTGATTAAACCCTCAGGGGTGGAATATGATCAAATGACTGCTGATGACATGGTGGTAGTTGACCTGAACGGAAAAATAGTAGACGGACATTTGAAACCTTCATCAGATACCCCCACACATCTGGAATTGTATAAGGCTTTTACCAATATCGGCGGTGTGGTTCACACACATTCGCGCTGGGCTACGATTTTTGCACAGGCAGGAAGGGACATTCCAGCTTTGGGAACGACGCATGGAGATTATTTTTATGGTGATATTCCCTGCACAAGAAAACTTACTTCAGAAGAAATAACTGGTGAGTATGAGCTGGAAACTGGCAAGGTGATTATCGAACGATTTTCAGGTTTAAACGCGGATATGGTCCCTGGGGTGGTTGTGTATAGCCACGGACCCTTTAGCTGGGGCAAGGACGCACATGAAGCCGTGCACAATGCGGTCGTGATGGAAGAAGTAGCCTTTATGGCATGGCACGATCTGGTATTGACTCGTGGGGATCTACCAGCTATGCAGAAAGAATTGCTGGATAAACATTATCTCCGAAAACATGGTGCAAACGCCTATTATGGACAAACGAGGTGATATTTTGAAGGAGTATACACTAGGGCTATACGAAAAAGCCTTGCCCTCCAGTATGAGTTTTCGAGAGAAACTCTTGATAACGCAGGAGTGTGGATTTGACCGACTTGAAATCAGCGTGGATGAGTCAGACATGCGATTAGAAAGGTTAACTTGGTCTGATGCTCAAATTCAAGAATTGAGAAGGCTGGTTGATGAAACAAGCGTACCGATAAAAACTATGTGCCTAAGTGGACATAGGCGCTTTCCTATGGGATCACACGAAGTAATTATTCGGGAGCGCTCCATGGAAATCATGAAAAAGGCTATTAACCTATCAGCAGGGCTTGGCGTGGCGATTATTCAACTAGCGGGGTATGACGTCTATTACGAAGCAAGTGATGATGTCACAACTTCCTATTTTGAAGAGAACCTTGCTATTTCCACAGAATATGCAGCCAAGTATGGGGTGATTTTAGCATTTGAGACGATGGAAACTGCCTTTATGGATACTGTGCAGAAGTCCATGCGGTATGTGAAACTGATCAATTCTCCCTATTTAGGCATTTATCCAGATATTGGCAACCTAAAAAACGCATCTGTTATGTATGGAACCAATTTATTGGCTGATATCGAGAGCGGTAGGGGACATATCTTTGCAGCGCATCTCAAGGAGACTCAGCCTGGCGTGTATAGGGATATGAATTTTGGTAACGGACACACGGAATATTTGGATTGCATCCGTCTGCTATGGGGCATGGGCGTACGTATGTTTACCGGTGAGTTTTGGTATGACGGGAAGAGAGATGTAAAAGAAACTATCTCAAGCGCATCCAAATTTTTAAGAGACAAAATTGAACAGGCTATTGTCCTGACCCATTAAAATTAACAAGGAGAAATATTATGTATACAAAACAAACTGTTCTCAAGAACATCTCAGGGCTGCATGCAAGACCAGCTTCTGAGTTTGTGGCACTGGCAAAGACATTTGAATCTAAAGTGACAGTCAAGCGGCTGGACACTGAGGACGCATTGGAAACCAATGCAAAATCCATCATCAAGATTTTAGCACAAGGACTATCAGTCAACACACCTATTGAAATTTCTGCTGACGGACCAGACGAGCAGGATGCCGTCAATAAATTGTTGGCATTGGTCGATTCCAAATTTGGTGAAGATTAGTAAATATTCAATTAAATATAAAAATTAATTTTTGATAGGAGCGCTGATGAGAATCCTTAAAGGTAACCCTGTATCCAGGGGTATTGCCCTGGGAAAAGTATTTGTTTACAAAGCCTTTACGGCTGATGTGCATGAATCGTATTTTGAGGCGGGTCTGGAAAAAGAACAATATCATAAGTATAAAGATGCCGTTCAAGCTGCAGAAGCTGAACTTGAAGCAATTGTCACATCCTTATCAGCTGAATCTCCTGAAAAAGCGAAAATTTTCACTGCCCACATTGAAATTCTTAATGATGAAGAGGTAGAGGAAGGCGTTAAGGATATGATCTTTAGCGATCATTCCATGCCAGATTATGCAGTTGACATGGTTTATACAGAATTTGCTATCCTGCTGGGCAAAGCAAAGGACCCCTTGATCGCAGCACGGGCTGCAGATCTACGAGATGTGCGCAACCGGGTGTTGCGTATATTAAAAGGTGAAAAGGAAAATAACCTTGCACATTTACCGGAGAAAGTGATTGTTGTGGCGCATGATTTACTTCCTAGCGATACTGCCACACTTGACCGCAAACATGTTATGGGAATCATCACTGAGGTGGGTGGAGCAACCTCGCATACCGCTATCATTGCGCGTGGATACAAGATACCAGCCGTTTTGGGTGTGACAGATGCAACCGAAATCATGAAAGATGGTGAAATAATCGTTGTAGACGCACTGGCTGGTCGAGTCCTGCTTGAACCAGAAGATGAAACCATCCGCGAATTTGAAATGAAACTGACCCAATATATCAAAGAAGAACGCGAAACCAGTGAATTCCTGGACAAAATCCCCCTGGTAGCTAGCGGAGAAAAGTATAGCGTAGGTTTGAATATTGGCTCTATAGAACCGGATGATGGTCATAAATATAGCGATTTTGTTGGCTTGTTCCGGACCGAATTCCTTTACATGGAAAGCGAGCACATGCCAACAGAAGAAGAACAATTTGAAGCCTATAAGAAGGTTCTGGCAAACGCCATGGGCAACCCTGTTACACTGCGGACATTGGATATTGGGGGGGATAAATCGCTTCGGTATCTTGTTCTGCCAAAAGAGGAAAATCCATTCCTGGGCAACCGGGCATTGAGGTTATGCCTCAGCCTACCAGACCTGTTTAGAACTCAGCTTAG
>CAZJLN010000048.1:0-6643 GCA_964546745.1 uncultured Anaerolineaceae bacterium
ATCGACCATCAGAGCATGGCCCTCCATCTCATTATCTTTTGCTTGTAGCATAGCTTGTCATTTCGACCGGAGGGAGAAATCTTATAAAATTTCCCAGTCGCTGAAGCAACTTCGAAATGACACTCCAGGGTTTGTCATCCTGCGACTTGATCGCAGGATCCAATAAAAACACTGGACTCTGCGGTCAAGCCGCAGAATGACCATTTACTTTGGGTTAATTCATAATTACCTCCTCATGAACCCTGCAACCTGTAACCCGCAACTCCCATGAAAATACTGCAAATTAATCCCTTGGATTCACGATCGGGTTTAAAGATAAGGGCAAGGGGTTTCTATGCGCTTCTCAAATCGCTCGGACATGACGTGCGATACATGGAGTCAAACTATTCCGGCGACGACCCCTCCGTTATCTCCATCACACAATCATATAACCTTCCAGGATATTTTCTTGCATGCTTGGCGCGACTCCGTTACTGCCTTTTGATAGCTTACGACCTGCTCCTTATCCACAAATTCCTCCCGGTTAATATTCCCTGTATCATTGTGGCAAAACTGCGGGGGAAAAAGGTGATGGTCGACTGGGACGATCTTGATTTTGCGTATCAGCCGACCGCCTTTCGAAAAGCCATTACCAGGTGGACAGAACGATGGATGCCGCGCCTTGCCGATGTCGTCACCACCCACAATCAGAGGATCAAAGAAGAGGCCGGAAGGGTCGGTGCTCGGAAAGTCATCATAGTTCCTCAGGCTATAGATACCGCCGTTTTCGATCCTGCTCGATATGATCGGGACGGGATAAGAGCACGCTTAGGGTTAAAGGATAAAAATGTTATCAGTTATGTATGCAGCCTGGACTGGGGAGGTTCGAGGGATCTAGATAAAATTCTCGCAACAGCAAAGCTGATTGAACAGAAACGGAGTGATAGTGTGCTCCTTGTCATCGGAGGCGGTATTTTGCAGGAACACTTTCACAAAATGGCCGCGGATCTCAACATCCAAGCGGTGACCTACACCGGCCTGGTACCTCAAAGCACGGTGGCCGAGTATCTTGCCGCATCTGATATCACCCTAATCTATATGAGAGATGATCTAGGCAATCAGATGCGATTTTCCCTAAAATTGCTGGAATATCTCTCCATGGGTAAAAATGTAGTCGGCCATTTGATAGGCGCAACGAAAGATGCCTTAGGCAAATTTTGTGTTTTAACCGATAACCAAATTGAAGATTTTGCCGATAAAATAATAAAAGTCTTGGATGCGCCACCAGCCGCAAACGATGCCCGGAAATATATTGTCGAACACCATGACTGGCAGGTAGTCAAGCAAAGCATACAAGCAGCCCTTGCCGAACTGGAACCGTGATGACCGGACCTGCCCCTTCTCAGCCGAAGGTTATTATCATTGTCTTAGCCTGGAACCGGCTCAGTGATACCCTGGAATGCCTGGATAGCGTAAAGAAAATAGCCTACCGGAATTATGAGATCATGGTGGTTGACAACGGCTCCACCGATGGATCCGCGGAAACCATTGCGGCACGGTATCCTGACATTATCCTGCTTAATAATGAGTGCAACCTGGGCTATGCTGCCGGCAATAACAGAGGCATAGAAAAAGCACTGAGCATTGGCTGCGATTATGTCTTCCTTCTCAATAATGACACCACTCTTGATGCCGCGTGCCTGGATGAGCTGATCAAAACCGCGGAGTCTGATTCGCGCATTGGAGCAGCAGGACCCAAAATATATCTCTATCAGGACCCCTCGGTGGTGTGGTATGCAGGCGGCGACATATGCTTCCGGGAAGCCATCTCCGTAACCCGGGGCTGGTTTAAGCGGGACCATCCTTCCTACGACCGGCCGGGAGAGGTCAGCTTCATCACCGGCTGCGCCATGGTGGTAAAAAGAAAGACCATAGAGGCGGTGGGACTGCTCGATAAGGAATATGGATCATACCTGGAAGATACCGACTGGTGCCAGCGGATGGCGCACAAGGGATTCAAGCTGGCATATGTGCCGGCCGCGAAGGTATACCACAAGGTTTCGCAGAGCTTCGGCAGCGTTCCCTATAATGAAAAGAGTATGTACCTGATGGGAAGGAACGCCGTGCTCTTTGTAAAAAAATATGGTAGCTATTTCCACTGGCTCAAGTTTATCTTTTTCTTCTGGCTGAGCGTGCTCTATGCTTTGCCCCGGGAAACCGCGCGGGGGAATCTTAAGGCCGTCCGTGCCAAGATAAAGGGCTTTTTTGATGGGCTTAGAGGGAAGCGAGAGCGAACAAGAAGCGCATAAGAAAAGCCGGCCCCTATAAAGATCATGCTACAACCGAACCGGTGATCCATGAAACACAGACATGTCATTGCTATCATAATTGCCTTTTTACTCTTTCAAGGGTGCCAAAGGGAGATTGGGGTTCCGAAGCACGTGTTTTTCATTGTGATAGATTCCCTACGTGCTGATCATTTGGGCTGTTACGGTTACAAGGTGCCAACCTCGCCGACCATTGATCGTTTAGCGAAGGAAGGAATTGTATTTAAGAACGCCTATTCCACGGCGAGCAATACCCTGGAAAGTGTCTTCAGCTTTTTTCTGGGCACAACTTCCTTGACTCATAAAGTGAATACCCTTTATTGGGTTGGGACACAATCGCTCAGCAGCACCTCACTTCATACATACCTGAGGCAGGCCGGGTACAACACACTTGCTGTGGTTTCCAATCCCTGGTTAAAATATCACCAAAATTATTTCCGGGATGGTTTCACTCATTTTCAATTTGTCCCAGCCCGCCATGATAAATCACAGAAAGAACCTGGTAACACCACAGAGCTTGTGACGCAAGCGGTTACAAACTCTCTCGAAACCGCATTCGATACAACCGGAAAGAATTTCTTTTACATCCATTACCTGGATCCCCATTGTCCATACCAGCCGGCGGTTGATTACAATTTTTTCTCCGGCGAGGCCGCCGTAGGCCCCATAGTCAAGAAGGGTGATGTGTATGCCCTTACCGGCGAACGGGAAATTCGAACAAAATATAAGCAAGACCACACCTTTTCCGGTTTACCGACTCCGATACCCCTACCTGAGAATGATGTCAACTATCTGGTCTCATTGTACGACAGCGAAATTCGATATGTTGACGCCCAGATTGAGAAGCTCCTTCATACATTGGAGTTGATGAATATTCTTGATGACAGCCTTATTATCATCACGTCAGACCATGGAGAGGAATTCTTGGAACACGGGTGCTTCCATCATGGTTGTCAACTCTATGATGAAACCATACACATCCCCCTCATCTTGTACTGGAAGGATCATCTCGACAATGAAACCAGGAAAACGATAGTCAGCGGCATTGATATCGCCCCCACCATTCTGGACTTTTTGCAGCTTAAAATACCTTCCACTATGCTTGGCACAAGCCTCTTGCGAAAGACGACTGACGAAGCCATTCTGTTCTGCACTCATTTCATCAATCAATGGCAGCGGGGCATGAGAATGGGACGGTGGAAGCTCATTGAGAACGCGCATACCGGCGAGATAAAGATATTTGACATTAAAAAAGACCCGGGCGAGCAAAAGAATCTCTTTGCAGATGCACTGAAGGAGCGGGAGCAGATCTTACAGACCTATAAAAACACGCTTGCGCGACATACTGTGGAAACAGATGAAACAACTGATAAGAAATCGCAAGAACCACCCGTCATGGACGATGCAACAAAACAGCAGTTGGAAGCGCTGGGGTATTTGTAGAACTTGGATTATAATGTGTGACAGCTTCTTTATTGGACTGAAAGGTGAAATACACAATATTGACCATCAGACTTGTCCATAAACGGGATTGCCACGCTTCGCTCGCAATGACAAAATCAAGCAATAACGCGCCAATTTGGTCGTTGCGAGGAGCATAAGCGACGAAGCGATCTCATTAAAAAAATTTTAAAATTTTTAATGAACAGTGATATCTTATAAATTTTTCAAAAAAGACATATGAAAATATCGGGATATATTATCGGATTAGTTTTGACTATTTCTGTATCCGCCTACCTTTTTGTTCATTTTGACACTCCTCAAAAAGGTAATAACGTTGTTTTGATTGTTTCTGATGCTCTAAGAAAGGACATTCTTGGCTGTTATGGTGGGTCTGCAAACACTCCCAATATAGATTGGCTAGCTAAAAATGGTGTGCTTTTTAAAAGTGCATACGTCACAGCATCATGGACAACACCATCAGCTGTAAGTCTATTTACAGGAAACTACCCAACAAGCTATATTAGCAAAGCTATACCAGAAAAGAAATGGAATATCCCTTTAGTATCTGATGAAGAAATCTTGCCGGCTGAATTGTTAAGACAGGCCGGATACGATGTAAAAATGGATACCGAGACAGATGTTGTCCTCGGACAAAATACGATGCAAGGTTTTGAGAAAATAAAAACGTTCGCAGAATTGACCAAAAATCAAAAAACGGCTGTTGAACGTGTTACTTCAATAGATAGCAAGGTGGATTGTCATAAACAAATGTATGGTTTTTTAAATTATTTGCTTTCTGAAGCTAAAGGCAGATTTTTCGCTTTGAAATGGATTTTTGACCCTCACAGTCCTTATAATCCACCCCTAAGATTCAAGCAAGAAATACAACTAGACTTAGCTCAATTACCAAAGGAAGAAAAATATTATTCAGAACTCTTGCTTGTAGGCGGTGAATTTACAAGCATTGAACAAAGGTATTTGAAGGAATTATACACGAAGGAAGTTGAATCAGTTGATCAAAGGTTGGGGTATATTTTAGATGTTTTGAAATATAGAGACTTGCTTAATGATACATACATTGTCTTCACATCGGATCATGGGGAACTTTTTGGAGAGCATGGATGGTGGTGTCATGGCCATTTCTTCTATGAGGAACTGGTTAACGTGCCTCTGATCATTGCCGGCCCAGGCATCCCCAAGGGGAAAAAGGTTGACAATATTGTATCGCACTTAGACATAATGGATACAGTGCTGGACTTACTAAATTGTAAGTTTCAGTACAAGAGCCAGGGTAAAAGCTTCAAAAATCTGCTTTCATCGAATTTATTCAAGCAGCTTCTTTTCAAAGCCAATAATAATATTGTGTATTTTTCGTATGCTAATTTTTGGGGGAGGCATCTAGACGCGTTACGTCAAAATGATTACAAGCTAATGTATGGATTAGATGGTACGTACGAGTTGTACAATCTTATCGATGATCCAAAGGAAATGAATAACCTATCAAATAAGCATTCTGAAGTGGTTAAAATTATGGCGGGCAGGTTAATCGAAATAAGAGAAGAAAATACAGCAAGGCAAAAAAGCAGAACAAAGGTGGAAGAGAACGTCCCAATAAATAAAGATCTTACTGACCAACTCAAAGCCCTTGGCTATATACAATAAAAAGCAATATCTTTTTTGTGGTTAAGCAATGGACATAAAGAGCTTAAAGAAAAATTGGAATGCATTTGGTAAATTGGACCCGTTATGGGCAATACTGCAGGCACCTGACAAGAAGGGGAAAAATGGAATCAGGAAGAGTTCTTCAAGAATGGCGCACGTGAAATTGACGCGGTCATGCAGTATATCGAATCATTGGGCGTCTCTCTGCCGCGAGGGAGAGCACTTGATTTCGGCTGTGGTGTGGAGAGGCTCACCCAGGCGCTCACCTGCTATTTCGCTCAGGTTGATGGGATTGACATAGCCCCATCAATGATAGCCCTGGCCAAGGAATACAATCAACATGGTGACAAATGCACGTATCATCTGAATGAAGCGACTGATCTCAGCTTATTTGCCGATAATAGTTTTGATTTCATTTATTCTAACATTACGCTTCAGCACATGGAACCGCGCTACGCCAAACAATATATACAAGAATTTATCAGGTTGCTTACCCCGCAGGGCTTAGTAGTATTTCAACTGCCCAGCACCCCTGTTGCAATCCCAGCCCCGGAGAAAGCCGAGCTTAAGATAAAAAGGGGCATAGGGAAAATAATCCGAGCAGCGGTTCCCGACACTCTGCTGCAGGTAGTCCATATGGAACCAATAAGCGAATGCTATGGAATCGAACAGGAAGAACTGCTAAATTTCCTCAAAAACAACGGGGGGAAGATCGTCGATATAACGCAGGATACCTGCACCCCTGGCTGGATAAGTTTTAGGTACTGCGCCGCAAAAGCATAACCATCTGCATATTTTCCAGAAAATGAAAGAAATTCAACATTAGCAAACAGGATCATGAATAACAGACTTTTTGTCATCATCTTTATACCCTTAAGCATTCTTCTGGCAATCATTGCGCTCCTATCATTGAAATGGCACATGGTGCATGATGCGCCGATTTTCATGTATTTTGCGTACCTGATTGATCACTTCAATTATGTCCCGTACCGTGATTTATTTGACGTCAATCTGCCGGGAACCTACCTCATTTATCGAGTGGTCGGGCGTTTATTCGGTTATAGCGATCTTGCTTTTAGATGCTTCGACCTTCTCTATTTAAGCGCCATTTTAACTATGACCTGGCTTTGCTTGAACAAAATAAGCTGGCGGGTTGCCTGGTGCAGCTCAGTTCTTTTTGGTTTGTTATATCTCGGATATGGTCCAATAATTAGTATGCAAAGGGACTTTTG
>CAZJLN010000048.1:6653-12682 GCA_964546745.1 uncultured Anaerolineaceae bacterium
CAATAACGATTTTTTAATTTCATTATTTTCAAAGCTTTCGATTGTTTTTATTGCCTCTTCTTTGCCTGCATTAAATACTTTTATTAAATCCATCCTTGTTGGTTTCCTTTTTGGGTTTGCTGCCACTATTAAACCTCATGCGCTGATTGGATTCCCTTTGGTAATTTTATTTCAAGCATGGGAAGCCGCGCAGCACGACAACAACAGAGGTTCCACACTCTTTCTGTTAATTAAGATTCTTCTGGCTGCACTACTCGGCTTCGCAATCCCGATCATCATCATGTTCCTTTACCTTTGGCGCATTGGTGCATTTACGCAATTTCTGGATATGGCAGTCAATTACTGGCCTCTCTTTGGGAGTTTGTCAGGCAATTTTGAAGTCATCCCCGGAATCCATCGTATCGCTTACCTTATTAATGAATATTGCAAGCTGGGATCGCAGACATTGTGGCTCGTGCCTGCCGGACTGGGTGTTTATCTCGCTCTTTTCCATTCAACCCTAACAAACGCTCAAAAAAGATATGTTCTTCTTTTTGTAGGACTAGCTGTCATGTACAGCATTTATCCAGTTTTTGCCGGGAAATTCTGGCAATATCATTGGCTGTTATTTTATTACTTTGTTACATCGCTGAGCTCTCTTTGTTTAGTCTTTCAACTCAATTGCGGCAGCACATTAAAGCGCCTTTATCCCGCGGCTATACTCTTGGTGACGATTGTCTTTCGCATTCTCATACCCGAGCAGTATTATGCCCAATTTTCTCAAGCGGGTTATCAGAGCTGGAACCCTCAAAATGGAAGAGTTGGCGAGATCGCTAGATACCTGCAGTCGCACATGAAACCTGGCGATACCGTCCAACCTTTGGATTTCACTGGTGGCGCGATACATGCCATGCTGCTCGCAAAAGCCGAAATTGCCACGCCCTACCCTTATGACATTCTTTTCCTGTATCCGGTATCAAGTAGCTACATACAGGAGCTGCGACAGAAATTCCTCAAAAGTCTCAGCGAAGGCAATTCCCGCTTCGTCATCAGCATTCTAAATGACCGCCAATGGATTTCCGGACCCGACTCAACCCGGGAATTTAATGAATTGCAAAGTCAACTTGACTCTCATTACCGGAAGGTGCTCGAAGGCAGCGGATATGTAATCTATGAGAAAGTGTCATTAAGGACTGGATAATTACAATGAGGGTTTTTATAGATAAGTCGATCCTTATAATTGTGCTATTTTATTTTTGTTTCTCTCTCTTCAACTACAGCTTTGTTGAAGAGGATGCGTTTATCTATTTCAGATGCGCGGAAAACATAATTAGCGGTCACGGCTATTCCTTCAATGCAGGCAATAGAATAGAGGCTTGCAGTTCATTCACCTGGCTGTATTTATTAATCCTCTTTCTTCAATCTGGATTCAACATACTTGTTGCCTCAAAGATTTTAGGTATAGTTCTTGGCTGTTTTTCACTCCTTGTAATCTATGCGATAACCAGATGCTTTACCCGCCGGATGCCATGGGTTATTTTCCCTTCTTTCCTCACCTCCCTAAGCATACCTTTTTTATTCTGGAACCAGATGGGCCTTGAAACAGCCCTTTACACCCTCATTTTTCTTTGCCTCATTTTAATATGCTTAAAACAAGACCGATTCATTTATTGGCCGGTTATTTCCTTACTACTGGTTCTTACCAGGCCGGAAGGTATGTTTTTACTGGTTGGACTCGTGCCTGTTTTCTATATATATAGGGAAAGGCGCAAGGAAATAATCCGTTCCTCTCTCTTATTTATCATAGTATTTCTCACCATCATTATCCTAAGACTCTTTTATTTTCATGATTTCCTGCCCAGTCCTTTCTATATAAAGATCTATACCGGTAAGCTCTCTGAAGGATTACTTTATATCCATGCTTTGTTCAAAAGCCATTATTTGTATGTATTTGTTGCTCCAATGCTGTTTCTGTTTTGGAAACGATGGAATCGGGAAAGGAACCGGGCTATTCTACTTTGTTTTGCTGCTGTTTATTTGTTGTGGGTTGTCTTGGGCGGTTCAGAAGGAATATTTAAGCCTTTCTATCGTCATCTCGTCCCCGTAATTCCCATCATCTATGTCTACACGGTCACCGGCATCGGGCAAATCTGCGAAAGATTTAAAACGATCGAAAAGGCGAGCTGCGTCATTATCTTATTATTTGCCTTCTTAGGCATTCTTTTGCCGAGTGGTTATTCAGCTTCTTTTGAACCGGCCCCAAACCCCGTTGCGGGTAATCTGAAAGGATTTGTCAAAAGACCCGGGGATTATCTGCAACTTATCATCAACCGGCTGCGGGACCCCTTACGATTCAACTATCCTGAGGGGAAAGTATATCAACAAATATTATTAGGTGAATTCATCAAAACCAATTATAGTGAAGGTTCATTATTGCTCTATGATCAAATGGGTCAAACTCCTTATCAAACCGGAGCAGCATACCGGTTTACTGATAGCTGGGGATTAACTGATAAAGTAATCGGACGCTATTATTTCCATGAGCACATAGCGGAAAACAGCCTTTTAAAACTGTATGAAAGAATATCAACCAATATAATCACTGGTTTATTCCCCGGCGAAGAATTCATTTATACAAAAAATGAAATTCTTGACTACATATT
This sequence comes from uncultured Anaerolineaceae bacterium, assembly GCA_964546745.1. Taxonomy (GTDB): domain Bacteria; phylum Chloroflexota; class Anaerolineae; order Anaerolineales; family Anaerolineaceae; genus CAZJLN01. Next base: position 9,296 of record CAZJLN010000048.1, read on the forward strand.
CCGGAAGAATCCCGATGTAATACTTGTATCTGCTATAACCTGTTATCTGAGGGATTATTTAACCTACTGGCTCATTATGGATAGCCGGCTTAAAAACAACTATCACCTGAAATATTTCATGCAGGGTACTCTTGTTTTTGAACTCAATGGCCTTGAAAAAAAACCTCTCTGTATCCCAGAGGGACTCTCTGTGATTTTTGATAAAGATATATATAACGCCCTGAGAAATGACCCGTTGGTACAAAACTGGGGGAAAATGATGCCAGACAACTTTTGGAAGAACCGACACCTTGTCGACTGGCTGGCTGACCATGCAATTCTTCCGCAAGAAGCAGCGGATATTACCCGATAGCATCATAACTTGAGCGACTCCGGTGGGCGATTCAAACAATACTGATGGATTATTACCCACAAAGATAAATGCCTTCCTTTTGCTCTTTGCCATCTTTCTCGGCATAGCATCTTTCCTGACATTTCCTCCCTACAGTGGCGACGACTGCTACATCACCTATCGCTACGCGTACAACTTATATCATCATAAGCAATTCACCTTTAATTTGGATGAACGCATACTGAGCACCACAACGCCCCTTTATACGCTGATCCTGGCAGGTTGTATGTTCTTCTCTGATAATCTTCCGATGGCTAGCCATCTTATCTCCTTTGTCAGCGCTTCGCTGGCCGGATTTCTCGTTTTTCTCATCTTTAAAAAGCAAAATCCTCTTTTGGGGATCTTTTGCCTCATCAGCTTCCCCTTCATGCTCAGAGACATAGGACTGGAGATCAATTTTCTTATCTTCTTATTTATGCTCAGCACGCATCTCTTTGTAAGAGAGCGCTACCTTTTATGCAGCGTTGTTCTTGCACTGTGCTTTCTCACCAGGCAGGATTCGGCCGTCTTCATACTGTGCGTGACCATAATGTTTGCTTTAAGGACAAAAAAGTTTCCCTGGAAAGAACTGGCAGTATTTATTATCTTCATCATACCTTGGTTCGTTTTCTGCTACTTCTATTTTGGTTCCTTCTTACCCTCGTCATTACAGGCAAAAATTGGATTTATAGGCTTCTGGCATTATTTCGTAAGCGCCTTCTGGTACCTTGCCCACTATTGTGATGCCTACAATTTTCATCTACTTTCTTTCCTGAGCAAGAAGATACCGATTTTTTTACCTTTTGATATAAAGTTTGCTCAGATGGTTTACTTAATAGGCCTTTATTGCATAGTCATCATTGGTGGGATAGCTTTCGGTATAAAGCATTTAAAAAAAGACAATTACACCGGAATATTATTTTACCTCTACCCTTCATTGATGATCATTGTCCTTTGCTTCATCGCCCCGCCGCCGGAGCACCGGTGGCATCTCACCAGCGCAATTATTTTCGCACTTATCGGTCAACTGCACCTCATAACTACGCCAATTCTTTCTTTAACAAGACATAAACCGTCCCCCCCCCTTATAAGAAAAATATTATCAATCTGCGCAATCATGCTTGTTTCTTGCTACCTGCTGTATTTCGTCAGATTGAACGTTAATAGTTTTTATTCCATGGTTACAACTGCTGACAAATCATTCTGGTTTGGCGCAAGATTTGATTGTTATAAAAAGCTGGGTCTCTTTCTGCGGGACAACGTACTGGATGGAGAGAAAGTATATGCCCTTGAGGTAGGAACGATTGGGTATTTCAGCCAGAAGAGAATGATTGACGGGTCCGGGCTCATTTCCCCCGGCTACGACATCTATCACAGAAAAGGGTGCTGGCTTATGATTAACGACGGGAAACCGGCGCCATTCCGCTATGAAGGCATTCAAAAAGGCTGCTGGCTTATGGGAATTGAAAATGAATTTCCAGAGTATGTCGTTGCGGATGATATGGCCATTCCCTATTATGAACCAATATTTTATGCAGAGGACGCTTTGGGGAAAAAGGTGGTATACCGAAAAGCACAGAATCTGCCTGAAGACGGTTATCCTATTCCAGAACTTATGCTCAACTGGGTGCAGTTCATGTTGCGAAAGTATGGAAAAAGAGACCTGGCGGACTGGCTTTCATCAACGAGCACTTTGATGTGATGCTGAGAGGGAAAATGAAGATGGGAGGGGATCGTTATTTTTGTCATCCTGAGTGAAACGAAGGATCTCGTTTTTTCTTGCACCTAGAGTGAGGTTCTTCGCGGAACCTGACCTGAGCAGAAAGAAGAGATTCTTCGGCTTGCGCCTCAGAATGACAAAGTTCCTACTGGAGAAGGTATATAATCAGCTCTTTGATGCATATATAAACATCTGCTTACCCAGTATGAACTGAGCGAGCGGGATTTTGAGGTACAGTTTTACCAGCCAGCTATTTAACGGCAATCGGGATTTCGTGGTCAGGGGCAGGAACTTCGGTTTGATTATCCTGACAGTAAAATGCGTTGCTTTAAGCACCTCTTCCAGGCTTCTGTCACTCAGCGGAATGTGGTGATCAAAATAATCCCAATAATTTTGATAGCAGAAACGGATATTCGGCTGCAGCATGAGCAGTTTCCCGCCTGGTTTCAGAATTTTCCGTATTTCTTCCAGGGTGAGCACCAGCTTATCCTTGGTTGGAATATGCTCCAGGAAGTTGCTCATAAATACCACATCAACTTCTTCGCCTTTGAGCAATGCTGACGCATTGGTGCTCTCTCCGATAAACACCTGAACATCTTTTCGGGCATACCTCGTGGGACTCTCATCCACGTCCAGGGCATACTTTTTCCCGCACTTGATATTGTTGATGAACTCACAATAGCCGGCTCCCATGTCAAGCACGGAGTTTTCCGGCTGAATAAACTGCTGGAAGAAATCGCTGCACAGAACACTCCACAGCCGATTCCTTGCCTCAAGCATCCCCTCATCAAATCTGATTTCTAAATAACCCTGCGTTTTGGACATGCGGATAAATTACGTCCCTGCACAATATATAACGTATGGTCTATTATGCCTTGACCTTATATTTGTTGGTAAAGAAGCTGGCAAATCTATAGGACAAGATGAGCAGAATCATTCTTAAACCCAGGAAAAATGCGACTATCTTGTTGCCGGTAACCATTGATTTCCCAACCCGTTCAGCATACTTAACTGGGATTTCAATGAAATCGATCTTGTGAAGAATAACCAGGCACATCAATTCCACGTTGAAATGAGATGTTCCGATGGTAAAATGATCCTTAATCGTTTCATACGCCTTTCTGGAAAGAAGCTTCATGGAGCAGCCTACATCAGTCAGCACGCCGGTCAAGAACATAAATTCAATCATTTTGGCAACAAACCAGTTACCCACCCTTAAAAAAGTACCCATGTTTGCGCGGAACTGAATAAGCTTGGGAGCGGTTCTTGTACCGAACACCACCTCGAAATCATCTGA
>CAZJLN010000049.1:0-12543 GCA_964546745.1 uncultured Anaerolineaceae bacterium
TCCAAGGGGACATTTTAACTTAACGCAAAGGGGACATTACTATAAAACGCTAACACCGTACAATAAAAAATTGACTAAATTTTTACCTTTTGGTATAATTTTAACGTATTTTAATTTTAGGGATGATTCATGGTAAAGAATCGCTACTCACTTCGCACAAATATTGGCTATTTCTTGAATAAACCCATTGGATTCAATCGGGATTTCTCAATAGATTATCCTGAGATTTTTATTGATCCGGATCTAAATGTTAGACTACTGAAAGGTTTTTTTAGATTTTCTCGGACTCGTGAAGGACTCTTACTTGAAGCAGAAATCGAAGGTCAGATAGAGGCTATCTGTGGGCGCTGCTTGACTGAATATTTTACTCATGTGGAAACAAAATTTGAGGAGCTATATGTCTTTACTCAGCGAAGCCACGAAGATACGGACATGATCGTACCCATGGATGGATATATAGATCTCGGCGAAATCTTTAGAGAATACTTACTTCTGGAACTTCCTATCAATCCAGTTTGTCAATCTTCCTGCAAAGGTCTTTGTGATCAGTGTGGTCAAAATTTAAACCTTGCCATCTGTGAACACTATCACAAAACCTATAACGGTCAACAATTTTAGTTTAACTATTAATTAGACAAATTTTTGGAACCAAAAATGAATAAATCGCAGGAAACACTGATGAAGCATATCCTCACAGCATTAGAGGAAAAGAATGAAGTACAAGGATTCCTTTGCCTCGATGACCTACTGGAAATCTGCGGAACAGATACAGACATAGATGTGTTAAATTCTGTTATGACTGTTATCGAAAATAAAGGAATAGAGATTTTCGATTATCAACCAGAAGAGGATGAAGATCAGTCAGCTAGCCAATCTTTGGAAGAGTTTAGCGATTTTTTCACAACACTAGAAACTGTAAATACAGAAGATACTGTTGGATTGTATTTGAAAGAAATGTCCCAAGTTCCTCTGTTAAGTTTCCAAGAAGAAATTACTTTGGCTAAGCGCGTTGAAGAGGGTAGGATCGCTGAAAGGGCAATGTTATGTGCAATTGAGGAGGAAGCTGATCCAAAATTGGATCAGCTTGAAGCCATCATTCTTGATGGTGAACTTGCTTGGGAACATTTAATTAAAGCCAATACACGTCTTGTTGTAAGTGTTGCAAAACGGTATATTGGGAGAGGGGTTACTTTTCTTGATCTAATTCAAGAAGGGAATCTAGGTTTAATACGGGCTGTCGACAAGTTTGACTATAAACGAGGATTCAGATTTTCCACATATGCAACTTGGTGGATACGGCAGGCGATCACTCGAAGTATCGCTGACCAAGCCCGCACCATACGCATTCCAGTTCATATGATTGATCGTTTGCGACAACTTTACAAAATTAGCTTCGAATTAGAACAGCAGTTAAATCGAAAACCTACTTCACAAGAACTTGCTGATGCAATGGGAATTGACATTCAAAAAGTTGATTGGATGATTAAGGTGTCATGGCTTCCAATTTCATTAGATAGTCCAGTTGGAGACGATGACGAATCGGATTTGGCGATGTTTGTGGAAGATGAGTTCTCACCTTCTCCCCTTGATGAAACCTATCGAACTATGTTACGTGATAAGATTGATGAGATACTAACTACCTTGCCAAATCGAGAAGCGAATATTCTAAGGTTACGTTTCGGTTTAGACAATGGACGATCATTTACATTGGAAGAGGTTGGAAAAAAATTTTCTCTGACCCGGGAACGAATTAGACAAATTGAAGGAAAAGCCCTTCGGCGCTTACGAAGCCCGAAACGATCCAGACTATTGAAGGAATACTTATAAACGAGTATAATTAATTTATGTTTAGTTTTGAATTTGAGATGGTTATGCCGAATTAATAGCGCAACCTCCGCCAGGAGTATGCGCGGTTTTATCAGCTGAAATATTCTGGCAGAATTGCCAGATTTTTGTTTAATGATAGAATTTTGTAATTTTACATTGGAGGTATCCATGAAAGAACATATCCTTATTGCAGTTGCCTGGCCTTATGCCAACGCGAACATCCATGTTGGAAACCTGACAGGATCTTACTTGCCTGCAGATATTTCCGCAAGGTATCATCGAATGCGCGGCAGACAGGTGTTAATGGTATCAGGCTCAGATTCTCATGGCACTCCGATCACAGTTAAGGCAGATGCAACAGGTACTAACCCATTGGAAATCTATCAACAATATCATCAAAATTTCATCACCCTTTTCCAAAAATTAGGATTAACATACGACCTTTTCACAAGCACGCACACAGAGAATCATTTTAAAGTTGCACAGTTAATTTTTACAGTTCTTAAGAAGAATAGGTACTTATACACTGCGACTGAAAGACAATGGTATTCAACATCACAGGAACGTTTCCTACCAGATCGCTACGTGGAGGGAACCTGTTATATATGTGGCAATCCAGATGCGCGCTCAGACCAATGCGAACGTTGTGGGCAGATGCTTGATCCTGAACTATTACAAAATCCACGTTCAAAAGTAGATGGATCTACCCCAGTTCTGAAAGATACCCAGCATTTTTACCTTGACTTGAGCCAGCTTCAGGAAGAAATTGTTGATTTTCTCAAAGAAAAAGAATCATATTGGCGTCCAAATGTTATGCGCCAATCCTTGGGACAAATCATGACTGATGGCTTGCGGGGAAGACCAATCACACGAGATCTGGATTGGGGAATTCCTGTTCCTGAAGATGGCTGGCAAGGAAAATGCTTGTATGTTTGGTTTGAGGCTGTTATAGGATATCTATCAGCTTCCATCGAATGGGCTCATCTGATGGGAAATCGGAATCTGTGGCGAGATTGGTGGACAAATACAGATACGCGTTCCTATTACTTTATTGGTAAGGATAATATCCCCTTTCATGCAGTCATTTGGCCTGCAGAACTTATAGGACTTAAAACGGGTTTTGATGAAGGTATGGGAAGTTCAGACCCTAAAAGAATGGTTTTACCGTATGATGTTCCTGCCAATGAATTCATGAATTTAGAGGGTCGCAAGATATCTGGCTCAGCCAATTGGGCGGTATGGGGATTAGATTTCCTAGAACGATATGACCCTGATCCACTTCGTTATTACTTGACCACTTCAATGCCAGAAAACCGTGATTCGGATTGGGATTGGGAAGAATTCTATCAACGTAACAACAACGAGTTGGTTGCAACTTGGGGAAACCTTGTTAATCGTGTATTATCTTTTACCTATAAACACTGGGAAGGTATAATTCCAGATCCGGGAGAGTTAAGGGACTCAGATAAGCACTTGTTACAGACAATTAAATCGGGTTTTGAAGTAGTAGCTGAAAAACTAGAAAAAGTACAATTAAGGGCTTCCTTGGCGGAAACTATGGCACTTGCTTCAGAAGTTAATAAGTATTTGGATGTGCATTCGCCTTGGTTTGAGATCAAAAAAGATAGGAATGAAGCAGCTAAATCTGTATTTACAGCTATTCAAGCAATCGATTGGTTAAAAATTATGTTTTCTCCATTCATTCCACATACATGTGAGCGATTGCATCAGATTCTTGCTTATGAGAAACCAATATTTGGTTCCCAGCCGACAAGATTAATTAAAGATTCAATTGGTGCGCATTTAATTTTAGAATACAACCCCGATGAATCTATGACAGCTTTTCACATCGACCTTTGGCAGGCAAGTAATTTATCGGCGGGGAAACCCTTTAATAAACCAGAACCTTTATTTATTAAACTTGATCACAATATTGTGGAGGAGGAAAGAGCTCGATTAGGTAGATAAAAACCGAACTAAGAAAAGAGAAGATCTGCCATGGCTATGAGACAAGGCAGGTCTTTAGTGTTTTTAATGAGTTTGTGAATAACGATCTAAAAACCATGGCAGCAAGCCAAGCAAAGATTGCATAACGGAAGCTACTCTTTCACGCCAAAGAGAAACATTCCCAAGCGCTTCTCCGTATGTTTCACTGATTAAGTCCGTAACACCTCGAATAACCAACCAGTCCTTTTGATTTTGATTACACACCCACGCAAAGGCACCTGATTCCCAATCGCCTACTGTTGCCCCCATTCTTTTTAAAATCGAGGCAACATCTTCAGGCCGAATGTCCCGATCAGCTGAGAACATCTTCATTGGTTTGATCGAGGGAGGAAGGTTAATCCCCAGCCAATCCAAATTTGCTTTTGTGGAATAATGATCAATCGCCTTTTGAAAGGAATTCATGCCCTCAATTATGTCATAGATGATGGTTTCTTCTGCAAGAATCAGTGAGTATAAAGTATTTTTCCCTTCAATGCCGCCACAAGTCCCTAGATTAATGAGGAGTTTTGGATTCCAACTGTCAATTGTGTATTGTGTGGCTCCTGCTGTCGCTACCTTTCCCCAACCGCTATGAAGAAATGCAACCCGGTACTTCAGCAAATCTGCGAAAAAGAATTGACCATAGGGTGATTGTTCTAGTTTTGCATCTGGAAAGAGTGGCAATAATGAACGCCACTCTGTTCCTGCTGATATTAATACTAAATAATCAACAAATGATTTCTCTAACACTCAAATTTCTTCTTGTGGTTTTTTCCCAAGAGATGCCAAATAAATAGCAAATTGATTGGTCCCATCGACTTTCACCAATTCATTAACCAAATCATCATGATAGGCACCAATGGGGCAGATTCCGCAATCAATTGCCTCAGCTGCCAGAGAAAGATTTTGACAAACATGTCCTGCATCCATGTAAAGGTAGCGGTAGGCACGTGAGCTGTAACGCCAACTCGTACGATATGGGACCGCAACCCAAATGAATGTAACTGCACTGTTGGCGACATGTTTTTGTTGCAAGGTAGCAGCGGTTAGCAATAAATTGACATCTGAACCCAGTCTTACAATCTCTAACTGATGGATATCTGCCAGAAAATGATATAAACCAGGTTTTAAATCTGTAACCTTGTTAATCGACATATAGGTTTCAAATGGATGTCGAGCGCCCGCAGATGGGACAGTTCGTAAAGTCATGCCTGATTTCTCAGACACCTTTTTAACGCCTTGTGTCATCCAAAGTAAAAAGGATAGCTCATCCAAATGTATATAAGTATCAGCATAACGACGTATAGAGCGACGTTCCTCGATAGCCATTCTAAGATCAAAATGACCAAGTGTAATATCTTTGGGTTGTGGAAGGTTAATCTTTTCCCAGGCAGGGTTGGCTGGTTGAAGATATTTTGGAAAGAGCTCTCCCATTGTTTCAGGAGATGGATTCAAGTTTTCATACTTTGTGTTCGTAATGAACTCATTTCCCAACGCATCAATGCTACTCATATTTTGTCCTCCAGCTTAAAATCCACAATTAAAATCTAATCATGGATAAAACCATGGCAAGTATGATGATAACTGCTAAGGTGACGGTGATGATTTTATAACCCTTACTACTTGAATTCAAATTTTTATTTCCCATTCTCACTCCAATTGTGCTTTTATTGCTTGAGCCATCTCCAATGTGATGCCTTTGATGCTCGAAATTTCTTTATCTGTGGCTGCTATTATCCCATCAATCGAACCAAATCGTAACAAAAGTTCTTTTCTTCTTTTTGGTCCTATCCCAGATAAGTTGTCTAGTCGAGAAGCCATGCCTACCTTTCCACGTTTACTTCTATGAGCTGTGATTGCAAAACGATGTGCTTCATCACGAATCCGCTGAATCAAGTAAAATCCTTGAGAATGATCATCCAAACGAACTGAGTTTATTTCTCTAGGAAGGAAAAGCTCTTCTTCTTGCTTTGCTAGGCCTACAACATTTATTTTATCGGTTAAATGATAATCTTCCAATACCTTAACAGCGCGGGCAAGCTGTCCCTTTCCACCATCTACGATTAGCAAGTCAGGCAGTAGTGAGAAAGCTAGGTCTGGCTTTGTGCCAGGTGCATCTTTTTGTTCCTGGCTTGAAAGCCAATGGCGAAAACGTCGATTTAATACTTCTTCCATACTAGCAAAGTCATCTTGTCCTTCGACTGTGCGGATATTAAATCTCCGATAATTTTTTTTATTAGGAACACCTTGCTCAAACACCACCATACTTCCTACAGTTGATGTGCCTTGCAAGTTTGAGATATCATAACATTCAATACGATTGGGTACATCAATCAATCTAAGTGCCTTTTGAATTTCACTGAGAGCTTCATGTTGCTTGTCTTTGTCAGCTTGCCATCTTGTGCGCAGTGCCTTTAGCGTTTCTACAGCATTTTCTGTTGCCATATCTATTAAGTCCTTAGAAGAATCCTGACGAGGTAGACTAATCTCAACCTTATCATTTCCACGGCGTGTGTTAAGCCATTGATTAATTATTTGGGCTTCTTCTAATTCCCGTGGAAGGCAAACTGATTGAGGGACATAAGCAGCTTGAGAATAGAACTGTTTGACAAATTCCTCTAGAATTTCTTCGTCTTTTTCCTCTTCAGTTCCTTCAAGAATAAAGTATTCTCTGCCAATTAAACGACCTGAGCGGACAAAGAAAATCTGAACACACGCCTCTCCATCAGCACGTGCCATCGCAATTACATCAGAATCTTTTTGTTCACTAGATATTACTTTTTGTTTTTCTACGACCCGATCTATAGCTTGAATTTGATTTCGGATTGTGGCCGCTTTTTCATAATGTAATATCTCAGCAGCATAATTCATCTCTTTTTCAAGACGTTGAACCACTGGTTCTATTCTGCCTTCAAGAAATTTACACAAATCATCGATCATTTGCCGGTAACCTACCTGGTCGATAGCACCGATACAAGGACCTAGGCAAAGTTTTATGTCGAAGTAGAGACAAGGACGTGCATCTTTGCCTGTGATTTCACGTGCGCATGTGAGATAAGGGAAGATCTTTCTAATTACATCAAGTGTTTGATGTACCGCCCATACAGAAGTATACGGACCAAAATAACGTCCACTATCATCAACCATTTTGCGTGTTACATTTAATTTTGGGAAAGGGTCTTGCCAATTAACCTTGATGTATGGATATCGCTTATCGTCTTTTAAACGGACGTTGTATCTAGGACGATGAAGTTTAATTAAATTCATTTCTAGAATCAGGGCCTCTAATTCTGAACCAACGACAATAAATTCAATATCTGCAATATTATTTACTAATTGAATAGTTTTATAGGAATGCTCGTTAGACTCGTGAAAATATGACCTAACTCGATTCTTTAGGTTAATTGCTTTACCAACATAGATGATACCTCCAGATGCATCTTTCATTAGATAGCAGCCAGGTTTATCTGGAAGTGTGTCAAGTATTTGTAAAAGATGTTCAGAAATCGCCATACTCCCGTATTTTAACACAGCCGTTAAAAGATTACTTATCGTGAGTAACTATTGTTAAGGTTATAATTTGAAAGGAGATCCTATGCCAATTCATATCTTGCCTGATCATGTTGTCTCACAAATAGCTGCTGGAGAAGTGGTTGAACGACCTTCTTCAGTGGTTAAGGAATTGATTGAAAATGCTATTGATGCGAAGGCTAACCACATTATTCTTAAAGTGGAGGGTTCCGGGCAGAGGCTTATTGAAGTTAGTGATAATGGCATTGGTATACCTGCTACCGAGGTTCCTCTAGCTCTCATGAGACATGCCACCAGTAAGTTGGATAGAACAGAGGACCTTTTCCAAATCAATACATTGGGTTTTAGAGGCGAGGCTTTAGCTTCCATCGGATCTGTTTCGCGTCTTACACTTACATCGTTTACAGGTATGACTGATATGGGTGTATGCATGAAAATTGAGGGGGGCAAGGCTGAAGTGCCTATTCCATTAGCAACTACTGAGGGTACTACAGTCAGGGTTGAAGATCTATTCTTCAATGTCCCTGCACGATTAAAATTTCTAAAATCGGCTTTTACAGAACACCGGCACATATCCGGCTTGGTTACCCGATATGCGTTAGCTTACCCATCAATTCGTTGGGAATATCTGCACGATGGAAAAATTGAGCTTCAAACGAGCGGTAACAATGAAAGACGCGAAATATTAGCTGCGCTTTATGGGCTACAAGATGCAAAGAAAATGCTTGATTTGGAATTTCAATCAGAAGATATTCACATCAATGGTTATATAAGCCCGATTTCACTGACTCGGTCAAATCGACGCGAAATTACGATCTTTGTGAATGGTCGTTGGATTCAAGACGTATCATTAACTGCAGCAATAATCAAAGCTTATCACACTATGCTAATGGTAGGGAGATATCCATTAGCTGTGCTTTTTATCCAGGTGCCTCCTGATCTTGTCGATGTTAATGTGCATCCCGCAAAGGCAGAAGTACGATTTCAAGATCCTGATCACGTTTTTAGTGAGGTTCAGCGTGCCATTCGGCGAGGTTTACTAGCTTATTCCCCAGTGCCAACATTATCAACATCAACTTTGTGGGGCTCACAAACTCAAATTATTGACCCCGCTTGGAATATGGCTGCAGAAATTCAGACAGAAGACCTACCTGAATCCCATTCTCAACCAGTATCTGAACATATTCAGCCAAGCTTACCAGGCGATAAATTACCCTTACTGCGATTAATTGGTCAGGTTGCTTCGACATATTTGATAGCAGAAGGACCGGATGGCTTGTACTTAATTGACCAACACGCAGCTCATGAACGGATTCTTTTTGAAAAACTTATGACTCAGTTTAAAATGCATGCCATCCCTTCTCAAACTTTGTTGGAACCTTCTGTTGTTCAACTCTCAGCAGAAAAGTCAAATCTACTAAATGAGCAATTACCTTACCTCGAAAAACTAGGTTTTGTAATAGAGATATTTGGTCCAAATGCATATAAAGTGCGAGCAATACCTGCATTGATATTGGGGGGAAATCCGTCCCAAGCTCTGATGGCATTGGTTGAGAGTTTTGAGGAGGATGAGTCTCCCCTTCAAAGTGAAATAGAAGCGAGGATTGCAGGAAGGGTTTGCAAACGCATGGCCGTAAAGGGGGGACAAGTTCTCTCAGGTGATGAACAAAAGAAGCTACTTTTTGATCTTGAAGCCTGTCAATCTCCTCGTACGTGCCCACATGGTAGGCCAACGATGATTCACTTATCAGCGGATCTCCTTGAACGCCAGTTTGGTCGCACTGGAGCCCGATAGGAGCAAAAGATTGAGCCGTATTTTTGTGGCAGGTTTGATAAACATCGAGACTACCTTAAAGGTTGACCAATTTCCAATTCCTTATTTTCCGGTCTGTTATCCCTTTTTTGGTATAAATAGTAGCGTATCAGGGGTTGGATACAACATTTCAAAAGCACTTACGACACTAAACAATGACGTTATTCTTTTTTCTTTGATTGGTAGTGATATTGCATCTCAAACAATTCGTAACTCACTCAGAATTGATCATATTGATGATAGGTTGGTAATAAATGATCTAGATCGGACTGCACAATCTGTAATCCTCTATGACAATCAAGGAAAACGGCAAATCCATACAGATCTGAAAGATATCCAGGAACATCGAGAACCCAATGAGCAAGCTATCAATCAGTTAAGAACCTGTGACATAGCAATATTATGTGATATTAACTTTGCCAGACCATATCTGAAAGAGGCTAAGGAATTTGGGATACCTATTGCTACAGATGCCCATACGCTTATGAATATAGATGATGAATTTCATAGGGAATTCCTTAAGGCAGCCAACATCGTTTTTTTGAGCGATGAGAAATTACCCACTTCCCCTGAAGATTTTTCTAAGACGTTAATTGATTGCTTTGGCATTCAGGTGGTTGTAGTGGGGCTGGGAGCAAAAGGAGCGCAATTATCCCTCAAAGGCGTTTCCAAGTCGGTGCATGTTCCGGCAGTTCATACTCGTCCTATAGTCAATACTATTGGAGCGGGAGATGCTCTGTTCTCTTGTTTCTTGCATTTCTTTTTGAAAAATGGCGATGCCCTGGAAGCACTCAAAAAAGCTGTTGTTTTTGCTAGTTATAAAATTGGTGAGGTCGGCGCGGCAGAAGGATTTCTGAATGAGGAATCACTCAATCTCTGGTTTAGCAAGTTAGAAGAGGATGCAGAAAGAAATAGAGGTGGATGATGCAAGGTATTTGGCTAGAGGATCAAATATTATCGATAAAAAAAGATCTACCAGATCCAAAATTATCTGCCAAAGATGTACTTATTGAGTTGCTTTTGGCAGGAATCTGTTCCACAGATCTAGAGATGGTTAAAGGATATTATTCTTTTTCAAACATACTCGGCCATGAATTTGTGGGAAAAGTTATCCATGCTCCAGGTTATGACTATCTGGTTGGTAAACGGGTTGTAGGGGAGATCAATATCACCTGTGGAGAATGTAAGGAATGCTTAAATGGGCGTAGTTCTCATTGTGAAAATCGCAAGACCCTTGGGATCTCTAATTATCCTGGTGTATTTGCTGAGTATCTGAAGTTGCCCGTAAAAAACCTGCATTTGGTACCTGATTCACTCTCTAATGAGCAAGCTGTGTTTTCTGAACTGCTTGCAGCAGCTCTGGAAATCCAACAACAGATACATATCATGCCGAGTTCACATGTTCTTGTTGTGGGTGCAGGAAGGCTTGGGATGCTTATTGCACAATGTCTCGCGCTCACTGGATGTGACCTCAAGGTTGTTGTAAGGAGAGCAGAGGCAGCAAGGATGCTATCAACTTTTGGCATTCGAAGCATTACCCCAGATGAAGTATTTTCTCACATGGCGGATGTTGTAGTTGAGGTCACAGGTTCATCAAGCGGCTTCGAATTATCGCGCAGAGCAGTTAGACCACGTGGCACTTTGGTTCTAAAATCGACATTTGCAGGGGATGTATCACTCAATCTCTCATCGATTGTCGTTGATGAGGTCACATTAATGGGGTCTCGATGTGGTCCATTTGAACCCGCTTTGAGACTTTTGGAGGAAAGGCTAATTAAAGTGGAGCCATTGATCAGTGCTTATTACCCCTTAAAAGAGGGCTTAGCGGCTATGGAAATGGCAGGTAGATCGGGTGTGCTTAAAGTATTGTTACACCCTTAATGAGGGCTTGGGTGCGTCCATTTCATTATCGATTTCAACTTAGGGTGTTTGCCATAGAATAAATCATCCATCAGCAAGGCGGCTCTACGGAAAAAGTCTGAATGTCTAATTCCCCAACGGATCAATTTATGCGGGAATATATCCGGATGTGAATAAGGGCAGACGGACATGCAACGTCCACAATCTGTTCCCGTTTGAGTCCAGTATCCATAACATGCTTCAGGATTAATGGTCCAGCGAAGTGCGCCATTATGATCTTCTCGCTTGGTTAAGGGAATGGCATGTGTTGGGCAGTTGGTTGCACATTTTTTGCATATTGTACAGAAATCAATAACGGATGGATCAACCATCGGTTGATCAGGGACTAACGGCAAATCTGTAGTGACCACAGCCAAACGGACACGTGGACCTTTCTTTGGGGTGATCAAAAGAGACATACGCCCAATTTCACCTAAACCGGCATCCCTAGCGATAGGTGGACAAATCACCTGGTAATGCCCTTCAAAGTGAGCTGTAGCGGAATATCCAAAATTGCGGATGGTTGCAGCCATTTGAACTGCAGCAAGTGCAGAATTGGCATACTGACGGCCAGTTTCCACAATGCCAGGTGGATGGGGATTCGCAGCGATCATTTCATGATGCATTTCGAAAGTCATGGCAATGGCATATTTGTGATCAAGATTAACCTGCTTGCCATAAGGCTCACTACCTCTACCACTGTGAGTATAAATATATGCAGGATTCAGCAAACAAATACCAACATCCAATGCGCCATAGTATTTAGCCAATGTCTTTATAGATTGACTGACACGCTCAAGAGGAAAGAGCGTTTTGTTTGGTGCTATCGGACCATTGGCAAATTGAGCGAGGTTTTTTAATGTAGAAAAGCTTGCGCCTGCTACTGAAAAGCTGAACGATTCAAAAAATTTTGATTCAGGCGACATCAGCCCTGGATTACTACGCCACTTTTGATCTTTTTCAAGATCCTCTGGGTGGTTTTGATAGTATTCCTGATACTCCTTTGAGCCTGGAACCAACTCGTTCCTTGAAAAGACTACGCGCCGTTCGTCGATACGAGCTTGTGTTTCTTCAAGTTTATGGTTAGGAATTCCTATTGGAAGAACAAAGGCAATGGAAAATAAGATGAGTATTGCAACAGAAAAGCCTAATATCCAGTATTGAATGATCGGCTTCAGGAACAGGGGTATAAGGAAAAGTGAGAGCATGAAAAAGGTGAAAAGAGAGGAGAGTATGAATGCCCGTGTTTCATTTTCTCGAAAAGATGCAATCGAAAAGCTACCGAATATAATTATTGAGCTTAAAGCAAGGATTAAGAGAGCAATTTGGGCTGGGGTCATGGCACCTCTGAGACGTGAATTATTGCCATTATAAACCAGGTAGAAGAATTGTGATTGCAGAAACACTTACGGATGGTATAATATTCATCTGAACGGGGCGTGGCTCAGCCCGGATAGAGCGCACGGTTCGGGACCGTGAGGTCGGCA
>CAZJLN010000050.1:0-12405 GCA_964546745.1 uncultured Anaerolineaceae bacterium
GTTTTGGCCTATACTATTTGCAGAATTATGAGGAATCCGACCGAGGCTTGTAGCGCAGTGTTGCCCCATATTCTATGAGTACCTGCCATATGGCACAACTGTAGCTAGGCGACGGTCGTCATCTGGGGGATAACACTGCTCGAATCCTCTTTCGTTCATTATGAATAATCCATGCTTGATATACCAGTAAATCTAAAACAACAACTTTATAGTCTTCTTGCTCGCAGCGCAGCCTTCAATAGTGATCGTGAATTGCGAGCATTCTTTATTGACAGTCGCCTTGTCTGTTGGCGGAACCGTATTCCTGACAACACCCCTCACCGTGATGCTCGTATTACATTGCTTGTTGATGCCCTCGTTGATCAATATAACGAACGAGGTGAAAATGCTCTTGTTCTTTTTTTGCGCGTTTTGGCAGAACATGCTCCACTTGCTGATGAACTAAACACAGCATTGCTCCAATTAGCCAATACGCTAGATACACCTAATAAAGCCACTATCGATAAAGAAAGTTTGGCGGTTAATGGGATTAGTTCTCGGGAATCCAAACAAATACCTGCTGCGTCCCAACCAAAGGCACTTTTGCAAGTCGATACAATGGCGACTATGCAAGATACAAAGATCAATCAAACTGTAATTGAGGCTCCTGTAAATGGAGGGGTACATATTGGTGACAAAATTTACAATAGCAACCTATTATCTATTCCTCTGTTATTGTCGATTCTGATAATCACAGTTGGAGTTAGCATGTATTTATTCCTACGTTTCAAAAAGCCGAGCCAAATGAGGGGTGATTTTCGTATCGCGGTTGCCAGTTTTGCCATTGACGACCAAATCGCAGACCCCGATATGGGCGAGGAATTAGCGCAGAATTTCTATACGAGTTTGCAGAACGCCTTTGATCAAACACCGCTTGATTTTGTTGTATCGATTTGGGGGCCTGAGCAAGTGGGGAAAATCAGAGGGCAAAGCCAGGAAGATAGAACACGTGCTGCGGAACAACTTGCACATAAGATTGATGCGGACGTAATTGTTTATGGGTGGGTCGAGTCTACGGACAATATCTGGCAGATTGTCCCCGAATTTTACATATCAGCCGAGAACTTCTATGAGGGTCAGGAAATCACTGGCCCCTACAACATGGGGACGGCCATTTATGTTGCCAAACAACAAGTTGAATTACTTACTCGATTTGAGGTTAATTCAGAGTTATTTTCTCGTGCGGAGGCTTTGTCATACATTACGATTGGTATAGTGCATTATTCCTCCCGTGATCCAGAACATTTAGGAAAAGCCCTTGATTATTTTCAATTAGCTGATGAAGTTAAGAATTGGGATGCTCAGGAAGGGAAACAAGTATTGTATTTATTGATGGGAGGCACCGCTTTCAAATTGAATGATTTGGAGTTGGCAAAAACTTATTATAGAAAATCACTAACTCTTGATCCTGAATATGCCCGTGCTTATTTGGGATTAGCAGGTATTTTTTATATGCAGGCTTTAGAATTTGCTGGGGAAGCTGAAGAACCTACAGGTATAGATATAAGCTTGCTTAACAAAGCGATTGACACTTATACAAGAGCACTTGAGATGCCGTATCAGCCGCCTTTTTCGGATGTTGCTACAAAGGTGCATTTTGGTTTAGGTCAGTGTTATTTTGCCTTGGTTTATTCTGGCGAAAAAGATTCTTTTAATCTGGCTATTAGTGAGTTTGAAGCAGTTATAGCGGAATATTCCGATGGGGCTAACCCACGCGTGCTAGAGGCTGCGGCTGAGTCTTATGCGCGGCTGGGGTTGATCTACGATTTATCTGGCTACCCAGATTTGGCAATTGAAAACTATAAAATGGCAGTTTCTTTGTCAACAAATCTAGAGAGACAAGCCATCTATGAGGAAAGATGGAGAGAAATAGCTTCAAAGAAAATCCAATAGGCTAAGAACGGAGGTTGCAATGAGTCGTCGAACTATTCTGTTTTTTCAAAGTATCACAATGTTATTATTGTTGGTCTGTAGTGGGGGATGTAGTAATGCTTCCTCTACATCTAGTTCCAGTCGCGATGAAAGAAGCACAGGCTCTCAACGTACATCTGCTACCGCACAATTCTCAATTTCCACAGCTAATAGCATACCACCAAGTCAAGTTTTTAAGGAAATCAATTATGGTGTAGGGCCTGGAGGAGGAGATGGTGGAGTCGTCTGTGAGTTTATCATTGCCGACAAACCTACTGAGTCAGAGCAACACCTTGGGGCAAGGCTGTATGTGAGTGCCACAAACTTGTATTTGGTTGGTTTCCGTTCTAACGAAAATGTTCGTTTATTTGCGTATAAAGGTTCTGGTATCATAGCAGCACTGGCAGGGTGGGAAGAATTTCAAGTTGATTCTGATGGACAACTAACTATTCAAGTACCAGACTCTTATAGCTTTGTGGTTGAGGGTGATTTTTCAGGTGTCATCTATCCACACTATAAGGGGGGAGGGTGTAGCCTCCCTTATTCACTAAATGTTGAGTAGTTGGACAATGGCAGATTAAGTGTCAATTTACACCCGACAGACATTTACGGCTAAGATGTACCACCTTTTGAGGGGCGGCTAAACTCACGGCTTGTTAGTTCGCATTTAAGCAAGTGTGCAATTCTGCTGCCCGGAGGAGAAGTATATGGCTACTACTACACTTTTCGTAGAGATTCTTGTTATCGGAACCATAGCTGAGCTATGGTTAGTGTTGATTTTTCTTGCACTTGTGACGCCTAGTGCCACAGTAGTATCTTCTCTGGTGAATTCTATAGATAAACTTGACACTTTGCTTATAGTTCCATTTCTTTCTCTAACCTATGCTCTAGGATGGGTTATCAATTTCTCGGCAGAAAGGCTCTTCAAATTGGTTTTTCAAAACAGATTGCGAAATCAATTATTTCAATCTGCTGGCGTTGACTACTATGAGGTCAGAAGTCTAATTTTTGAGAAGGCATCTGAAGATGTTATTGAGGACCTGCAATTCGACAGACATATCTTGCGCATCTCACGTAGTAGCGTTCTAAACTTTACGCTCATAGCCATAGCTCTGGCATTGCATTTTCATCACGCCAATGCATCTTTGCTCACTGTGGGTATTATTTTCTTTGCCCTTATCGCCATAGTTTCATTTTTTCAATGGATGACTCGATACAAATCAAACTACTCCAAGATGTTTGATACTTACAAGGTCATCAACGAGGAATATGCTCACCAGAAGTTGTCCGAAAGCACACAGGATGTAACCGGGGCAAGCGGCGTGCTCTCCTCCGACTCCCCCCGCGCGCCAGCCCTCTGACAACTAGCCAATCGGGCCGCCAACTGCGCGTCAGGCGCTTTCCCCGCACCCTGCCCCTCGCCCTTCCACCACCCCGTCCACCCTCAGCCCATCGGGCTTCGCCCTCTTGGCCTTGTGGCTTCAGCCCTGGGCCATTCTCTCGCTTGCAACCTTCCCCCTTTTCCCCTATAATAAAGCCGTGCCATAAAATCATCCCTACAACATCGAACTTGTCTGGGGACTGTCTGTCACAAAAATCACTCTTACGAGGTGGCAAATGAGTCAAGTGGAACAATCACCGGCATCGGCTAAAGCCAAAAAAACACCAATGACGATTCCGGAATATAGAGAAGCATTTGAACGCACCATGGACAGAATTCACCACGAGGACACCCTAATTGACCGAAGATTTAGCTGGCTCTTAACATCACAATCCATACTTATCGCTGCACATGCAATCGCATCAGCTTTAGGCACAAAAACAGAGGTTTCGGTTCTACAATTCATTATCCCACTCGCACTCGGGGCCTGTCTTCTTACATATGCCAGTCTTCTCGCCGCATTGTTTGCGATTTACGCCTTCTGCAAACAACTCGATGTTGAATGCGAGCGTATCAGAGAATGTAAGACCGAATACAATTGCTCTTTATTCTCAAAGCAAAACATACTTGGTCCCACAATCACCCATTTAGTAGGGCAGTCGTCGGCTTTCCTTCTTCCAATAGGAATCATTAGCATTTGGGTATTCCTTCTAACGGATCGCCTATTGTGGCCGATACTGGTCACCGTCATTCTACTCTTCATCGTTATACTTCTGTGGCAATGGCGTTATCCATATAAATCTCGTCTTAAAATTGGCCTATTTGCGAAAAAGAAACGCTAACCTTCATAAAAACCGCCCGGCGTTCATGTTAGCGGCGGAACGGCTCAACTCACGTGCTGTTAGACGGTACACTAGCGAATTCTTCAGAATCTACTAGGGGAATGACAATGGAAATTACAATTCAGATAGCCTTGATTAGTGCAGTACTCACCTTTTTTGCGGCAGTTTTGGCTACTATAGTTAACTTCTATCGCGAAAGATCTGAAAATCTAAGGTGGCAAAGAACTCTCCAACTTGAGGAACGGCGTGTTAAACAAGAAGAAAATAAATGGCTGTTAGAACTCAATAGCCAACGTGAAATGGAACTTCACAAGATACGCATTAACACTTATCCTGAACTTTTTACAACACTTAGTGAATTATCTCGCCATAATGTTCACAAACTTACTGAAGATCGGATGTTAGAATTGGCTGATAAAATTAACAAATATGGGTATGGCGATGCAGGTCTCTGTATGTTAACTGACACACGTGAAGCAATTTTTGCCCTTAGACGTAGTCTTGTTAAGTTAGCAGATAAGGAAATTGACATCGAAGAGATTATTGGCCCTAACGGCACTTGCACTAAATTGGTTGAACTGATGCGGCGTGATTTAAGTCACAATTGGAGCCTGTTTGTGGAATTTAAATCTCTGACGGAACTGAATCGGGAAGGCATTCAGAAAACTCTGATGAATTGAGTGCCGTTGGAGTTTCCAAATCCTGTTCGTAGGTTGGCTCAAGAATGGTTTCCGGATACTCTAAAAATGTTGTATGGGTAACGATCTGTGGGAAAAGCACTCGTCCAACATTGCGTCAATCTGACGGGGCTTCTGGCGGGGCCTCGTACGCGAGCGGGTCTGCTGGCATGGGTACGGCGTCACGGCCGCCCCGCAGGTTATGTTGACCGTTAACCCACTACATCATCTGCTCTCATTCCCCTACTTCCAGAACTGCTGAGGTGCCACGATGAAACATATATTGCGAAGCATCTGGGAAGACATCAGAGTAGCGCGAAATATCGAGCTCTACTTTTCTATGTTTCTGGCTTTTGTCGTCGTCGTCCTCGACATCTTCTCTGACCTTCCTTTCTTAAGTCAAGCGGTATCATCTGCTACCCTAACAATTCTGGCGGTGGTCGCTTACAGCCTGTTGCAAGATCGTCACAAGAGTTCTGTCCCCGTTCTTATTTCATCTAACAACAATGCCAATGTTGACTATCTCTGCAACTACATCACCACAAACAATATCTCGAGAGCAAGACTGATTCAGTATTCAGGAGATATGATCAAGCAGGTCATTGGGAAATTGCTCGAAAGAGGAGCCACTGTCGAATTGTTGCTCCAGCATCCAAGTAAAGCATTGAACCAAGTTCAAATAGAGAAAATGGCCACATTCCAGCACTGGGTAGAGAATGACCTTAACAGCCGAAACCTTGTGATACGATATTATAAAGAGCCAGCAGCAGTAAGAGGTGTGAAACTCGATGATAGATTTCTGTCAATAGGGTGGTATATATATCGAAATAGGAGTAGAGCAGAGATTGTGCCGTGGCTGTACGGCCATAATAATGCGGCTATATGTGTCCACGTGGGCCATCCTGGTGTTCGTGATTTGGTTGACACTTTCGATGAGTCTTTTCAGACATTGTGGGAAAGTGCCGAACCGCACAGTGATCACATTGACGTGATGATAAATCAAATGCTCCAGCAAAGCACAAGAGCGAGAAAATAGTGACCACGAATTAGGTAACCATCAACAAAACAGTGTATGCGGGCACAGATTTACCTCCATTGAGATCATCGCAGGGCGGGTTAACACGGTGTGCGGTCTACCGCTTTGCTATGATCGCGGTGCCTGAGCTCTGAACTTTACCCATAAATTCTCCTATTCCGCCAATCCTGTCAATTTACACCGACAATGGTTCTTCCGTAAATTCCGTGAAGGATGAGAAGTTTTCTCTGAAAGGCCAAATAAAACGCACGCTATTGGGGCTACTGGCTAGATTTCACACCGAAAATAGGCCATTTGTGGGAGCGGCGTGCACAGCTTCACTAAAAGTGCGGAAGAACGCCGACAATGTCCCAGTCATTTACGGCCAAGATGTACCACCCTTTGACCATGCCGCAGCGCCAACGCGCTGCTCCTGGCTACCCTCCCCGAACTCGAAACGCCTGGCGTCGCCCTACCACCAGCAGCGTGCGCAGCCACACCTTGTCGCGGCGCGGTGTGGTATCGTCAGGTTAGGCGAAGATACACGAGCGACCGGCTATTAACCGGACGCTCGTGGTCTTATAGGCCCTTACGCCTTGGCGCTCATCGTGGCCTCTAATGCCCGTCTCCGCAGCGCGTTTGTGAAATTGTCCACATCGCGCCCGGAGCGCACGCCGGGGAAATTCAACCCGCCGTCAACATACACCGAAATCCCTGTTCCTAACGGCGTCGCCGTCGCCAGAGCGCGCTGCACGCCCAGCAACTCCCCTGATAGCTTGCGCTGTAAGTTGGAAAAGTCAATGCCCCGCGAGAAGTTCTCCACCAGCGCCGCGCCGCGCTTCCCCAGGCCACGCAACGGCGACCGGGTATCCTTGGGTTCAGACCCCGGCAGCGGCTTGGTCAGATCGTCCAATAGACTTCGCCACCAATCCCTGAAGCTGTTCCACGCATTGAGGATACCCCGCTTCAGGTTATCCACAATAGCGCTCCCGGCTCCAAAAACCTTGTTAAGCCACCCGCTGTGACTTCCGGTAAGCAGTGCATCCCACAAGGCGATGAGGAGACCACTCATCCAACTAGGCAAATCCCACTGTTCGTTGACACCGCCCTTGATTTTCTCGACAATGGCCTTGCCCAGGTTCACCAAACCCTGAAAGGTGTCTCCGGCGCCTTCCGTCAAATTTTTCACCAACGTGAGGAACTTACCGCCAATCCAGGAAAGCAAATCCCAGGCTGTATTGATGCCGCTTTTGAGTTTGCCGACAACAGTCGCCCCGGCCTCGCTGAGCCGTGCCACCCACGTCCCCAGGAACAGCAGCACTGAAGCCACCCATTGGGTGATCTTGTCGCGTGCGTACGTGAGCATATCCCAAGCCGTGTCGATACCTTGCTTGACCTTATTGACGAACTCGACCCCAACCCGCACCGTCTCTTTTAGTCCGTCCGGCGCGTTTTCCACGAAGGCCACGGCAAAGGCAATCAAGTATTCCTTGGCAAAGTCGCTCAGACCTTTGGCCCAACCCGGCCCCTCGGTCTTGATGATGTCTATCCACTTAACAATATAATCCTTGACGGCATCCGCCCACTGGCGCGCGTATGTCGGCCCGTTTTCCACCACCCACTCGGCTACGGCCTGGATAAGCTGCACGGGGAAGGCGCGGATTTTCTCGCGCCATTCCGGCAAGGTTTGCGTGAAGAAAGTGAAGGCCAGTCCCCATACCGTGCCGATAGCCGACCCGATAGATTGTCCCCACGTCGCGCCGTTTTGCGCCAGCGCGTTGAGGAATTGGCGGATCAGGCCAAGCAGCACGTCGCCAATTTTCAGCCGCAGCAGCGCGTTTGTCAGTCCCAATGACGCCAAGCCGCGCAGCAGCAAGTCCAGCAGTCCCTTGCCGACGTTGCGCGCCCACTGCGGGCCGTTCTTGCGCAGCGCGTCCAGGCCGGTCGTCAACAGCGCACTGATGCTCTCTCCCAGGTCGAACTCGCGCAGCCGGTCGAACAGCCCGGCGAAGTCCACGCCGGTCACTTTGCCGAGTTCCTTCAGAATGTCGCGGATTTTGTCCTCGACTGGCAATGTCAGCCATTTTTCGATCTTGCCGCGCATCGACTCAAAGTCCGCCGAGACGCCATCGAGCACGCCCTGCAATTCCTCGCCACCCTCGATCTCGAACTCAAACGGCGCGGATGTGGGTAGATTCGAGACAAACGGTGTTTCGAGCGTCGGTAAACTGCCCGTGCCTTCACCGGTTTTGACACCAGTTGTGTCTATGCCCCCGACCTTGTCCAGCGCACCGGCCAGCTTTTCCAGCGCCTTGACCAGTTGGAGTTGCAGGTCTACGGATTCTTCCTGAACGCTCCGGTACTCTTTCTGCCAGTCCAGTTTGTCCTTTGCGGCGTCCGCCTCAGCTTCGGCGGCTTCCAATTCGGCCTGCAGCGCGGCGGGGATAAACCCGGCCTGGCGCGCTTGAGCGACCTTGTCTCTGACCGCCGCCAGTTTGTCGAGCGCCTGCTGGTATTGCAATTGGTAACGCAGATACCCGACCATTTCCGCGCCGCCCTCGCCCAATGCACCGCCGATCTGCGCCAGCACGTCCTCGCTGATCTTCCCGCTTTCGCGGAACGTGGCCCACAATTGCGCGACCAACTCCCGCGCCTGCCCGTAAATCTGCACGAACTCTGGTTCGGAGAGGTTGCCCACGCTGACCGCGTCTTGCAGCGCCTTTTTGATCGGCGATAGCGACGCCTGGAAGGTGCTGAAATCCGCCGTCTTAAATGACTGTAGGAAGACATCGATGACACCCTGTCCCCACTCGACGATGTGCGAGAGTGGTCCTTTCTTGGGTGGGCTGCCGGGCTTGAGGAACAGCCCTATAGCGTTACCGAGATAAGTTAATGCAGAAGCAAGCACTGATCGCGCCGCGCTGTAGATGCCGTTGGCGATCTGCACGACCAGGTTCCAGCCCCAGGACACGGCCCCGGCGAGGAAGCGATCCCACGACAGCGCCATCCAGGTGAGGACGTTGACCAGGGCGTCGTGCAAAGGGTTGAACGAGTCGCGCCCCTGGCCCTGCAGAAGGTTGCGGATGCTCAGGATGAAGCCGTTGAGCACCGACAGCGCCGTGGCGATGGCGTCTTTCAAGTGTGTGACGAGAGGGGTGAAATCGCTTTCCATAACGACGCGCTTGAGCCATTGGAACGCCGGAGCCACGTAGGTCGCCACCAACGCGCCGACCTCACGTAGGTTGGCGACGACTTCCCGCACCCCGCCGAGGAACTGTGTCCATAGCTCTTTGCCCGCCGCACCCAGGCTGAACACGCCGATGAAGCGCCCCGCGCCGTCTGTCGCTTGCTGTGCGGCCTCCCGCGCCTCGGTGAAAAAGCCGACCACGGCTTTACCGAAGCCAATCGCCTTATCGACCCACACGACCAGCCGCTGCCCGGCCTTTTCCAGCGCGCCGGACTGTGTGACGATCTCGGAAAGCCAGCCCAGGCCCTCGGCTGCCGCTGCGGTCAGACTGTCCAACGCGGGTTTGAATAGTTGCTTGAGCGCGATTTCCTTGAGTTCGCCGAGCGTCGATTTCACGCCGGTGATGGTTTTCGTCATCCGTTCCGCTGCGCCGCCGAAGTTGGTCTGTGCAAATTGCTCGAAGGCGTCCAGCAGGTCGTTCACCGAGTAGCGGCCCGATTGCAAACCGGCGTTGAATTCCGCGATGGAGACGCCTAGCTCGGAGCGCAAAACGTCGCCCAGATCGATACCGCGGGTGCGTAATTGATTCAGGTCTTGTGCAAGCAGTTTGTTCACGCCGCGGATTTGCCCGAAAACACGGTTGATTTCGGCCATATCCTGTGCGGTCAGGTTCATCCCCGCGGCCATATCCAGATTGGCACGGGTCAGACTCAGTGCCTGTTCCGAGGCAAAACCGTAGCCCATCGCCAGTTTGAAGGCGTCGGTCACGAGGCTGGTCATATACGGGGATTTCAGGCCGATGGCCTGGATTTGCGATAGCAGTCCTTGAGCGGCCACTTCCGCAGCGCCCATCGCTTCGGCGGCGTTGCTGAATTGGCCGCTGCGCACTAATTCGCGCGCCGCGAGGGATTCCAGTGAGATTTCGAGGCCTTGCGCGTTGGCGACGACGCCGATGACTTCGTTCTTGAAGGCGTTGAGACCCTTGAGCAATCCAGCGAGGCCAAGCGTCGCGGCGATGGTCGCAGGGTTCAGCTTGGCTAGCAGACCTAACAGCCCACCCAGGCCACCGGATGCTTCTTGTCCGCCTTTACTGGCAGACTGCGCGGCGCGGGCCACGGTGTCCAGCCCCTTCGCGCTGCCGCTGGTCTGCGTTTGAGCCTGCCGCAGGGCTGTGCCCAGGTTATCCAGTGCACGGCCGATGCGCCGGAGAGCCTGCTCGCCGCTGCCGGAGTCACCGGAGATTTTCAGGAGTACGGTTTCGACACTCATTCCTCGTCACCCATAACAAAGGCGGAGCCTCTTGCCGAGACTCCGCCTTGTTCAATGCGAAAAGGAACGGACGTGCCGTGCGTTATCATGATGGTCGGGAGGTGGAGGAACACTCGCGGCCTGTTGACTGAAGTATAGTGTGGGTGGGGGGAATGTCAAGGATGGTTGACAGAAATTGGAGTTCCATATATTATTTTTTATGACTACGAAATTATGGAAGTAAGTAAATAGATTCACTTCAGGCTTGTGCATCAGTGAGGAAGCAAAAATGTCAAGATTTGACGAGATTATTGGTAACCCCAAGTTCTTCAAGATCATCCTGGATAATTTCTTCAATAACTGGCCTGGATCATACGTTGTCTTGATAAATGGTCCATCCGGCTCTCGTCTCTTTGAAATAGATGACAAAATCCTCCCTTTCTGTAGAAAGGTACGAAGTTATTCTAACGGATATGCAAGATGTGTAGATTGCGACCATCGGCATGCCCAGGAAGCTGCAGCTGCCGAGATGCCGATCAACTATATCTGTCATGCAGGACTGATCGATATTGCTGTGCCCATTATGGTAAGGGATGCTGAAGGGAATCGTGAGTTAATTGCCACTATTTTTTGTGGACAACGTCGATCCTCCGATACGCAGATGGAATTTGAAGGAATTCAACGAAGTAGGGCACTTGAAAAGGAATTGGGGTTCGCACCGGGGGAACTGCTGGATTTGCGAGAAAACATCGCTGCTCTGCGAGCTCAAGATTTCGACAGTATCAAGGAGGAACTCTGGGAAGTAGCACAATACGTTTCGGATATGGGCTCTCAGAAATTGGAGACCGAAAAGGCCAAACAGCTTTTGACTTATCGGTTAAAGGAGACTGAGGAAATCCAGAATGTTCTACTAGAACTGTCTGAAGTAGTCGATGATATTGATATGTTTTGGAGCAAGCTCAGTGACGTTATGATGAGAATTTGCGACATTATTGGGAGTGTTGGTGGTGTTTTCGTCGTTTGTGAAACATCCAGTATTAACGGCACAAAGGGGATCATACAAGCGGTTACGAACCTGCCAGCATCATTGCTCAAAAAACAATATGCGTCGTGCGATCTTCATCCTCTTGCGACATCACATTCTATGAAGCCGGTACTTGTCGCTATACCGCAAGATGTTGGGTCGAACACACTTATAACCGATATTCTAGGGTATATTGATAGACACGTTGATGCCCTTGTTGTTGTTCCTATCAAACTCAGCAAAGAACAAGAGGGCGCTATGCTGTTCTTTATTTCTCACGACGAGGATGTAAGAAGAAGTCTTGATATTCACCATGAACTGGAACTTCTAACTCAGTTACAGACACACATCTCCACATCCTACGCGAATTGTCTACTCTACCATAAACAGAGAGAAATTGCAGAAATCCAGAGTGAATGGCTGGAAGATGTTAGTCATCAGATCCTTGCTCCAATTAATGGGATTGTGGGGCAAGCGGAAAATTTCCAGCGTTCATTTCAAATATGGCAGAGGGATGAACCCCAGCGCATTGATAATACGTTGGTGACGTTGATGGAACTTTCGAATTGGGCCGCTCGAATGGCAAGCAACTTCGCCTGGGTAGCAAAAGACAAAACCAATGTTGGTGAGTTGAATCTCCGAGTCGAGGGTGATGTTTCCGGCAAACTAATCGGATATGCGCGAAATGTACAAGCACTTGCTAAAAAACGACGTCTCACGCGGGTTCATGTCGAACTAGATACAGTGAAATTGTTAAACAATCGAATCAGAATAGACAACAAGTTCTTTAAACAAGCTGTCACCAACTTGCTGGACAATGCGGTCAAATATTCGGACCCAAGAACAGATGTGATATTAAGTGGTGACCTGACATCGACTCTTGGGTATATCCATGTTACGAACATTGGAATTCCAATCAGTGAAGGAGATATTGACCAAATATTCGAACGTGGATACCGCACTGTGGCAGCAAAGGCAAAATATGCTGTGGGATCAGGGATTGGTTTGACAATCGCACGCGAGATTGTGGGTTTACATGGCGGGAGCCTGACTACAGAACCTTCAGTTAGAACCGAGATTG
>CAZJLN010000051.1:0-7141 GCA_964546745.1 uncultured Anaerolineaceae bacterium
CGCAATTTGCTTCATATGTAATTGTGCATTTTCGTGATCATTCCAAAAGTCATTTAATTCAGTTTTTTTCTTTAAATCTTGCATCTCGAGAATCTTTGTCTTTAAGTCAAAGATGCTCCTGAAGCGATATCAGTTTTTTTTGTATTATCGATAGTCTTTCTGATAATTCACTCATGAGTGCTCCAAATTAAGAAGTAAAAATTCCATCTACAAAAATTTGTCGATCAAAGATCTCAAGGTCATCGATCTTTTCTCCTAAGCCGGCAAACAAAATTGGAAGATCAATTTTTTCTTTAATCGCAAATGCCATTCCACCTTTAGATGAGGAATCAAGTTTTGTAAGAATTACTCCTGTTAACTTGACAGCTTCTTTGAACGCTTTTGCTTGCTGAAGTGCATTTTGACCTGTTGTTGCGTCCAGTACAAGCCAAGAGCCATGTGGAGATCCTGGTAAGGCTTTATTCGATACGCGATATATTTTTTTAATTTCTTCCATCAAATTGTAGCGTGTGTGCAGTCTTCCCGCGGTATCAACAATAATAATATTGTTGCCACGAGAAATACCTGAAGAAATCCCATCATAAGTAACTGCACCCGGATCAGCATCTTGCTGACTCGCTATCAAAGGTACATCTACTCGATCGCACCAAATCTTCAATTGATCAATAGCTGCAGCTCGATAGGTATCTGCCGCAATAAGTAAAGGTTTTAGATTTTGTTTCTTAAATATATATGCTAATTTCGCCGCTGTCGTTGTTTTTCCAGATCCATTTACACCAACAAGTAAAATCACAGAGGGTTTATTTATAAATTTAATTTCTTGTGGGGGATTCAACCTGTTCGTTAAGGTCTGTTTGACAAAATTTGTAAGTTGATCTGTTCTTGTATAACCTTGTTTTTGTACTTCTTTTCGACATTCCTCAATGACTAAAAGGCTTGTTTCTACACCAATATCTGCCTGAATGAGAAGGGTTTCGAGTTCATCCCAAGCTGCATCATTAATTTCTGTTGCCCCAAAAAAAGTCGAGATTTTTCCAAAAGCCACATCTCTGGTGCGTAAAAGTCCATCTTTCCACTTCTTAAATAAGTCTGTCATAAAAAAAATTATATCATGGGGGGATTCTGATATGCGAGTTGACCACACCCAGCTTGAATTTCGATACCTCGACGTAATCTTACAGTTGTCTGGATGTTTTTTGTCTCAAGAATTTGCTGAAATGCTTCTACTACTTTTGAACTTGAGCCTAAATACTTATAACCTTGGGTTGGATTAAGTGCGATAAGGTTAACATGACATAGTAACCCCCTAATCAAATTCACAAGATTTCTGGCATGTGCTTCAGAATCATTAACACCATCAATGAGAGCATACTCAAAAGTAATCCTACGATTGGTTTTTTCAATGTAATATTTGCAGGCTTCGATTACTCGAGAAATCGGATATATGCGATTAATAGGTAGAAGGTTGGATCTTAGTTCATCTGTGGCAGCATGAAGACTGATAGCTAGGTTAACTTGTACATTTTCATCCGCAAATTGAAGAATCTTTGGGACAATTCCGACAGTGCTAATAGTAAACCTTCTTGCTCCCATGTTTAATCCATCGGGATCATTTAACCGGTTAATTGCTGTTAGACTAGCATCATAATTTTGAAATGGTTCTCCCATGCCCATCAAAACTATATTTGTAAGAGCTTCTTTTTGAGGTTTTAGAAGTCTTTGAAAGAAAAGGACTTGAGCAATGATCTCACCTGAAGTAAGGTTCCTTGTAAATCCCATCTGTCCGGTAGCACAAAAAACACATCCCATTGCACATCCTGATTGTGTAGAAATGCATAACGTGTTTCGATTGTTATATCGCATAAGAACAGTCTCAATCATCGCTCCATCTTGAAACGAAAATAATTGTTTCTCAGTGAAACCATCTTTTGATTTCAATGATGCTAGCGATGACATAGGTTGAAAGACAAAATTTTGCGCCAACCTCTCTCGTAATCCACTGGGTAAGGTGGTGAATTCATCTGGATGGTTGTAACAATTATTGTAAATACCTACCCAAATTTGATTCCCACGAAAGCGCGATTCTTTCTGTGAAGTTAGCCAATCAATTATCTCATTTTGTGAAAAATCAAAAATTAGTTTCATTAGATTCCTAATAAACTTTCAAGATCCTTAACAATAAATTCGGGTTTAGGATACCAAAGTTGAGCTTGCTCATAACTTGTCGCACCAGAAAGAACCAAGGCTGATAAACACCCAATCTCTTGAGCTCCAAGAATATCTGTATCAAGACGATCCCCGACAACTAATGTATCCTGAGGAGTGATTTCCAACTGCCTTAAAGCCATCAAATAAAGCTCCGGTTTCGGTTTTCCAATAATGATAGCCTCTGATTCTGAGGCAATTTCAACAGCTTTGATAATAGTTCCTGCTCCAGGTAATAATCCATTTGGTGTGGGGTAGGTTATATCTGGATTCGTACCGATTAGAGGAATACCTTTTCTCACTAACGATGTTGCTTTGGCAAGTTTTTCATAGGTAAGATCGCGATCAAGCCCCGCTACAACCGCAAGAATATTATCTTGATTGGGATCCTCAACCGAGAAAAAGCCGTATTCTTCTAAAGTTTCTTTAAGACTCGAAGATCCTAATATAAACACATTTCCCTGTTGAGAGAATTTTTGTTTAAGGTAATTACCAGTTGCCATTGCAGAGGTGACGATTTGATCTTGAGTTATGGTGACATCAAATCCCTTTAATTTTTCAATATATTCAGATATTGTCTTTGTGGCATTATTTGTTGCTAAGATGCATTTGAGTCCTTGTTTAGAAATTGTTTGAAAAATTAAAGGTAAGTTACCAATAGGTTCTTTATCTCGCCATAAGACGCCGTCCATATCAAGAATGATGGCTTTGATGTTTGGAAAATAATCAATGAGCATATGTTTTTATACTTTCAAGATAAATGCCGGAAGCTAATTAATCCTCCGGCATTGATAATTTTACTTTGGTAGTAGTGTTATTTTACTGGAGGATGTAGCACTTTATCTACTAATCCATAATTAACTGCTTGTTCTGCATCTAGATAGAAATTACGATCGGTATCTCGTTCAATAACGTCCATTGACTGACCAGTGACTTCAGACAGAAATTCATTGAGGTGTTTTTTTAGGCGAAGAATTTCGCGTGCTTGAATTTCGATATCTGAAGCCTGACCTTCAGCTCCTCCTAATGGTTGGTGCATATGAATTGTTGCATGAGGCAGAGCGTATCTTTGACCTTTAGCACCTGCAACTAACAATACTGTCCCAAAACTTGCTGTGACACCAACTGCAACAGTGCTTACCTTATTGGGTATCATTTGCATCGTATCCAAGATTGCCATGCCTGCATAAATTTGTCCTCCTGGAGAATTGATGTACATCTGAATGCTTTTATCAGGATCTTCCCTACTTAAGTACAGTAATTGAGCAACCACGAGGTTAGCAACCTGGTCATTAATTGCTGAACCTAGAAATATAATTCGTTCCTTGAGTAACAAAGAATAAATATCATAAGCTCTCTCACCATGCCCTGATGATTCAACAACCATGGGAATAACAGAATTTATGTCTTTTATCATAGTATTCCTTTCTGATTCTAGTTTTTCTTCCTTTCAATTAACAAATGTATTAGGAAGAACATGTATTATTAGATTTCCTGTATTGATGTAGATTCTGAATGAACACTTATTTCTTCTTCAGCTGATTTAATCTCATCATCATAAATAGGAAATGGTTCACCATTTG
Organism: uncultured Anaerolineaceae bacterium; assembly: GCA_964546745.1. Lineage (GTDB taxonomy): Bacteria > Chloroflexota > Anaerolineae > Anaerolineales > Anaerolineaceae > CAZJLN01. The sequence continues at coordinate 3,789 of CAZJLN010000051.1, forward strand.
CAATTGCTTTTAAATGCTTTCTAATTTCCACTTCCATCTGTCTATTAGCGGCTTCGATTGTAACCGCATTGAAAAATTTTTGGCTTCCCATATCTTTTTGCATGTCATTGAGAGAACCTTCACGAATAAGTTCAGAGATTACTTGATCAATGCCGACTTTTAATTTCTCTTCATTCAGTTTGATACCTTGCTTTGAGGCAAAGGCATCCATGACCAAGGATCTCTCTAACCGTGCTATCGCAGCTGGTTTTGCTTCATCCTCAATGTATTTCTCTCGATCCGTTTGACGAATTTTGAAATAAGTTTCTAGATCGATATTCTGTCTTTTTAGATCCACTTCAACTCTATGAAGCACTTTATCGATTTCTTCATCAAGCACCTGTGGAGGATACTTTATTGTGGTTGATTTCCGAATTTCATCGACTAATTCAAGATAATATGCTTCATCATATGAAGACTGTTCTTCTTTTATTAAATGATCTCGCACAACATTACGAAACTCATCTGCATTTTCAAATTCTCCTAGACTCTTCAAAAAATCACCTTCAAGATTTGGTAATTCTAATCCTTTGACAGATTGAATCTTTGCTGAAAAAGTTACTTTCTTTCCTTTAAATTGCTCATCTTTATGGTCCTTAGCGAATTTGTGAGTTGTAACAACTTCTTCATCGGCTTTATGTCCAATGAGCTTTCTAGAAAAGCCTTTAAATGGATATTCAGATTCATTCTCTTCGTCTTTAGTGTAGATTAGAACTTGTTGAGGAGAATTTTCAATTATGGTGTTGTTTTCTTTCTCGTCTGATTCTGCGTGGAGGGAAAGAAACACAACATTCCCTTCTTCTGCAGCAGATTCCAAAGGGACAATTGTGGCAGAGTTTCTTCGGAGATGATAGATAAAATCCTCCACTTTCTTTTCATCGAATGTTTCTGGTTGATATGCTTTTTTAATGCTTGAATAATCACCTAATTCAACTTCAGGCTCCAAAGGAACAATAAAATGAAAAACCAGGTTGGGATCACTATCAATTTTTACTAAGTTTCCTGGTCCGGAAGGTTTTATCCCTGCCTCTTCTATTACTTTTGGATACTCTTCTTCAAGTATCATGTCTATTGCTTCTTGAGATACCGATAATTCACCTAGTTGGGATAGGATAACTGAGTACGGAGCTTTACCAGGCCTAAAACCCGCGATTTTTGCTTTTCGGGATAGTTTTCTTGCAGCTTTATGTTTGTACTGTTCCATAACTTCTGCTTCAAATTCTGCGACGATTTTTACCTGATGATCCTCTGTAAATTCCTTTTGTATTTTCAACACATACCTCTTAAAAAAAGTTAATTTATATGAAGTGGGGAAGAAGAGACTTGAACTCTCACGCGTTGCCGCACATGATCCTAAGTCATGCCTGTCTGCCAATTCCAGCACTTCCCCTCGAAAAAAAGATTATAAACCAGAGAACAAGGCTCGTCAATAAAAGTTATCTTAGAATTTCAGGTATTTGTTTGATTTATTCGATTTTACTTGAGTATAATGTAGTCGTTTTTATGAGGATAAAAAATATATGCCAATAACAAACAGAGAAAACAACAGTACTTACCGAAATCGACTTTCTAAAGAGATTATCCTTTCAATTCGTACACTCATGAAACAAGCAGCCCCAAACGATGAATCTAGGGATGTTTCTGCATTTATTATTCTTGCTTTGGAGGAAGTCAATAAAACAATCGACCAAGCAACAGAAGCATGGGAAAAGAGAGATTTTTGGATTAAAGCCGACAAATATCGAATGGAGTGGGCTTGGATGGGTGCATGCATTAAAGACCTTAAGGATGGATTACAAGAGGAGAATTGGACGATCATTGCACAAACTGCAATAAAAATCGGAGAAAAACTAAATCATATTGTTGTTAGCGAGAATCATCGGCTTGGAACGCCATGGATCGGCGCATATGAAATGTTTAAACAAAAAATTGTTAATATCTAAACTATGAAATCAAGTGGGGTGGGGAGACATAAAAGATAAAACGAATTGTAGTAATTACATGCATGCGATAAACTAACTGAAAAAACACATAAAAAGAATAATAAAATCATTCTTGATTCTGAATAACTAGGGGAGTGAAACTCATGATATAATAATTATTGGTTATGATAAGTACTATTATCGCAACCTATTAAGTTATAGAGAAAAACACATACAAAACCACTTTATTATCAAAAATCAAGTAATACAGAAAATCCTTTTATAATTATTTAATGGAAAACAAACCTGAATCCAACCTAAGTATAAGTCAGGCTATAAGTAAATACCTTCAAAGTATTTCAACAGCAAGAAGTCAAAATACTTATAAGACATATACAAATGCCATGGCTCTCTTCTCTGATGTCCTTTTAAAAAATAAAATAGTTCCAGAAGAGACTTCTATTGTTAATCTATCTGAGACACCAGTTATTTGGATTTCAAATGAGCTAAAAAATTATTCTCCTTCAACAGAACAATGTTACCTAACCAGTATTGCAGGTTTCTATGAATTTTTAGCTGGAGAAGATCTAACTACCGTCAACCTCCCCCGTGTCAGATTGTTAATAAAACAAAGGTCACGACGACCCGGTGTCCGCCTTCCACAATTTCCTAGAGATGACATTGAAAAAATTATAAGCTATGCGCAATTACTAAATATAAAAATAGTTAATGATAATCTAATGCATTTGATTAACATGAGAGATCGCGCATTTATTATTACTCTAGCAGACACGGGATTACGTGTTCATGAAGCTTGTCAATTACGGCGCGGTGATGTGGATTGGAATGAAAAACATGCTGCAATAATTGGAAAAGGCAATCGTCAGGACATTATTCGTTTTTCTAATCGTAGCATAACTACTATTAAGGAATATCTATTAGCAAGAGCTAGTTCAGATGGGTCTAGCGGGAAGTCATTACAATCCTTACCTATTTTTGCCAGACATGACAAAGCTGCAGGAAAGACAGTAAAACCCATATCAACGACCACTGGAAGGCAAATCATAGCAGATCGAGTCCGGGAATGCCTTGGGGAAGAAGCCGTGGGAAGTATAACTCCCCATTCTTTTAGGCATTATTTTGTAACGACTGTTTTGTTGGCATCAGGTAATCTTAAATTAGCACAAGTATTGGCTAGGCATAAGAGTATTGCTGTCACACAGCGTTATTCTCATTTAGCTGACGAAGAACTTGACAAGCAGTATCTGGATATCTTTGATTGATTGTAAATGGTAGAATAGCTAAGGTATTTAGAGGAGTATTTGTATAAATATTTTGAGAATAATTGTAGTGAGGAGTTATGACACAAAGAAGAATTCATTCTCATCCGAT
>CAZJLN010000051.1:7241-12324 GCA_964546745.1 uncultured Anaerolineaceae bacterium
GCAACTGGAGCCAGGGAAAAGAGTTTAGCTTTTGAGGGTAACACACTTCCCGGGATTTTTGGTGCTGGAGCTTTTCAAACATTAGTCAACAGAGACTTAATAAAACCATCAGAAAAATTATTTATAGTTGGTGGAGGAAATGTAGGATTAATTGCAGGTTACCACGCATTACAAGCTGGTATTGATGTTGTAGGGCTTGTTGAGGCCTTACCTGAGTGTGGAGGGTACAAAGTCCATATTGACAAGTTAAAACGCATGGGAGTGCCAATTTTTACCTCACACACCATACTAAAAGCAATTGGTACAAAACAAGTAGAAGGCGTGATTATTGCTGAGGTTGATCAAAAATTTCACGTCAATCCAGGCACTGAAAAACAGTTTAACTGTGATACGGTTCTAATTGCTGTGGGTTTGAATCCAGTCAACGAGTTCATATCAAAGGCACAAGAAGTCAAATTACCAGTATATTCAGCTGGAGATGCTAAAGAAATCGCGGAAGCATCTGCTGCTATTTTCTCAGGGAAAATTCAAGGTTTAGAGATAGCCAAGGCGTTGGGTATAAAATCAAAGGAAATTCCTGATGATTGGATTGAATTTGAGAAAATATTAAAATCAAAACCTGGATTAACCCATCCACACAGCAATAAATTTCCAACTGCTGATGTTTTCCCAATCATGCATTGCACTCAAGAAATTCCTTGCGATCCCTGTTCTTCCGTTTGTCCAAGAAATCTTATTCATGTTGACAAAAAAGATATTCGAAAGTTGCCTGAGTTTTGTCCCGAAGAACAGAAATCTTGTATCGCTTGTGAACGTTGCGTGGCAATATGCCCTGGGTTAGCCATCACTCTTGTTGATTATCGCAAAGACCCCTCCCACCCTACAGTATCAATCCCCTATGAATTTAATCGAAGCACAATTAATGAGGGAGATTTAATTCATGTTACTGATGTTGATGGGGAAGTACTAGATCTTTTACCTGTTACAAAGATTAGACAAATTCGAGATTTTCCAAATACAATTATCGTAAGAGTTAATTCATCAAAAGAAATTGCTACACGCATTGCTGGGATCAAGGTTAGAGATAAAAGAGTAACGGAAAATGCTGATCAACAATTTTTGGAACATATCGATAATAATACTTACATATGTCGGTGTGAACATGTTACCGCAGGAGAAATTAGACAACTAATTCATAGTGGAATGACTGACATCAATCAAATAAAAGCAGTGACAAAGGCTTCCATGGGTGCTTGTGGAGGAAAAACTTGTCTTAAGATGATTGAAAATATCTTCAAGGAAGAAGGAATCCCGTTATCTGAAGTAACTTCTAACACTATCAGACCTGTTTTTGTCGAAATGCCACTTGAAATATTGGCAGGGATTTCAGGTAAGGAATAATAGGACATGGTAGCACTTAAAAATAACAACCTGTATGATGTAATTATTATTGGTGCTGGTTCAATTGGAACACCAACTGCTCTCAAATTAGCACAGTTGGGAATAAAAGTCCTTTGCATTGACCAGTTCGCATCAGTAGGACAAGCTTCAAATAAGCATGCTATTGGAGGTATTCGAGCTACCCATTCAGATCCGGCAAAGATTTGTTTGTGTAATAAAAGTCTAGAAATATTTTCCACATGGCAAGAAAAATATGGAGACGATATTGAATGGTACAAAGGTGGATATTCTTTCGTAGCTTACAGAGATGAGGAAAAGAATACACTGCATTCACTCCTTGAGATCCAAAAGTCCATGGGGCTAAATATAAACTGGTTGGATCGTGATGAAATTTTAAAACACATTCCTGATCTTAATTCTGATGGATTATTAGGTGGAACCTTGTCCCCAGATGACGGAAGTGCCTCCCCATTGAAATCTGCATATGCTTTCCACAGACAAGCAGTAAAGGCAGGCGCAAAATTCCTCTTTAAGCATCGAGTGAAAACAATAAACATCGACAAAAAGAAGGTCAAAAGTATTACTACTGATCTGGGCGAATATAAGTGTGAATATTTGATTAATGCTGCAGGTAGTTGGGCTGCTGACTTTAATAAAGAAATAGGAGTTGAAATACCCGTAAAGCCTGATGCCCATGAAGCTGGAATCACTGAACCGGTTACACGCCTGTTTGATCCCATGGTAGTTGATATACGACCCAGGGTTGGATCTTCAAATTTCTATTTTTATCAACAGCCGGCTGGCAAGATAATTTTTTGTATCACTCCCAATCCTCAGATTTGGGGAAATTTATCAATAGACACTTGTAATTTTTTGCCCTTAGCGGCAAAACGATTGATTGAGATTATGCCTAAACTCAAAAATGTCAGGGTAAGAAGGACTTGGAGGGGAACATATCCAATGACCCCTGATGGATCCCCGATTTTAGGAAAGGTAGATGAATTAAAGGGATTGATATTAGCAGTTGGTATGTGTGGTCAAGGTTTTATGCTTGGTCCAGGTGTAGCTGAAGTCCTTGGTCATCTGGTAACTGATAATTTGAACCAGGAAGAGTTAAATGTTCTAAATTCATTAAGTCTTTACCGAAAATTTGCTTCAATGGAAAAATTAAAATAAAATAGGCTGAAATCCGTGAATATTTCTGCAATTGTCATTGATTTTGGGGGCGTTTTGGTAAGGACAGCTACCCGAATCCCTAGAATAAAATGGGAAAACAAGCTCGGTCTTATTGAAGGCGAGCTTGACAGAATTGTTTTTGGGTCGGAAGTTGCAAGGAAAGCAACCATAGGTTTGGCAACTAGTGATGATGTTTGGGATTCCGTAAAAAATGAATTAAACCTCAATCAAAATGAAATCTCAGAATTAATTTCTGATTTCTGGCATGAAGACTTTCTTGACACAAATTTAATTATGCTCCTAAAAGATTTAAGATTGAAATATAAGACTGCAATTCTAAGTAATATTTGGACAGGTGGGAGAGCCTTTTTTAAAGAAAAATACGGAATTGAAGAAAATGCAACAGTTAATCGAATCTTTGTATCTTGTGAATTAGGTTTAGCTAAGCCAGATCAAGTAATTTTCTATCATGTGTCGAAAGAATTAGATGTAAAATTTGATCAAATGCTTTTCATTGATGACTTCCAAGAGAATATTCTTGCTGCAACTACACTCGGCATGAACACTCATCTTTTTAGAGATCCATACGAGACTGTTGCATTATTAAGTGGTCTATTGTAATAATTATGGAACTTGAACAATTAATTAAACATTTGCCATCGAACTACTCTCAAATTGATCGTGAGATGATTGAGAAGGCTTACCACTTTGCAGAAAACGCCCACATGGGTCAGAAACGAGCCTCAGGCCAACCTTACTTAAGCCATTGCATTGCTGTAGCGATCATTCTTTCGGATTTGGAAGTCGCCCCTTCACTCGTCATGGCTGGTCTTCTTCATGATGTGATTGAAGATACTCCAGTCACTCTTGAAGAAGTGAAAAAGAATTTTGGGGAAACAGTTGCTAATTTTGTTGATGGTGTCACGAAATTAACGAGCTTGCCAACAATCTCGAGAGCAGATCAACACGAAGATGAACTCAAGCCTGTCGATTTAACAGAGAGCTATTCAACTAGTAGGAAAGCAGAATTAACCGCTGAAACCTTAAGGAAAACATTTCTTGCCATGGGGGATGATGTAAGGGTAGTTTTGATTAAATTAGCCGACAGGTTGCATAATATGCGTACCCTAGGTTATTTGCCTGAAAGTAGGCAAAAAAAAGTCGCTCAGGAAACCCTGGACATTTTTGCCCCTCTGGCAAATAGATTAGGTATTTGGCAAATAAAATGGGAATTGGAGGATTTAGGTTTTCGGTATCTTAATCCAGAGAAATACAAAGAAATCGCGAATCATCTTTCAGAGCAACGGTTAAACCGAGAAAAAGACATACAAGATATTCAAGAAGTTCTGCAAAAAACTTTAATTAAGTCAGATATTAAAGCTTCTATTTCTGGGCGCCCAAAACACATCTATTCAATCTATAAAAAAATGCAGCGAAAGGATCAAACCTTTGAGATGGTTCGAGATCTTAGAGGTGTGAGGATTATTGTTGAAAATGTTGAAAACTGTTATAAGGTTTTAGGGATTATTCATATGCATTGGCGTCCGATTCCAGGAGAATTTGACGATTATATCGCTGCACAAAAGGCAAACAACTACCAATCTTTACATACTGCAGTCATTTATGATGATGGAAAACCGCTTGAAGTTCAAATAAGAACTGAGGAAATGCATCGAAATGCAGAATATGGAATCGCTGCTCATTGGAGATACAAAGAAGGTTCTACTCTCATCTCAGATGATTATGAGCAAAAAGTAAGTCTACTTCGGAGTTTGATGATTTGGCGTCAAGAGGTTGATGACGCACAAGAATTCATGGAAGGCATGAAAACTGATGTTTTCCGAGATCGAGTATATATATTGACTCCGAAAGGTGACATTATTGACTTACCAACGGGATCCACTCCAATCGATTTTGCATATCAAGTTCATACGAATATAGGTCATCGCTGTCGTGGCGCAAAAATCAATGGAAAGTTAGTATCACTAGATTATATTTTACGAACAGGTGATCAGGTTGAAATATTAACAGCCAAAAAAGGAGGCCCAAGCCGTGATTGGTTAAACCAGACCCTGGGAATGGTCAAAACCAGTAGAGCAAGATCAAAAATCAAGCAATGGTTCAAACTACAGGATCGAGAGCAGAACTTGGCTCAAGGAAAAATTTTGATAGAAAAAGAGTTTAAAAGACTTGGATTAAAACAGGTTGATCTTGAAGCACTTGTAAAGGAATTTCCGGTAAAAACTCTAGATGATCTTTATGTTGGCATCGGGTGTGGGGATATCCCAATAGGTAGGGTCATCAATCAAATTGCCGATCTTCAGAAGCAATCTCTACAAGAGGAATTTAGCCTAGTTCCATCAACGACTGTTTTATCAGGAAAACTAGGATCAATTATCGTAATGGGTTTAAAAGGGATTGCTACCACCCCCGCACATTGCTGTAATCCTATGCCAGGAGATGAAATTATAGGTTATATAACAAGAGGTCGGGGTGCGACAATACA
>CAZJLN010000052.1:0-12309 GCA_964546745.1 uncultured Anaerolineaceae bacterium
GTTCTCCTATCCAGTTTTTAAACAACACTGTCCAATATGTTTGACAATCCTACAAGCGTCAATCCGTAAGTTTCTCAATGAGTTGCGCAAATGCCCTGGGTTTAACACCTGATTCAATTAAGTTTTTTATTGCCTGAGCGGATTCAGAGATGTTTAACAATGAGGTGTCTATTTCAAGATCATAAGTCAGATGCCGATGAACAATCGGAAATTGTGCCTTTGCCTGTCCAAGCGTGCGGTCTTTACGGGTGCTTTCGCGCTGGATCAAGACTTCCAAGGGACATTGTATGCCAATTAGATAGGCTGGGAGAGGTGCAAGTAGCCTGGCACATTCTTCTACCCAGGCAGGTTCGACCAGAACATGATCGGCAATGACATTCATTCCCTGTCGTGAGAGCAGGGCGATGGTTTTGTGCATGGCAGAGAATAATTTATGTCCGGTTTGACCAGCTTCGGTTGCCAATCCAAGGATATCGTCCCACAATGGACGGTCCAGATAACGCTTAGGAAGCATCCAAATGAATTTATCAATTCCAGCATTTAGATAGGGCTCATCCATCAAATTTTGCAGGGCAACCAAAATGCTGGTTTTACCAGAGCTCGATGCGCCATTGAGGATGATAATCTTGCCTGGTTGCATGTTACTTTCCACCTTTTACAAATTCAACACGACGGAAGCGCAAGGCAGACCAATCTTCATCAATGGCAACCTGACGGATAGGACGAAAACCTGCCGCCATAAGAACATCCCACCCTGTGTCGCGGTTAAAGTCGCAGTGATATTTTTTTGAGGTGGCTTTGGGGTAGGCAAACCAAAGGATAGCATCACCTTCAGCTAGAGGAGCGACTAAAGCCGAAATACGATCCAACTCCTGCTTCTTTTCCGTAAAAGCCAGGGCAAAATGGATCCTTGTGACACTTTCTAAATCACGCAGAATTGTGACATTCTGAAGACCTTCTAGGTGTTGTTGAAAGTCTTCTGGGGCGTTGAGTATAAGAATGGGATTTTGGCTTTTTAAATTGAGTTTTTGAAATAACGGGGGCATTTTTCTCCAATGATTAGCGGCTTGCATGCACTAGCTGCGCCAAAAACGCATAGGCTTCCAGCAAAACCGGTTCGATCTGGATCTTTTCCCCAGGAAAACTGACAGGGATTTCTTCATCCTCAATTTCCATGCTTTTCATTTCTAGCCCCGTTCCTTCGAGAAGCAGAAGAAAATCTGCAGGTGAGTAACAGCGCAGGTTTTGCGCTAATGCGTTTTCTGGGTTTTTGCTTGGTTGCCATTCATCGATCCAGCGGGAATTGATGACATCGTAGTATGTACGCTCGATCATGTCAACCGAGCCAGGAACTCCCTCCAATGCATCCAGATCAATGGCTTCACCAGCATGGCGAGCTGGCCTGGATGGCAAATAGATATCCACCAGCGCACTACCACCCGGCTTCAGCCATTCATGTGCGATACGCTTGAGCATTTTGCGTTGGTCAGCATCTGAGCCTAATCCAAAGCCTTCCCACCAAGTAACCAGATCAAATTTACCATCCAATTGCACGTTGTAATAATTTCCCTGGACAATTGAAAGTTTTCCTTTGCGAGGCATTTGAAATAATTGCTGAGCATAAGCAATGTCGGTTGAGTTAAGCTCAACACCAACTACTTCATGTCCAGCATCAGCAAAAGCAGCTGCTGTATTACCCGACCCACAGCCAAGGTCCAAAATTCGCATTTTTTCAACACCACATAGTCGATGGATCATATGTAAGCGATCGATATGTTCTTCTGCGCTGTCATGAGGTTCAGCACCCCACCAAATGCCAGCCTGGGTATAAAATTGTTTGACCCAATCGGAAGTGTAACTCCCCGATTTTAATAGGGACTTCTCTTTTTTCATGTAAGTTTCCTTTCTGTTTTAACTGTGATTATTACATAAATGGATATTGGATACAATACTTGTGATCATGTCACAAATGACAAAAAAATGCATCATATAGATATAATAAAGAAAAAAATAGGAGAATGCACATGAATTATCGACATCTTGGAAAAGCTGGTGTCAAAGTTTCAGAATTATCATTAGGGGCCTGGGTTACCTATGGCAATCAGGTCGGGGTGAAGGAAGCTAAAGAAATCATGACAGCTGCTTATGATGCTGGCGTAAATTTCTTTGATAATGCTGAAGCTTATGCCCATGGAGAGGCAGAAAAGATCATGGGACAGGCACTGAGAGAATTAGGCTGGCCTAGGGAGCAATATTTGGTGTCCACAAAGATATTTTGGGGTGGGAAAGGTCCCAACGATACCGGACTTAGCTATAAACATATTACTGAAGGCGTGAACAATGCGCTCAAGCGCTTTGACCTAGAGTATGTGGATTTTGTTTTTGCCCATCGCCCTGACCCTGAAACCCCAATTGAGGAAACAGTTTGGGCGTTCAACCAGGTCATTCAACAAGGGAAGGCATTTTACTGGGGTACATCGATGTGGTCAGCCGCAGAAATTATGCATGCTGTCGATTTTGCCCACCGCAATCACCTGCGCGCCCCCAGCATGGAGCAGCCTGAATATAACATGTTTGCACGCAAGCGTTTTGAAAAAGAATACGACATTTTGTTTAAGGAATTGGGGTACGGTACAACCACATGGAGCCCTTTGGCATCCGGATTATTAACCGGTAAGTACAACAATGGTGTTGCCCCTGACGGCACTCGATCTTTACTTCCTAATTATAAATGGTTGCAAGAACGCACATTGGACCCCAACAGGTTGGAAGTTGCAAGAAAATTAGCACCAATCGCTGCAGATCTGGGCGTCAGCATGGCGCAGATGTCTTTGGCGTGGCTGCTTAAGAACCCGAATGTGAGCACAGTCATTACTGGTGCAAGCCGCCCAGAACAGGTGGTTGAGAACATGAAAGCTATTGATGTTGTGGAAAAATTAGATGAGAGCGTGATGGCTCGCATCGAAGATGTATTGAAAGATTATAAGGAAGAATAAATTTCTATTTCTTTAGCAAAGTGAGGCACGACCAGGGCGGGGTTCGTGCCTTTTGTCATTGTTAGACGTTTTGACCTATCATGGTTATGATGATCTTTTGATCTGATACGTTTAGCTCAGTGATGGTCGCTGTACCCATTTGGAGACGTTGCAAATTATCCAGGAGCATGCCCAAATAATGAATAACCAATAATCGAATAACATCTGCATGAGTGAAACAGACAATCGTATCCTTCTTATCGTGCTTTTGTAATATATCTTCAATTGTTGATACGACCCGCTTTTGAGCATCCTGATAACTTTCTCCGTCCGGGAAAACCACTTCTGCTGGACTTTCGATGGCTAATTTCCATATCTTCTTCTTGTATAGTTTCTTATAGGATTGACCCTGCCAGCTGCCAAAATCTACTTCACTTAATCCCTCATGCATTTGTATGGGGATTTTTTTTAGGGTTGACAAAGGTTGAGCTGTTTCCTGAGCTCTTTCAAGGGGACTACTGTAGATGGCATTAATTTGGCGATCTGCCAAGAAGGACGCCAAACGAAGCGCCTGGGCTCTGCCTTTTTCGTTGAGATGTACGTCCGGTAGTCGACCTGCCAAGTGTTTTTGCATGGTGTCATTTTCGCCGTGTCGGATGAGCAAGATAGTGGGCATGAATGTCTCTTAGGGGTCTTTTTGATTTTTTGGTATCTTTATTTCGGATAACGCCTTTGCCTGGGCTTCGCGCCATTGCCGGACACGTTCTGCAACTTGTTTCTCGTAACCCTCTTCAGAAGGATGGTAGAAGGTCAAGCCTAAAAGTTCATCGGGCAAGTATTGTTGAGGAGTCCAATGCCCTTCGTGTGAGTGAGGGTAATCATAGCCTTGACCATGCCCAAAACCTTTGGCATCACGGCTGCTGTCCATCAGATGTATTGGGACAGGTTTGGCACCTTCCGTCTCGATTTTATCCAAAACACTGAAGTAAGCTGTGGCGGAATTGGATTTTGGCGCGGTGGCGAGATAAAGCGTAGCTTCAACGATGGGATATACACCCTCAGGTAAGCCAATATATTCAAACGCCTGTGCAGCAGCATTTGCCACAACAATTCCCTGGGGATCCGCAAGACCAATATCCTCTGAAGCAAGAATGATCAAGCGGCGCAGGATAAAACGCGGATCCTCTCCAGCATGAATCATTTTCATTAACCAATAGAGGGCAGCATCTGGATCACTCCCACGAACGGATTTAATGAAGGCAGAGATGGTATCGTAATGAGCATCATCGGTTTTGCCATACAATACAGCCCGTTTTTGGATGGATTCCTGGGCGACATCTAGGGTGATGTGGATTATGCCATGCTCGTCAGGCGGAGTGGAAAGAACGGCAAGTTCAAGTGCGTTGAGAGCGTTGCGTGCATCTCCGCTGGAAACATCCACCAGATGGGCATATGCATCTTCATCCATTAAGACATTAAGCTTGCCATAGCCGCGTTCTGTGTCTTGCAGGGCACGGGTGAGAAGGGACCTGATATTGTCTTCTGTCAGGGGCTTGAGTTCAAAAATACGAGAGCGACTCACGAGGGCTTTGATAACGTTGAAATAAGGATTTTGGGTCGTAGCACCGATCAGGGTCAGCAAGCCGGTCTCTACATGTGGTAAGAGGGCATCTTGTTGGGTTTTGTTCCAGCGGTGAACCTCGTCCACAAAAAGGATGGTGCGTTTACGATAAAGTCGGCGGCGGTCTATGGCCTCGGTGATGACTTTACGAAGGTCAGCAACACCTGCCAGAACGGCAGAAAGACTCTCGAAATGAGCTTGGGTAAGATTAGAAATAACACGAGCCAGGGTAGTTTTGCCTGTGCCAGGAGGACCGCAGAGGATGATCGACGAAAAGAGCCTGTCCGCTTGGATGGCACGGCGGAGCAAGGAGCCAGGTCCGATGATGTGGTCTTGCCCGACAATCTCATCGAGCGTCTGGGGGCGCATTCGTGCTGCAAGTGGTGCCTGCTCACGAAGTTGGTCTTGAAGGGATTGATCAAAGAGATCCATGCAAGTTATTCTACCATGCTAGTAACGTGGTTCTTGTTTTGGACTTAAACCGAACCGCATAAGGGCGAACCCAACAAATTTTGTAAAAAAATACAACGCTAAAAATTTACTTAATCTTATGGCGTTGGGAAGCTAAACTTTTCATTTATTTTATGGAATTGTGTTCGATCAATACCCCCTGTTCAAGTCCACTTGATTGTGAAGAGGCTGCCCATCCAGGAAGCGAGTCAGGTTGGCTATGAAAAATTCGATCGTATCGTCCATCAGTGTGGAACTAAGGCCAGCAACGTGGGGTGTAATGATCACATTAGGCAGATCCCATAAGGGACTGGTATCTGGGAGGGGTTCCTGAGTGAAGACATCGAGGGCGGCGCCTGCAATGCGGTTTTCTTTTAAGGCGGCAATCAGAGCTTCTTCATCAACGACATCACCCCGCCCTACATTAATCAGGTATGCGGTTGTTTTCATGCTTGAGAATAATTCTGCATTAAATAACTTCAGGGTTTCCGGTGTGAGCGGTAAGGTTAACACCACAAAATCACACTCGGGAAGCATGTCTGGGAGTGCTTGGATGGGGTACAGGCGATCAAATAGGAGACCTTCTGGATCCCCCATCCCTTTGCGAGTGTAGCCATCATCTTCCGGATGCATGGCATCCCTTTTGGCAGCCAGAATTTTTGCGCCAAAAGGTTTTAAGAGCCGAGCAACTTCACGCCCTATGCTACCATACCCTACAATGCCTATAGTGCTTCCGCGGATTTCACGTGGGGTGAGGGTTTCACGCGTATTGTGCGGCCAATAGTGATCACGCTGATATTTGCTAGCCAAGGGCAGTTTTCGACCTAATGCAAGGCAAGCTGTGACCGCATGCTCAGCAACCTGACTGGTGATAATGCCGCTGACAGACGTCAGAAATACTTTCTTTTGCTGGATGATGGGCTTTTCCAGCGCTTTATTGACCCCGGCAGAGGCAAGTTGTATCCATTGAAGGCGCGGAGCTTGTGTGGGATCTGGGATGATACGTTGATTAGTCAGCAAAATTTCTGTTTTTTCCCATTGAGAGGATGGGATCTCAGCAACAGCCTTAGCAGGAATCATATTGACAACCAGCTTTTTTGATACTGCTTGAATGGCTGCCAATTGGGCTTCTTCCAATTGGAATGCAATTAAAAGCTCTGTAGGTTTCTTTTCACTCATCTAATATAAATTCCTTGTGGATCAAGCTCTTCACGCAAAATTCTTAATTCTACAGGTTCTGGAGGAAGGGTTTCGGTTAACTCTAGACTTACTTTAACATCCCATCCTGTATTTTCTTTGACTTGTTGGATTGTGCAACCTGGATGGAGCGCTGTCAGGATCAATTCTCCATTCTCATCTGGAGAGAGAATGCCAAGATTTGTGACGACTGCCTGAGGACCCTTACCGCGTACGCCTGTTTTTGCACGCGCGTCTCCACCCTCCAGGAAGCCTGCGGAGGTATGAAAATCCACTTTGGCAGGGAAACGACGTTTTTGGTGTGGGGTAGCGATGTAGCAGCGGTTTGCCCATGCCGCAATTTCCATTGAGCCCCCAGAACCGGGGAGGCGTACTTTGGGGTGAAGATAATCGCCTATCACTGTGGCATTGATGTTGCCAAACTGGTCAATTTGTGCGCCGCCTAGAAAGCCCACATCGACGTTGCCGCGCTGAAGATAAAGCGTAAAGACATCGTACATGGAACAGACCGAGGTGGCACCACTCACAAGGGTAGGATCACCGATAGAAAGTGGCAGACGCTCCGGACGGGCACCAATCACGCCGGCTTCGTAGATCATTTGCAGGTTGGGAGCGTGAGTGCGACGCGCCAGGTTGCAAGCCAGGTTAGGGATACCTACCCCCACAAAGACCTGATCGCCATCCCTCAGCAAACGGGCAGCGTTGACAATCATCAATTCGGTAGCGTTATATGTGAGATCGGTCATTTTAGTAACTCCCATAATCGACTGGATGACTGAGACGTGGTTTTGGTTTAAGGCGCTGGTGAACCTCTTCACCGAGTTTCTGCCAGTATTCATTGCGGTCCCTGACACCAAAGACCCATTCTTCCAAGTACTTGTTGACTGATTCGCGGTCTTTGCTAAGCTCCTCCCATGCAAGGTAAAACTCATTATCACGATCATAATAGCCCTGGGTGTAGGAGGGATGCGAGCAATACGGTACTTGACAGACTGCATCCACAATCATGCCAGGAATAAGTGTGCGATTGGGGTCTGAGCGGATGACCTCTTCAGTCACGATTTCCTCGCAAGTGAGAATGACATGTTTAGATGCAAAAGCAGCTTCTTTCTGTTCGCCGAGGATGCCCCAGATGTGGGCATTGCCTTCAGCATCTGCGCGTTGCACATGTACAATGGCAACATCTGGCAAAAGTGGGGGGACGACGACTACCTCTTCGCCTGTATAGGGATCTGTAACGCGCCTGTAGTTTGGATTGGCTCGTTCCAGATCTGTGGCACCGGTTTGTTTCATTGGCATGAATGGCAAACCGCTAGCTCCAGCTTGAAGGCGACTGATCATGCTGAAGTGGGAATATTCTTCCCATTCCAGACTACCATTTTGCATGCCATCCCGCAGCCATTTGAGCGATCCAACGCCTGGATTGCCAGAATAAGAGAAAATTACTTTTTTAGCACAACCCGCTGCAACCATCAAGTCATAGATTAAATCCGGGGTAGCACGTGCCAGGGTGAGGTTTGTGCGTCCTTGCCGTATGATTTCGTGTCCGGCTGCAAAGGGGATGAGATGGGTAAAACCGGCGGCGTAGATTATGTCGCCATCATGCACATAAGATTGAACAGCTTCTTTGAGGGATGCAATTTTATTCATTATTTTTCTCGTTTATGATCCAGGATTGATGTTTGCGTCTTTGGGGTTTCTTTAATTTTATTTTGATTGCGGCATATCGGATGAGTAAACCCAACAGGATTGCCATCATTGCTAGGAATGTGTACCAACCGGCGTGGGCAATCTCTTTTTTGGTCAGCAAGAGATAAAGCACGCCTAAACTGCCAAGGATGGCAATCAGGTTACCAAGGAAAATGAAGAGTTTTCTAAGCATTTATCAGTGGATGTTAACCCTTTCTGCTAAGTCGACACCCATTATTATATGCGTCGTACGCGATTATGGATTTGCTCATGCATATACAGCTGGACATAATAAAGACCACCGCTGTTCTTGCCGCTTGACCCAGAGCCTTTCCAACCTCCGAAGGGTTGGAAGCCAGGCCATGCGCCGGTGGTTGATCCCTGGGGACGGTTGGTGTAGATCACACCAGCTTCGATGTTGTCCAGGAACCATTCGACCTCGTCTGGAGTGCCGTAGAAGCCTGCAGTTAATCCATAATCGACACTGTTGGCAAGATGGATACCTTCATATAGGTCTTTGACAGGGGCGACCAAGACTATGGGAACGAACATTTCCTGCTTCCACAGGGGATGATCTAGGGGAACATCCGCCACAATGGTCGGGGCGCAGAAATAGCCTTTGGCATATTCACCTTCGGTAAGGATTTTTCCACCAGTCAGGATTGTACCTACGGAAGAGAGTTCTGTAATAAAATTTTGATAATCTGCATAGCTTTTCTTGTTAATCACAGGTCCCATGTAGTTTTGACGCTCGGTTGGGTCTCCAATTTTCAGCAATTCAGTTAACTCAACCATGCGGCTCACCACTTGCTCATAGACAGGAGCTTCAATGAGGACACGCGAACAGGCAGAGCATTTTTGTCCTTGCAAGCCAAAAGATGAGCGAACGGAGCCGAGGGCTGCGTCTTCAATTACGGCGTTTCGAGATATTAGGGTGGGATTTTTGCCTCCCATTTCCAGGATGGTTGGACGAACATAGCGACCTTTTCCAAATGTACAGTAGATATCCATGCCGACATCATAAGAACCTGTGAAGGTGATGCCTGCAACGTCAGGATGATTCACTAATGTGTTACCGAGGGTGGAACCAGATCCGGTGACGTAGTTAAAGACGCCATCCGGTATGCCAGCTTCGCGCATACACTCAATCACAATGGAAGGTGACCAACTGGTATCCGTGGCAGATTTCATCACCACAGTATTACCAGCGACCAAAGCTGCGCTAGCAGGACCGAAGGTGAGAGCGGTGGGGTAGTTGAAAGGACTGATCACCAGCCAGACGCCATAGGGTTTGAGGACAGAATGGTTGGTGGAGTAAAATCCGACAAGTGGATCGGTACCCATTTGTTTGACGAAGCCTTTGTTGTTTTCCATCTGCTGGCAGGCATAACGAATTAGATCTGCGGTTTCTGCTACTTCACCCAGGGACTCGGTGCGGTTTTTACCGACCTCGAGGGTCATGGCTGCCGCAATTTCATAGATGCGTTTGTCTATAATATCGGCAAATTTGCGCAGGAGATAGATGCGCTCTTCCCAGTTCATGCGGCTCCAGGCAGGGAAGGTGGTTTTGGCAGCGGCAACCGCATCCAGGGCATCCTTTTGGGTGCCTTTTTGGAAAGTGGCGAGGTGCCAGTCGGTGTTGATGGGAGAATGCGCGTGATGTTTTTCGCTGGAGAAGCGGGCTTCTCCGCCGATCCACATGGGGTATTCTTTGCCAAGGTTGGATTTTAGTTTTTCGAGCGCTTCACCATAGCGGGTGTGCAATTCTTCTGGGGGATTAAACATGGTGCCATAGGTGAGTTTAAAGGAAGTTTGTTCTGTCATTTGGATGAGTCCTCCTTAATATATGGTTTAGTTGAGGTGATTGTATCATAGTTGGATATTGGAGATGGGTTTCTTTTACACACACAGGCGGTGTAAACAGGTATGTAGCAGGCGAATGCTTGGAGTTGGATGATCAATTTAATCCTAAACCAAAAGAACAAGCTTCCGCTTGTCCTTGTTTCTTCTTGAAGGGTGAGTTATTTAGGATATCAATTCAATTTTTTCAAGCGTGTTGGCCAAACAATCGACCATCAACAGCGTGTGTTTGAGAGAAGGTTTTCCCAGCAGGAGTTTGACAGTTTCCGCTGCCTGAAGCGAAGCCACCATTGCGGTAGTGAAGGATAAGCAGCCCAGTTCTTGCTCGATTCCAGTTTCGGCCTGACGGTCAGAGTATATGATGTTTAGCAGATCCTCACCGGGCTGGATGACGCAGACCTGACCCCACCAGCCAGCAAGGGCACCATGCACCAGAGGCAAGTTGGCGGTTCGGCAGGCATCCTGCAAGAGCAGGCGCGCTGGAACAGAATCCAGGGCATCGATGACTAAATGCATGCCTTCCAACAAGCTGGCAGCGTTGTCTGAGGTCAGGTAGGCTTCAATGGGTTCTAGGTTTACCAGCGGATTGATCGCTTTCATACGATGATAGGCCGTCAGCACTTTGGGTTTGCCAAGGTTCATCTGTGAACTGAGAATCTGGCGGTTGAGATTGGTCTCATTAAAAATGTCAGGATCCACCACGCGGATGAACCCTACACCTAAACGCCCCAGGTATTCGAGAACATATCCGCCCAATCCACCGCAGCCGACCACGAGGATACGAGCAGATGCTAATTGTGACTGCTCGGTCACACTGATGGCGGTGTGGTTTTTTAGATAGCGGATTGGCTCCAACTCAACCCCCTGCCATTAAATGCAAGACAAGCACCTCGTCTCCGTCCTGAATTTGGGTGCTTTGATATTGCTCCTCTGGTATGTAAGCTCCGTTGACTCGGATGATGATATGGCGAAAGGTATATTCCTTTTCGTCCAGAAGGTCTTGCACAGTAAGATTTGCGCGCCAGGGATGTTCGCGTGTATTGACCGTAATCATAGGAACTTCTCAACCACTTCAAGCAGGATAGGCAAATCCATGCCGATATCTTTTAGATGTTGGGGTTTGGGAACGCCATTGTCTGTCCAACCTCGGCGTTTGTAGACCGCATCGGTGAGTAGCTCAAATTGCTTTTCGCGATAGGTGCGGGTAGCGGTAAGTTTCTCATTCAGAGTCATTTTATCCGGGTCTAAACCCTGCAATTCACGCAGCTGCTTGTCATAACGCTCTTGGCGAGACAGATATTCCTCTTTGGTCACTGGTCCGAGCGAGCGGTAAGGGGCATTGTCATGCTCTCGCAGTCCTTTGCCCATGCGCAGGTTGAAGACGCGTTGGAAGTTATAAACACGTTCTGACTGGCGGATGAGCTCGTCCTTGTCGATATTTTTGCCAGTCATGGCGTTAAAGATATCCACGTAGTTTTGCACATGCTCAGGGACCTTGGCAGGGGTATCAGTAAGGTAATTATTCGCTGGAACAATATCATTCCAAGGCAGTTTGCACAAGCCGCACAGACCAAACCAGGTGCGAAACATGGGGTAATAGAAGAGAGCATACGCCTTATCCTCAAAAGTAGGGATCTGGTTGTTGACCATATCCATGAAGATCAACCAGGCTTCGTCGTGCTGGGGACCTTTGTTGGTGAGGGCAAAACCGCCCTGTTGTGCAAGGCTTTCTTTATGCAGATACTCGGAATACTCCAGACCTTTGTTCTCCATACCGATATCCTGCAGCAACTTCGGATCAGCCTCGAAGTGTTCAACAAAATACTGCTTTAAGCGCCGGATACCAAGCCCAGCAATCGGTCCAAAGCCCTCGCCGCGCGACATTTGGTGCATTAGTTCCAGGGAAGCCTGGCTATTGCCAAAGCACAAATCCAGCCCGCCGGTATCTTTGATGCTGATTTGACCGCGCTCATAGCATTCCATAATGAAGGCTACGGTGGTTGCGTAAGAAATCAGGTCAATGCCGTATGTGTCGCAGTAAAAGTTCTGTTCGAGGATTGCCTGGGGGTCAAAGATGCCGAGGTTGGCACCCAAGCCGGCAGCACATTCGTATTCCGGCCCATCCACCGTGACACATTGTCCGGCATAGGGTCCGGAGAGGAGCTTGAAGTGATCGGCAGTTTTGGCGCAGGACATGGTACAGCCGTACCAACAGCCGTCATGAATGCCCTGGGTGAGATATTGGTTGATGAATACTTCAGGAGCGATCTTGTAAGCGTCGGGGTCGCTTCCCGTCTGGAAGTTACGCGTGGGGAGCAGATCATACTTGTTCATCACCATGATGGTATTGGCGGTGCCGATCTTGCGCATGCCATTTTGTTTTTCGTCGAGGTCATGCATTTCCTTGTGGTACTTAACACCGACACGGTTGATGGTAGCAAGGTCCGCCGGGTTGTTGGTATCGCCTTTAATGCCTTTGTATTTGACAACTAGGGCTTTGATGCGCTTGTCGCGCAA
>CAZJLN010000053.1:0-12134 GCA_964546745.1 uncultured Anaerolineaceae bacterium
AATCCAAAGGGGGAGGAGGTATTGGCAGGTCTTCCTTCTGAGTCGACTGCCACTTCTCGCCTTCATCAATTAACATAACTGGAATATCTTCAACGATCGGATACTTCCTGCTACAGTCACTGCAGATCAACCAGTTTTCTTTATAGTATTCAAGCAGCCCTTCTTTTTCCTGTACACAGGCAGGGCAGCGTAAGATGTCTAGTAATTCTTTTCTAACCATTTCTTCTCCACAATAGTGTCATATTTGTTTTTTGCTAAGTGATTTTATCATATATGAACTAGCTCTAAGATTAAGGTTCCGGAGTTGGGGTTGGGATGCCTTCCGTGCCGGGACCATACTCAAAGATAGCTTGCCAGGGACGGTACTGGGTGTAGAAATTATCCTCAAAGTAAACCGCACTGTCCTTGATAACTGCTCGAGTGACATTAATAGAAGCCCCATCTGCTGCATAATCAATTTGTCGGATCTCACCTTCATCCAGTTCAGGATTTTCACGATAAAGATCATCGGGGGCTGGAATCACGTTAGTAATGCCGGTGGTGTTCCACTCAACTGAGCGTCCATCTTTGGTGGAGTAAAATTTCCAAGTCAATGAGTAATTTCCCATATAGGTCTCCATTAAGAGCCAGTAAGGCGTGTTATTGGTGAATTTCATGTCTACCAGTGGGAAATATACAGTAGCATCTAGACCAGCTAAATTTGGATTACGAGAGCCATCTGAGCGCTGTTCATAATAGCCTACCCGATAGGCGTGCGCATGGCGTTCAACAATGGGGAATCCTGCGAAAAAGGCAGCTCTAAACAAGGTTGTACTCACCTGGCAAACCCCACCGCCCACACCTTTAATGGTTTGTCCACCGACGATGATCAATGCTTCGGCAAATCCGTTTTCTAGGCTGATATCTGTCAACTGAGATCCCATTGAAAAGGTCGCGCCAGGGGGGATCAATAATCCATGATAAGCGCTAGAAGCTGCCCGAATATTTTGAACCCTAGCCGAATCTGAGCCATAAAAGTAAGAGGTTTCTGAATGAACCAGCTCAGTGATTCCTAGCGCTTCACCAGTCGTATCATCCTTGGCATCTGGATTATTAATGTCCATTTGCAAAGTGACCTCATGTTCACCCTCCATTACTTTTGCAACAATCTCCGTCAGGCTGGATTCTACATTAAGCGTATGGCCAATCACTGCAGGTTCGATTACTTCCAAAAGACGGGTATCATCATTAAAGATATAACGAGCATTGACCGCTTCTCTCTTCAAGTTAGGTGCCAAGGTGGTCAGGTAAATTATCAGAGCATCCTTATCAAGGCCGACATGATAATCTGCAGATTCGTCATCTTCAATCCGTTCGATCACCAATAAATTTGCAAGCTCTTCACGGGTAATGGTCCAGGGACCTCCCTGGTCTATGTCTTCTGGCAATTTGATAACAAGAGGTTCTTTTAATATGATTTCAGCCTGCTTGGCAGCAGCAGAGGCATCCATGATTAATGGCTCAGTTTCTTCCACCTTTAGGAAGACAACCCCATCTTGCATTGTCATCAAAATCTGATCTAGTTGTTTCAGACTCGCCTCGATATCTAGTTCTCTGCCAATTTGGCCTGACTTTACCTCCACTGCCACACCCTTCATTTCAATCTTAGCTTCGAAGACTGGGGTGTCAATCTGGTTTGCTAAGTTTTGCAAGTACTGATAAGCTAGTGTTTGATTGTAATAAGCCACTGGGGGTAAAGTCGTTTGGATATTTTTTGAGTTTAGCTGCTTTAAGAAGTTTTGAATGAGACTTTGATCTCTTCCGTATTGATATGCAGCTTTTGCAGAAGCTTCTGCATCGAAGCCAAAACCAAGTTGATTTGGGGTAGCCAACCACGACTTTTCTTTATCAATGATCAGGATACTTCCCGCACTCTGATATGTGATTTGTTGTTTTAACAGTAAAGCGGCCTCTTGGACAGTTAATCCTGAAAGATCCACACCAGCCATGTTAACGCCTGAGAGAATACGGCCACGTTGGTTGGATTCAAATCTGATCAACAGGATACTGCTGAGAATGCCGAATAGTAACAACCCAATAACTACAGCCAGGATTGCCTGGATGTAAAAGGGATAGTAGCTATTTTTATTGCTTTTTGATGCTGTTACCATATTGTCTCAATTATACTTCATCCGCCCTTAAGCAGATTTCTTGTATGATTTAAATATAAGGTTAATCAATCGTTATTTACTCATGAATTAACGCCCTTTTGTTTGAAAATGTTCCCGGATACCTAAATTTGTTAAATTTTTTCAAAATTTAAGTTATCATAGGAGTCTATTTGAAATAAATTAGAAAATTCTAACATCTCAAGATGAAACGGAAATTTATTTTTGCCTCAGCCATTCTACTCTTGGGGGTCTGTATCTTCTGTTCTTCTATTCCTGTAGCTGCACAGGCTGGTAATGCATATGACATGATCAATGGCATCAATGAACTGCGCGCCAGTAATGGACAGGCTCCTTTTAGCATTAATGCCGCTCTCATGGCATCCGCCCAAGCACATGCAGATTGGATTACCGAAACGGGTCAGGGAGGACACATTGGGAGTGGTGGCAGCTATGCCGTGGATCGGGCAATTGCTGCGGGTTATGGAGGAGGAGCTACGGTATTTGTCACTGAAAACTGGGCAAGGGGATTCAACTTATCAGTCATTGATTGTATTTATGTCAGTTGGAATGATGCGGACCATATGGGAAACATGCTTGGAACGTGGCATAATGAGATTGGGGCCGGTGTGAGCATCAGCTCAAACAACCAGGTAACCTATGTTGTGAATTTTGGGCATATCAGTGGCAGCGCGCCATTACCACAACCTCCATCTGAAACGGTGATTATCGCCACGCAAGCTCAATACAATCCACCCCTTCAAACCACCACGCCAAAACCTGATGGTAGTATTTTTCATGTTATCAAAGAAGGACAATTTTTAATTCATATTGCGAATGCCTACGAAATTGCTCTGGATGAACTGTTGAATCTCAATAATTTAACTATCGACTCACCCATTTATCCTGGAGACACGCTGATTATCCAAATTGGAACCACACCTGAAGCAACTCCTACTCCCAATCCTACGCTGAGTTTCACCCCTTCCCCCACCTTAAAACCCTCCAATACGCCACGCCCCAGCCTGACACCTTTTTTTACGCCCACCTTAACCCCAAAACCCGAAAAAAATCCCGGTTATTTATCACGAATCTTTACAGGAAATACGAAGTATCTTGGAATTGGTCTGATTGCTGTAAGTGTCTTGGGACTTGTGCTTCTGATAATCAGTTCATCCCGAATGCGCAAATAACTCTTGGGATTATCTAACGATCACTGATTTCAGCCCCATTAGAGGCATGACATAAATATATGGAGGCTGCTTTTCCCGTTTTTTGAAGATACTGCTCAGTTAATTGATTGATAAATGACTCGGTTTGTGCTTCTTCCACCAGGTTTACTGTACAACCGCCAAAGCCAGCTCCTGTAAGCCTCGCACCAAGACAGCCTGGGAGATGAATAGCTGTCTCCACCAAGATGTCCAACTCTGGGCAACTCACTTCATATAAGTCACGCAAACCTTGATGGCACTCAATCATCAAACTTCCAAAGGTCCTAGCATCTTTGCCTTCCAATGCATCCACTGCTTTGGTCACCCGAGCACATTCCTCCACCACAAACCTGGCTCGTTTTTTCTGTCTTTCAGGCAAGTAATTCGCAAGCTTTTGAAATTGATCAACACTGACATCTCTCAAATCTTTAATATCTGGAAGGAGTTCTTGGAGCTTTTTCAACGATTCTTCACAATCTTTGCGCCGTTCATTGTATGCCGATCCTGCCAAAGAACGACGAACCTGAGAGTCTGCAATAATAATAGTTGTATGTTCTGGTAAACGAATGGGTTTCCATTCCAAGCTGCGGGTGTCCAGGCACAGTGCATAATCCGTCATTCCAAAAATACTGGCAAATTGGTCCATTAAACCCGATTGAACACCGATGTATTGGTTTTCAGATTTTTTGCAGATCAATGCTAGCTGCATGCGGTCTATTTGCCAATTCCCCAACGCCTGCCAGGCAGTTGCAAACGCAACCTGAACTGCTGCAGAGGAGCTTAATCCTGATCCAATTGGAATTGTTGAGGAATAATTGGCATCCATACCCGTAACTAATAAACCTGCTTGCTTCAAAGCCCATGCCACTCCTGCTGGATAATATGCAAAAGCAGGGAGGGCATTCCCCTCTGTATCAATCTTTTCTTCCAAGCGATCCAGGGAAATGTCGAGTTGCTGGTGCAAGTCTATGGCATTTAGACGAAGAATTGGTTTATCGATTTCACGAAATTGCAGTTTTAAGTAGCGATCAATCGCGACTGGTAAAACCACTCCGCCGTTGTAATCCACATGTTCCCCTAGCAAGTTGACCCTACCAGGAGCCAAAATGGTTTGATAGGATTCAACATCCCGTTGATTATCATTCGATTGGATCTTGGTATCGATCAACCTTTGCTTATGGGCATGATCCAGTTTTTTTATTTCTAATTCTCGTTTCTGAGCGCTGACCCGATCAGGGTGCTCCTCAAGATAAACGATCTGGGAAGGTCCATTGAGACGCGTATAGCGTGCGCCCTGTCCCCCATTGTGTTGTTTTAACCTACGTTGTGGGTCTGTTGTCCAACCTGTATAATAGGCATCATTGGCGCATTTGAGCATATAAACAAAAAAAGGCATTCTTAATTCCACCCAAGAAAGAAACGGGTCAGTTTGATCATTGGCTCTCGGACAATAATCCCGATTAGGTCAAATCCAATGCGTGGTCCAATTACAGCAATTATCAGTAAAAGCCAAGGCCCATATACCTTAATTTGATCATATACATTTTGCCATGAATGAGGTAGAAAAAAGTCCAGCACCTTTTCACCGTCCAAAGGAGCTAGTGGTATCAAGTTAAAAAGAAATAAAGTGATGTTGATTACTACAAATTCCAACAAGAATTCGCTGAATGTTGGAAAAAATCTACTTGTGGACCAAGCTGATGAAACCCAGCCAAAACGTAGTGGGAGCGCTGCTAAAACCGCCAACAGAAGATTTGAAAGAGGCCCTGCAATTGAAACCAATAATACCCCTGCCTTGTTTCTCCGCCTGAGGACATAGGGGTTAATCGGGACTGGCTTTGCCCAACCAAAACCAGCAAAGATCAGTAATAATGTACCCATAAAATCGAGATGTGCAATAGGATTGAGGGTTAATCTCCCGGCATCTTTTGCAGTAGTATCTCCCAGAGCAAACGCAGAGGCAGCATGAGAAAATTCATGCAAAGTAAATGCAATGATCAGAATTAAAATGCGTGAGAGCAAGGTAGGCATATCAAGATTCATCATAGAAAAACTCTCAATGATTGATTAAGAAAATTCTTAATAATACTCCACGGGTCTTTGGTCAATTTGAGTCATTATAACATGGGGTGTTATAATCCCTGACATGCTGGAAGATTATCATATCGGTGACCGAGTTAGATTAAGAAAGGCGCATCCCTGCGGTGGATACGACTGGGAAGTAGTTCGTATCGGTGCGGATATTGGATTGGTATGTTTAAAATGCCAGCATCGCGTCATGTTGACCCGCCGGGAATTGGCTAGACGAACCAAATCATTTATTTATCGTGCTGGTCAAGATCAATCAATCTCCGAACGCTCTCTTTAAGTTATAATTAATAGAAAATATTCCGAGTCAAACCAAGGTTGAGAGGATACTGACATGTCGGTTATAGGTCAATGGGAAATTATTTTAAGAGTGGCGATCGCAGCGGCATTGGGTGCTGCTGTTGGATTTGAGCGAGAGCTTGATAACCAACCTGCTGGGCTACGCACCCACATGATCTTGGTCATTGGAGCGACGCTTGCAATGTGCCTATCCATTAATGTAGCAGTGGAATATGATGGAGATCCCGCACGCCTGGCTGCACAAGTGATTTCCGGCATCGGTTTTCTTGGTGCTGGCGCTATCTTCCGTTATGGTTTTAATGTCAAGGGACTGACAACCGCTGCTACACTTTGGTCAATGGCAATTATTGGCATGACTGTTGGCTATGGTTATTATTTGATTGGGGTTGCTGTCACTGCCATCATGTTGATCATTTTGACCGTGCTATATTACATTGAGAAACGCTGGGTTAGAACGAATGTGATTAGAAATATTACTATCGAGGGCGACGACACGATAGACTTTATTAAAACGGTTCGGAAGACAGTTAATAAACTAGCTGAGCAAATTATGACATTTACGGTTCAGAAAAATACTAAAAGCCATCGAGTTCGGATCAAAATTATGGCAAGAATTCCAAAAACCGAAAAAATGGAAGGTCTTTCACAGGCTATCTCTAATATTCCAGGTGTTCGTAACTTGAAGGTAGAATAGGCATTTGTGCCTGTCACCCATTTACTTAAACCTCACTAGCAAATTATTGTATACTCAAGAGTACTATGCCAGACCTGACTCATTGCCTGCATTCGCAGGATTTGGGATTTTTGAATATTGTCGCTGAACTGTGGGGATTGGATGTTGAAGCGCCAGATACCCGCAGCTTTCGTAAAATATTATTGACAAGTATGCGGGATAAAGCACTGTTTGAGGAAATAGTCTCAGTTCTGCCTAAATCCGTTACCCAGGCGCTGGTTGTTTTGATGGGGTACAAGGGCAAAATGCCCTGGACTCAATTTAAACGCTTATTTGGGGATTTACGAATGCTGGGAAGCATCAAAAGAGATAAGGAAAAGCCTTATCGGACCCCTTCCTCAGCTGCCGAATTTCTATGGTATCGCGCATTGGTTGGAAAAGATTTTTTAGACTTTGAAGATAAAGTTCAGGAGTGCGCTTATATTCCTGATGAGTTCATGGCATGGCTTCCTGAGGAAGATATCGAACCCTTCAAACCAATCATTGGTAAGCCAATTGAATTGGCAGAGAATGATATTATCCTTTTGGGGAATGACCAAATTCTTGATCAGGTATGTGTTTTACTCTCAGCGCTACGTCGTTCGCAACCTGTCTCACTACAAAATACAGAGAATTGGACGCTATCTCAGGATCACCTCCTAACATTGTTAAGATCTCTCCTTTTAGTTAATCGGGATGGTATACCGGCAGTTGAATATGCCCGTCCCTGGTTGGAATCCTCGCGGGGAGAAGCTCTCCTTTTTTTAATCAATGGTTGGTTAAAGAGCGATTCTTTTAATGAACTTCGGTTGGTGCCCTCGTTACTTTGCGAAGGAGTTTGGATAAATGATCCCATTAAAGCCCGGTTTGCTCTATTGGACTTTATTAAACCACTCCCCTATGGACAGTGGTGTAATCTGGACGCTTTTATTGAGGATATTCATTCTATTTACCCTGATTTTATGAGAAACAACGGAGAGTATGATACCTGGTTAATCCGCTCCAGTGAAACAGATGGATTTCTGATTGGCCAACCATT
The DNA here is from genome assembly GCA_964546745.1 of uncultured Anaerolineaceae bacterium. Classification (GTDB taxonomy): domain Bacteria; phylum Chloroflexota; class Anaerolineae; order Anaerolineales; family Anaerolineaceae; genus CAZJLN01. The sequence goes on from CAZJLN010000053.1 coordinate 7,498, forward strand.
TTGGCAGGATGTGGAAGGTGCCCTGATCCGCTTTTTCATTACAGGACCCATGCATGCTTTAGGCTTAACCGACTTGATACAGTCCCCACATCATGGAAGGATAATTGCGTTCCGTAGATCAGAATGGTTTGATTCACTTATCTTAGAAGGAAAACCTGTGGATCTAAAAGATGAGAACGCACCTGTGTTGATCTCTTCTTCCGGACTTATCGAGCTCTCACGTTATACACAGCGAATGATCCGCTATCAAATCTCTCGATTTTGTGAGTGGATATCAGAACGGGATGGTCTATATCGTTATCGTCTGACCCCAAAGTCACTTAAAGCCGCGGGAGAACAAGGCTTAAGACCAGCGCATCTGATCAGCTTACTACGCAAACATGGGAAATCACCCCCATCGCCATCGTTGGTGAGAGCAATCCTGCGATGGGAGGAAGAAGGACGGGAAGCTTTTATTGAACCAGTGCATATTTTACGTGTGGCTTCGCCTGAAATCCTTACAGCCCTTCGGCAATCTCCAGCTAACCGCTTTTTGGGAGATCCATTGGGTCCGGTTACAATTATCGTAAAGGAAGAGGGAATCGACAAAGTGATGGCTGCCCTTGTCAGGTTGGGATACCTTACGGATGGACGAAAATGAGCGAACGAACAAACTTGGTAGACCCTGCAACCATGTCTCCACAGCGCCGTCCCTTGTTCATAAAATTATTAAGCGTATCTTTCTTAGTTACATCGATCTTTGGTTGGTTACGTTTTTTTGCCTCGATTCAAAAGAATCCCATTCTTGATGCCTATGGCTTTACTCCCGGAATACATAACTACCTTATAATTAGTGGACTGGTAATTGGTTTAGTTTGCCTTCCCACGCTTGTGGTGTTACATAGGCGATGCATAACGGCACAAAATGTATGTTGGACAGCAGTTGGGATTGTACTTTTATTGAGATGGTATGAACGTATTGCTTTATGGGATCCGGTAAAGAATGCTCGCACTCTGCCCTTCTTTCTTCTCATTAGCCTACTTTGGCTAGGTTTGACAGCTCTTTCTTTAAGACTTCCAATCTGCCGTATATATCTAAGTAATCCATGTTTTTCAAAAAAAGGATCCAATGAAAACGACAACGCATCCTGAAGTTGAGACCGAAGTAAAATTCCATCTAGTTAACCCAAATCGATTAAAACATGCTCTCGAACTAGTAGGTGCTATCCTTGAGCAAGATCGGATTTTTGAAGTTAATTTACGATATGATACACCTGAGAGGTCACTTTCATCACAGGCAAAAGTTTTGAGGTTGAGACAGGATGAAGCCGTCCATTTGACATATAAGGGATCAGGGCAAATTGAGGATGGTGCTTTGTCCAGACAGGAGATTGAGTTTATTGCCAATGACTTCCTCGCAGCCAAACACTTTCTGGAAGCACTCGGGTATGAAGTAATGATGACCTATGAAAAATTCCGTTCAACTTATACGTTGGGCGAGCTTCTTATCACGATGGATGAAATGCCATTTGGGTATTTCAGTGAGATTGAAGGACCTGATGCAAAAAACATCCAAAAGGCAGCCATTTTGCTGGGATTGGATTGGAAACGGCGTATTAATGCCAGCTATTCGGATATTTTTCGATTGCTCAAAGTGCGGTTTGATCTGGCATTTTCAGATCTGAACTTTGAAAACTTCAAAAACCTGACGTTTGATCTTTCTGAAATTAATATTTACCCGGCTGATAAGTAATTATCATTCGCCTTTCTAAAAGGTAATTCTTTTAATGAAAATGAAACTTTGGAAAACCTTGTCAAAAAGAACACTTTTAGATCGAAGTCCGCATCTGATCGTTGAAGAACATAAAATCCAATTACCTGATGGATTTATTATCAATGATTGGAGCTGGGTGATCACACCTGATTTCGTAATCGTCCCAGCAATTACACCTGAAGGTAAGTGGCTGTGTTTTAGGCAAGTGAAATATGCGATCAAGGATGTTACCCTGGCGCCTGTAGGCGGATATCTTAACCCCGAAGAAGATCCTATGAATGCTGCTGAGCGAGAACTCCTGGAGGAGACTGGATATAAAGCAGCTGAGTGGATTTTTCTTGGAAAGTATGTTGTGGATGCCAATCGCGGAAAGGCGACTGGTTATTTGTATCTTGCCCAGGGAGCCCAAAAGGTAGCTGAGATCTCTTCGGACGACTTAGAGGAGCAGGAAATTGTTTTAATGGATCGAGCAGAGGTCGAGGCGGCTGTTTTGGCGGGAGAATTTCGAGAAATGTCTTATCAAACTGCAATGGCATTAAGCTTGCTGCATGTCCCTGCTTAATAACCACTTGCACCTACTTAGCTTCGTAAATTAATAAGAATCAGACTGATTTCTAAAGTTTTTCCAGTTCCCCATGCCACTGCACATGGGAGAATTGTCCTTCTATGGCAATCAATTTAACAGTAAGGTTCTTGAACTTATCCAAATTACCGCTAGTCATATAATGCAGGGTGCCTTTAGGTTTTAAAATATTTAAGATTCCATTCCGCTCAAGCAGCCGCCTTACCTGCTTTGCTACGGCGGGTGCAGGATCAATCACGCGCACTTTATCACCAACAATCTTTTGAATAAGCGGCATGACAAAGGGGTAATGCGTGCAGCCCAAGACGACTGTATCAATTCCTTCAGAAAGCATGGGCAGCAGCGCCTGCTCAAGTATTCTGCGTGTTTTTGGTGTGTTCAGCCTTCCTAACTCTATTTGATTCACCAATCCGGGACAAGTATCCTGAAAAATCTCCACACCTTGGGCAAAACGCTCTACTACTGAAGCATACAATTCACCCTGAAAGGTCGCAGGGGTAGCAATTACACCAACTTTACCGGTATGGGTATATTCCGCGGCTGGTTTAACCGCCGGCTCCATCCCAACAAAAGGGATGTTTGGGTATTGTTGCCTTAGGTAATGCAAAGCTGCTGCAGAGGCAGTGTTGCACGCTACAACGATCAGCTTAACTCCCTGGTCTATTAAGAAACGGGTCACACCCTGTGAAAGTTTTCGCACTTCGTCAAGAGAACGCGAGCCATATGGGACATGCACTTGATCTCCCACATAAATCAGATCCTCCTGCGGGAGTTCGGTACGGATTGCTTTTAAGACAGAAAGTCCTCCAACTCCAGAATCAAAAATCCCGATGGGGTGTTCACTCATAATTGTTTCCATCGGGATTAATTCTATCACTTTGCCTGTCGTTTTTTCTACTTACAAGCATCCACGAAAGCTTGGAACAATTTCATTGTCCGAGGATCATCCTGTAACCACTCGGGGTGCCATTGCACACCCAATAAAAATGGGTGAGAAGGCAATTCAAGTCCTTCGATGATTCCGTCAGGAGCAATAGCGGTAACCTTTAATCCTTCCCCAACATCTTTGATGGCTTGGTGATGAAGGCTATTTGTCGGAATATCTGGTTTGTCGAAGATATCTTGTAATATAGATCCACCTTCTAGGTGAACTTGGTGAGCGATGCGATCACGTGGGTAACCTGGGAACCAGTCATGCCGCTGAGCATCAGGGACTTGACTGGCTATATCAGTATATAGGGATCCCCCCATCGCTACATTCAACACCTGTGTTCCCCGACAGATGGTCATTAGCGGTTTCTGAGCTCCCATGAGTACTTTTACTAGAGAAATTTCAAAAGTATCTCTCAACGGGTCAATTCCGTAAACTCGCTCATGAGGTTCTCCGTTAAAAATGGCTGGATCAAGATCTCCACCGCCACTGAGCATAAAGCCATCGCAGGTTTGCATATGTAACTGAATGTCTTGCGTAGAGAGTTCAATCGGTAATAATACAGGTGATGCATTGCATCTTATTAAAGCTGTGATGTATTTTTGATTAATTACATAAGTGGTCAGCCCATCTTTGTTTGTAGATATTGCACAAGGCAGTCCAATGATTGGTTTTGATTTAAAAGGCATGCCCTCTCCAGAAAATAGAATGCATCTATTTTAACAGCAAAAAGCCTTATCTGTCTGGTTGGTGAATTCCAAAACGAACAGATAAGGCTCCTTGCATAGCAGAGCCAAAATACTTTGGGGCTTAAAAACGCTGCTTGAGGCGTGCGCTCTTACCAGTGCGTTCTCGTAAATAATAGAGGCGGGCGCGGCGAACTTTATTGTGTCGATCGACCACCACTTTGGCAATACGAGGAGACCGCAGTAAAAAGGTGCGTTCTACACCAATGCCACCGGTGGCAACTCGTCTTACAGTGAAGGTGGCGCTGTTGCCACTGCCACGGACGTAAAGAACGACGCCCTTGAATTCCTGAATACGTTCGCGGTCGCCTTCTTTAATAATCGTGTGAACGCTGACGGTGTCACCAGGAAAAACATGAGGAATGGCAGCATTTCTTTCAGCTTCCAATGATTTAATAATTTCAGTATGGTTCATAAGACTTTCCTTTAAAGCTATATTTCATGCGACCAGTAGGACGCGAAGGAAGAGTATACCATAGTGATTAAGAAGTGTGAAGGGATTTTGTCAAGAGATTCGCACAAATTTAGAAAATTGCTAGAAAATTGGTCCAAATTATTGACAGTTTTACTGTCAAGGCAATTTAGAAATGTCCTAATCTCAGCAATTTAGAAAAGTCCTATTCC
>CAZJLN010000054.1:0-12122 GCA_964546745.1 uncultured Anaerolineaceae bacterium
AGAAGTGGTGATCAACGGCGCAGGAAATTACGAAGCCGAAGATTTGCTCTCCACAGACACAGAAATCACCTTCAATGGCGCGGGCAATGCTTCCGTCTGGGCAACTGGCTCACTGGATATGGAGATCAACGGCGCCGGCAATATCGATTATTACGGTTTGCCACAGGTAACCCAAAAGATCACCGGCTTGGGCAATATCACGCACAAAGGAGATAAGCAGCCATGAAGCGGCGCACTGCACTCACCTTTGGCATCCTGCTGATTCTGTTTGGTGTGCTTGCCATCCTGCGCAATTTCCTGCCGAGCATGTTTGACTTCCTCAGCTGGCCGTTCACCATTGTCCTGGGTGGGGCAATCTTCATCCTGGCAGCCATCATCGCGAAAATTGGCGGGCTTGCCATTCCAGGCGTCATCCTTGCCGGCATTGGTGGCATTTTTTATTATCAAAACGCCTCCGGTGATTACGCCAGTTGGACCTATATGTGGACGCTTATCCCTGGGTTTGTGGGTTTGGGGATCATCCTGGCTGGGCTAATTGACGGCAATTTGCGCGGCGCGCTCACTGCCGGGCTGATTCTGATCGTGATCAGCCTTATCTTGTTCTTTATCTTTGGCGGCACATTCGGACTGGATAAGGCAGTTGTGCGCTGGTGGCCATTAGTGCTGATCGCCATTGGGTTGATCATCCTGTTCAGGCAGCTATTTAGGAAGAAGGTTTAGGAAGAGGTAAGAAACAAGATGTAAGACCCAAGAAAATAGAATTAATGTCTAACTTTCAAGGGCAGGTGTTAATCCCTGCCCTTCATTTATTCCACATAAACAGCTAATGCCGAATTCCAGTGATATAGAACTGGGGCATCTATCACTATTTTTCCGGCTTGTGATATAGCTTGAATGTTCCGGCTTCAAAAACCTTATCCTCAGTACTTTCCAGGATCCATTCCTTCTTAGCATAGTATTCTTTGCCTAAAATTTCCCAGCCCTTTGTGACAAAGCCCTGTACCATGTCCAATTCCATTTCATGGGTGATCAGGTAGGATCCCGTCCACAGCGGTGAGGCCGGCATGGTGAAAGACCCCGAATCCGGGCAGGAAAAAGTGGCACTCTCAGAGGTATTACCGGGAAAATATTTTAACGTAAAATCCTTAACATAGCCCAGTTCGTCTTTCTTATCCTTAAATCCAGTCTCCCACATCAGGTCAGTCACAACAAATGTGCTTCCGCCGCGGTTACTGGTCACGCTGCATCCTTTCATGCGCCATTCAAAAGCGGTGTTGATCAGCGCAGATTCGCCCTTGATTATCTCGACGGTTGGATCATATTTTAATTTGATTTTCGAATCGACGCTGGAGGTGTAACCTTCTCCTTCGCCCAGATCGACTGTCGTTTCGGAGTGAAATTCCAACTCAAAGGACAGGCACTTCTGAATGTAGGGTTCGTATTTTTCCCACCTGGTGCCGCCTTCTCCTCCCAGGAGTTGATATTGGCGCTCCATACCCAATACCACGGGGATGATGCGGTGAATGATGTGCTGATCACGGCAGATTTCATATTCTTCTTTAACGCACACCTCATAGAGATCTTCCCGGGTCAGAATTTCCCTGTATGATTCATCCGAACCTAAACCCAACAATTGACGCTGGCGATCAAAGCCTAATACCGTCTGAATTGCCAGCCTAGCAGCCGCACAGCTTTGCCCCGCTGCAGCAACCCTGGGTTCAATCACTTGCTTTTGGTATTCATTCATCAAGCCATCTAGCTCCTCGATCCAATCCGAACTTTCACCACCAAGCAGTTGAGTTTGACGCTCCCTGCCCAAAATTTCAGCGGCTTTGCTCTGCAGACGTCTTTCCGCACTGCCGCCAAGTCTTTCCCGCACAGGCTCAATATCTGCCAGCATCCCTTTGGTGAAGCCGTGTGCGCTGAAGTGATCGATCAACAGCTGGATCTCAGCCGAATCAACCACTGGCAGTGCCAGGGTCAGCTCGTTTGTAGCGCCAGATATGGAAACAAAGATTTGTTGATCCACCGGGACTAGTTCAGCAGAAGTAATGGTCAGTGTGGCATACGCGTACAGCTGCAGCCCTTCAGGCTCTAAATCTACAAGCAGGGGTTGGCTTCCGAATGGCATGCCTTCTAAGGTTGCAACGGGCGTCATGCGGATCAGCGTATCTATCACCAGCGCATCTGGCGGGATTGTCAGGGTAAAGACCGTCCCATCGGCAGCTGTCGTGCTGAGCACCCCACCGGATACCGGGATGAGCGCCTCACTGCCCCCTTCGCTCGCCAGTGTATAACTGACGCGCACAGGGTCGGCCGGAACATCATAATCCTCTTCAGTGATCGGAAGCGCACTGGTTGTTTTTGTCTCAGTCTGGGGGATTGGTTTGGCTGCTGAAGGGGGTTCGTTGGTAAAAACCGCCTGTGAACAAGCAGAGAGGATAAAAAGACTCAAAACAAGCAGGTAAGGATGTTGCTTTTTCATATTACTCCTAAAGAAAACACTATATAGACTAATTTTATGAGAATAGTGTTAATTACAATTATTGTGTATAAGGTTCTTGGATCACAATTCTCGGTTCTGATATATTCCTGGAATATTTTGGGGCTGTGAACTTAAGCGCTGGAAGCGAAACTTGTTTCGGTCGATGTGGGAATCCACTGTAATTTGCAATATTTTCTGGCTTTGAGTTTCTGCGCTTGAGCCTTTTGCCCTTTTGCACTCTTGTGTCTTATTTCTTGAGTCTTCCGCCTTTTTTGTTTTATAATCATCTCACCAAATTAAACATAAGGAGATTTTTCATGACCCAAACACCTCCCCGCTGGGACCTGACCAATGTCTACACCGGGCTCGACGACCCCAAGCTGCAAGCAGACATGAAATGGGTGATCGACCAGGGTACTGCCCTCGACGCGCTTTACCAATCCGAGCTACTGCCCCTCACCCCCACCCACGCCCCATCCGAACTCTCGACACAACTGAGCGCCCTGGTGGACCGGCTAAACGCCATCCAGCTCAAAGCCCACACCATCGGCTCCTACCTTCATTCCTTCATCTCCACCGACTCCTTCAACAAGGATGCCTTGCGCCTCAATTCGCAGTTCGACATCCAGACCCTGCCGCTGGACAACACCCTCACCAAGCTACGCGCCTGGCTGGGTAAACTGCAAACCGCACTTCCCGCCGCCACCGCCCTGCCTGGTAGCGCGCAGGCACATGCCTTCTTCCTGCAGGAATCCGCTGAGCAAGCACAATACATGATGAGCGAAGCCGAAGAAGTACTCGCCAACGAACTCTCGCTATCCGGCGGGCGCGCCTGGGACCAACTGCAAGGCACTGTCACCTCCCAAAAGACTGCCGAAATCGAGATCGACGGCCAACTGCAATCCTTGCCCATGCCAGCCCTAGTCAACCTGCGCACTCATCCCGTAGAAACCGTGCGCAAGCTGGGCTACGAGACTGAGCTGCGCGAGTGGAAGACGGTTGAAGAGACCCTGGCTGCCTGCATGAACGGCATCAAAGGCGCGGTGAACACACTCAACAAACACCGCGGACGCTGCAATGCTCTGCATTCCGCCCTCGACATGGCACGCATCGACCAGCAGACGCTGGACGCGATGATGGGCGCCATGACCGACGCCTTCCCCATGTTCCGCCGCTACTTCCGCGCTAAAGCCAGCCTGTTTGGGCAAGAGCAGCTGCCCTGGTGGAACATCTTTGCCCCGATTGGAAAAACCGACCACACCTACAGCTTTGACGAAGCACGCGACCTGATCTTGGAGAATTTTGCCAAGTTCACCCCCGAACTGGCTGCCTTTGCCAAAACCGCCTTCGACAACCACTGGATTGACGCTGAGCAGCGCAAGGGCAAGCGCGGCGGTGCCTTCTGCATGTCTGTCCCTGGCGTGAAGGAATCGCGCATTCTGTGCAATTTTGACGGCTCACTGGAGCAGGTGATGACTATCGCCCATGAACTCGGGCACGGCTTCCACAACTACTGCATGTTCCAGCAGAACCGCACCGAGCTTCAGCGCCGTACGCCCATGACGATGGCAGAAACTGCCTCCATCATGTGCGAGACGATCGTCTTCAACGCCATCAAAGCCACCATCACTGACAAGCAAGAAGAGCTGGCGATCCTCGAAACTGCGCTCAACAATGACTCACAAGTAATCGTGGACATCTCCTCGCGCTTCCTCTTTGAGAAAGAGGTTTTTGAGCGCCGCGAGAAGAGCGAGCTCTCTGCGGATGAACTGTGCGAGATCATGGAGCGTGCCCAGCTTGCCACCTATGGCGACGGGTTGGACGAGCGCTACCTGCAGAAATACATGTGGACCTGGAAGCCGCATTATTACGACATGACCCTCTCGTTCTATAACTTCCCCTATGCTTTTGGGCTGTTGTTTGGCACCGGCTTGTACGCCATATACCAACAACGCGGGGATGCCTTCATCCCGGACTACAAAGATCTGCTTGCCAGCACGGGTATGGGCAGCACCGCCGACCTTGCCATGCGCTTCGGCATCGACATCCGTCAGCGTAAATTCTGGGAAGATAGCCTGAAAGTGATCGAGGGTCGAGTGGATCGCTTCTGTGAGCTGGTAAAGTAGAAATTAGATCATGGATTAACATCTTTGGGCGGCAGATGAGCCGCCCTTTTATTTTAATGGTATATTTAACTTAGAAAATTCACCTGACTTTTTCCTGTTGAGAAGTATCTTAATCATAAGAGGATCCTCAAAAAGAACGTCAAGGATACAGAATGGAAGAACAAGACGCAATTACCTTGCTTAAGATCGGAGATCTGACTGGTTTGGAGCCATTGGTCGATGCGTATTACCTCAAGGCAGTGCGCACCGCGGACCTGATCGTAGGAAGCCAAACTGTCGCAGAGGACATTGTGCAAAGCGCCTACCTCGACACCGCACACCATATCCGCGAGTTGAATGATGCTCCCTTTGCGCCATGGTTCCTCAAGATGGTTGTGGACAATGCGTTGAAGTCGGCGCAAAAACAGAAGCTCAACTCGCTTCAGGAGGTCAACCCCATACTCACCGCCTGGCTGCTGGAAGAAAGCCCCACTGCTGAGCTTCCACCTGAAGGCGCCGAGCTGCGCCGGCAAACCTGGCAAGCGTTGCAGGGGCTTACGCCAACGCAGCGAGCCACACTGGTCATGCGCTATTTTGTGGAGGAAACCCGAGCACCCGCCCCCGATTCCCCCACCAGCACACTCAATCAAGCCAGGGTGGAGCTGCTGTCAGACCTGGCAGCAGATCGCATTCCCACCATTCAAAATCCGTGGAAATCGATCCAGGCAAAAATCCTGGCATATGATGCTTCCAAATCGCGCAAGCCCATCAGCCTACGCCTTGGCTGCGTGCTGATCGTCCTAGTAGCGGGGGCTCTGCTCGTCTTGTTCATTTATATGACCGGTCAGTCACAATTATTCATTAACAAATATTTTAATAACCTGATCAAGAGCGAAATGAATCAACTGCCAACTCCCGCAGCGATTTCAACTGCTACGCCGATCCCACCCCCCACCCAGGTCCCCACCCTAGCCTCCACGCGCCATGCCTACCCTACTCAAGTTGAAGATGGATCCGTCCCCGGCAGTTTCACGCTTAGCTTCCGAACTAATGCAAATGGAGAGCCAATCCCCTTTGAGATCCTGACTTTTCTAACCCCACCGCCTGGCTATCGGCAGACTCACCTTTTTATGAATTCAGAAACTGCCAGCGTGAGTCAAATGTATCAACCTGATCCAGAAGTAACAGGCGAGTTGATTGCCCTGACTCAATCCCAGACCGACTTCCCTAAGGCAGCTGGGGAGAGCAAAGTGCTTGAAACGCTGGATGTTGCCGGCGTGTTGGTTCAAAAAATGGCTGGCGGATGGCTACACCTGAACAGCCTGGAGGTTGGTAGCTGGACAGAAAGTGACCCTCTACAGACCTACCGCTGGCAGAAGAACGGCTACACCTTCACTCTCACCACTTACATGCCAGACCCCCTCAGCACAGCCCATTTGGATAAAATGAAGATCCTGACGATCCTAGAAGCGCTGGTTTCCTGGTAATGATCAAATTGCTTCAGATCCATAGTTGACTTTGGGCATTAAAAAACGCATAATATAGGAAATCACTGGCAATTTTTAGTGAGTATCAAAACCGAAAGCAAACCATCCTCACCCCAGGTTGGCACTACCAGGAGAATGGGTTAAGTCCATCCAAGGAGCAGCGCATATGGGCATGTCTTTGTTTTCCACCTCAAAACATTTCAGCCTGAAAGAGTTGGCAAATGGCGTGGTGGCTGCCATCGCCACTGACGGCGGGGCTGCCATCTGCAATGCCGGCGTGGTTGACCTTGGCGGGCAGCTGCTGGTGTTCGATACCTTCCTGACACCTCAAGCCGCACAAGACCTGCGTATCTTTACCATCGCAGAGTTTGGTACGCCCCCCCATCTGGTTATCAATAGCCACTATCATAACGATCACACCTGGGGAAACCAGGTCTTTGCTGCAGATGCGCAAATTATCAGCACCATTCGCACGCGTGAGCTAATGGAAACCGAAGGCAAAGAAGAGTTCAAATGGTGTTCTGCCAATGCCTACCAAAAGCTGCAGGAGCAACGCATCAAATCCAAAGAAGCCGAAGGGAGCGACCTCTACGAAACTGTCGGCATGCTTGGATATTATGAGGGCTTGTTTGAGGCAATGCCTATCCTTCGTCCCTGCAAGCCGGGTATCACATTTGAATGCAGCATGGAATTTGCGGGGTCAAAACGCAGCTGTACCCTGACCGCATTTGAGGGCGGACACTCCGGCAGCGACGCCATCCTTTATTTGCCCAAAGAAGGTATCGTGTTCATGGGCGATCTGCTCTTCACCCATTTTCACCCCTACCTGTCGGAAGGCGATCCGCACAAGCTGCTGCAGGCTCTGCAAGCAATCGAGAAGCTGAACGCACGCACATTCATCCCCGGGCACGGACCCATTGGGACCAAGCAAGATCTTACTCGCATGATAGCCTATGGGGAACATATCCTGCAGATGGCAACAGGATTGGCACATGCCGGCGCTGACCTTGAAGCGCAGGTTAACCAACTTGAGATTCCACCAGAATACCAGGATTGGCAAATGAGGCATCTTTACCGTACCAACATTACCCATTTTGCCAAACTTGCAGCAAAACAATGAAAGGAGTAGAAGATGAATGAAAACCTTTTCGGATTTATCTGGCTACTGGTGGGATACCTAATTCTCATCATGACCCTGGGCACGATCTGCCCGCTCCTGGGGCAAATGAAAGGCATGAAGACTGTACCCGGCTTTCTGGGTCTCTTCCTGTTGGTAGGAGCTCTGGTGATTTTCACCCTGCTTAAAAACGAGGGCAAGGATGCGCGCCAGATTTTGTATGGAGTTTGCCTGTTCATCCCACTGATGTACCTGATCAATATCGCCGTGATCTTGCTACGGAAAAAAGGGGGCACAGATCGGGAAGAGTACCGCCGCATCGCAATTATCAGCCTGGCGGTCTTTGGCGCTCTGTTGCTCATCTGGGGCATCGGATTGATTATCACCAACCCCTGGGCAGCGCTGAACGACTACCTGCAAAACAACCTCCGTCTCTGATATGATTAACCCACACTGACCACTAAAGGATGGAAGTATGTTTCGAGACGCATTGAGCGCTATTTGGTTGATGGCAGGATACCTGTCACTAATTCTTTTATTGGGGATGTTCACCCAACGCATTGGCAAAATGAAAGGCATCAAAGCCGCGCCAGGTTGGCTGGGCGGGGCGATGTGGCTTTTAGCTGTGTATATCTACTTTAACCTGGCCTCCAGGCAACTTGCAGACCCTATCATCCTGATCCTCGTTTTTGCCATCGTCCCGCTGATCTATCTGATCAACATCGCAGCCATGCTACTTTCCAAAACTTACAAATGGCAGCAGGCTAAGGATAAGCAGACTGTGATGAAATATCTCTTCATTTTTCTGGGAGTGTTGGCAGTATGGGTGATTGGGCTGATATTGGTGTAAGCAATTATCTAAAACATAAAGTTGTCATTTTACAGAAGAGCTAATTGATCCCTTAAATGAAAGACTATGAAGATTTAACCTATTTGGGGCGAATAAGACGGATGCGTGAACTGGCACGAATTGCGTTGACTGCTTATGGGATTACGGATTCACGATTTTGTTTATTACGGCAGGCAGGCAATACCCTTTACAAAGTACATGCATTCAATACACCTGTAAGCGATACCGATGAAAATCTATTTTTGAAGGATACATACCTATTACGCATCTATGAGCCTGGTTATCAGGAACCAGAAGCCATTACACATGAGCTGACCTGGCTATCTGACATGCGTGTTGAAGCTGACTTACCGGAGCCAATCACCAGTCTCGATGGAAAATTACTCGTACAGGTTGAAACTACTGGTGTGGATCAGCCCCGCTGGTGTTCTTTATTGCGCTGGGTTAAAGCCAAATCCGTATTGCATCGTACTCAGCCCTATCATTTTAGAGAGCAAGGAAAATTAATGGCGCGTATGCATCATTTTTCAGCTGGTTGGCCACTTGCTACTGATGAAACCAAACGTCGTTTTGATTGGGAGGGGTTATTTGCCAACGATGTTGGAAGCGGCATGAGGAATGCAGAAGCCTGGGCGCTGCTTACGCCTGAGAATAGAAGGGCATTTGCATTTGTTGCAAAGCAAGTCAAGCAAGTCATGGATGCCTGGGGAGAGAGTGCAGATGTCTTTGGATTGATCCATGGCGACTTGGCAATAGATGCCAACCTTCTCTTCTGGCACAAAAAACCTCGGGCAATTGATTTTGATGACTCAGGATACGGTTATTGGATATATGATCTGGCAGTAGGGCTTGAACATGTTTGGGATGATCCTGCCTTCCCGGTCTATCGGGATGCTCTCCTTGAGGGATACACTTCACTTCGAGTACTGCCAGATGAGCAAATTTACCAGTTGGAGCTTTTCATCGCTGCTTTAGAAGTTTATTGGACGTTGTGGGCGACGGGTGGGACTCATCTTTATCCTGATCTGCTACCAGAATACCAGGAACGCATGCAAAGGACTGCCGGGCTTGTAGTGCAATACTGGCACAGAGTACAAAACGACTAAGCTGAATTATATATAAATGTTTACGCACCTGTGACCGGTATGATCAGCCATACCACGATCGAAACTACCAGTCCAAAGAGCATCCCCCCCAGCGCTTCTCCCCAGGTGTGCCCGATCATTTCGCGCAGGTCTTTGATCTCTTCCTCGCGCGGCCAGGTTTTAAGCTTGATCAGGTCATTGATCAGCAGATTGAGACGTTTTGCCTGCAGACCTGCCTGGCGGCGTACACCGGTGGCATCATAGATCACGATGCCAGATACTGCCAGCGCTAGCACGAAGAGCGGGGTGCCCCAGCCGTGGTAGTGCCCGATGCTGAGGGTAACACCCGTCATCAAGGCAGAGTGCGAGGAGGGCATGCCGCCGGCTGAAGCCCACAGCGCCCAGTTCCATTCCTTGTGACGTAGATATTCGACCGGTACCTTCAGTACCTGTGCCAAAAACCAGGCAGAAAAGCCTGCAATCGCCACAGGGCTTTTAAAGAGCTCCCAAAATGACATAGCTTACACCTCTGGCTCTGCCTCAGCAGCGCTGAGGGTGTTTACTTTTAATTCCGCCTGCTCCAAAAGCTGGCTACAGCGTTTGACCAGCTGCTGCCCCTTCTGGAACAGTTGTAGGGCTTCTTCTAGCGGGAGTTCCTGCGCTTCCAATTGGCTAACCACCTGCTGCAGGGCAGCAAAGGCGGCTTCATAGGTCATGGTTTCAATTTCGTTTTCAGGCATCTTGTCTCTCCTGTTTGGTTTCAGTAATTTGAGCACCTAATAAGCCGTCGCGCACCTGCAAGTGCACCCCCTCGCCGGGCGCTACCTGCCCCACCTGACTGACCACACTGCCATCTACGGCACGCGTAATGATAGCATAGCCGCGATTAAGTACGGCTTGCGGGTTAAGGGCGACCAGCCGGCTGGATAAGCTTTCCAGGCGTAGGTGATGGGCATGCATGAGCGCTGTGAAGGCTCTCGCCTGGCGTTCTGCGGTCTCATCCAGACGTTGGCGGTAGTTATTCACTTGCATCACTGGAGATAGGCGCATCAGTTGTGTGCTGCTGCGTTCCAATTCCCGCCCCAAACGATCCAATTGATCGGTCATCAGGTCTGATAAGACACGCTGTTGGGCTTCAAGGTCAAGCTGTAGGTCAAGCAGGGTGATGGGGGTTGCCAACTCCGCTGCAGCGGTGGGAGTCGGGGCGCGCAAATCTGCCACAAAATCCGCGATGGTGAAATCGGTCTCATGCCCCACGCCGGAAATGACCGGGGCTTGCGAGTTGAAAATGGCTCGCGCAACCAGTTCATCATTGAACGCCCACAAGTCTTCAATCGAGCCACCGCCTCGCGCCACCAGGATCACATCCGGGTGGATTTGCGCATTGAGCCGCTGGATGGCAGCAACAATCCCGGAAGGCGCATCCACACCCTGCACGGCGGTTGGCGCAAGAATAACCTTTGCCAGAGGCAGGCGGCGAGCAAGCGTGTTGAGGATGTCCTGCACTGCTGCGCCAGTCGCGCTCGTCACCACGCCAATGGTTTTCGGCAGTTCGGGGATAGAGCGTTTGTGAGTGAGGTCAAACAGCCCTTCTTCCTCCAGCTTGGCTTTAAGGCGTAAAAATTCCTGGAAGAGCGCGCCTTCCCCGGCGGGACGCATCGTGTCAATATACAGCTGTACTTGCCCTCCCACTTCGTAGACGTTCATGCTGCCATGCGCTTCCACCTGCATGCCATCACGTGGAGCAAAGCGCAGACGCAGCGCTTGGGCTTTCCACATCACACAGCGCAGTGAGGCTTCGCTATCTTTCAGCGTGAAATAGAGGTGCCCTGAGGCAGGGCGTGAAAAGTTGGAGACCTCCCCCCGAACCCAAACATCCTGCAAGATTGGGTCCTGCTCCAGGATACCTCGTAAATGACGGACCACCTGACTGATGGTAAGAACGGGAGGGGAAAATATGTCGAACATATCCATACGTGCAAGGATACAATGGAAGGAGGCGAATGTCAATTGGTTGCGCTCATTTCCCAGGTTTTAGACATCCTATATCGCCTTTTTGGCTATTGTATGAACGTATACTTTAACAAAAAACTGCCTGACTTCTCAGGCAGTTTTTTTACTAGACTTACTCAAATAACTTTACTTCAGGATCAGCGGTAGATAGACGCCAAACAGCACCGTCATCACGCCCGCATCTGCTGGTAGATAGACGCCATCCCATTCAGTGTCAGCGTAATACCATATATCATTTGGATTACCTGTGCCCCAGTTGGGATTCAATTTGATCGCATAGGAGAAAACACCTGGTTCAGTGGGAGTGATTGTGCCCATATATTCCGCATTGTTGCCAACGGAAACGTTATAACTCATGAGCGTCCAGTTGGTCCACAGCGAAGGATCGGCATCAACCCCATAACCCAGTTCGACAGGTAAGCTGCGTGGTTGAACGCCTTCTGAGGTCAGGTCGTCCGCCCAGATCTGTCCGTAGACATTCTCGGAGGGTGTATTCAGTGGCACAGTCATCGTGTCTGGCCAGGTCAACTCATAGTAACCTGGAACCACATTGCGATAATCATCAATCGTAGTATCACCTGAAACTGTCATCGAGCGATTCGCGCTCTGCAGCCAGTTCCAATGTTTTGCACCTGTGTCGACCACGTACTTATATGCATAGGTACCGTCCAGGATGCCAAAAGTGAATGTGAATTCAGAATAATCGCCATTCGGCGTCATCATATCCAGATTATTATCCCAGCCATTGAAATCTCCCGCCACATAGATATTTTCGCCTATATGCACCACATCTTCCAGGTCATAATACACCATGGTAACAGTGCTGAATACCGTCAGCTGTAGGTCGACAAAAGCCATCGGCATTGCAGGGTCATTGGATTCGATCTGTAACGCACCAAAGTAGTCACCTGCAGCCAGACCGGTCGAGTCAAAGGTCACGGTCACATCCTGGCAGGCACCGCCAGCCAAGGAACCACTGA
>CAZJLN010000055.1:0-11672 GCA_964546745.1 uncultured Anaerolineaceae bacterium
AATTCTAAAATTTACCTTACTCCTCAAGGGTGGCTAAGACAAGTTGATGAAAATCGCCATGTTTGGCCAAAAAAATGTGACCTGCCTAAAGAATTACTTAATCGGGCAGATGCAACTATCATCAGTGTGGAAGATGTTAATGGAGATGAGGATCAAATTTCAGATTTAGTACATCATTGCAAGATATTAGTTGTAACTGAAAATAAATACGGAGCCAGGGTATATTGGAATGGAGATGTTCGATATTTTAATGCACCAGAGGTTAAGATTGTTGAGGATACTGGTGCAGGGGATATTTTTGCTGCATCTTTCTTTGCACAATTGATCAAAACCAAAGATCCGTGGGAATCTGCAAAATTCGCAGTAAAATTATCAGCTGTATCAGTGACAAAAAAATATCTAGAAAGTATTCCGTCAAAAAAAGAAATACTAGATGCACAAATGGAAATCATTCAGTAGCAGGTTTTTATGCCACTAGGGAAAGTCTACACAATTGTCAACCAAAAAGGTGGAGTAGGAAAAACCACATCCGCTATCAATTTAGGGGCTTATCTTGGAAAATATGGCAATAAAACTCTTTTAATCGATATAGATCCTCAGGCAAACGCGACCTCATGTTTAGGGATTGATAAAAATAAGATCCATACAGGAACTTATGATGTATTGATTGGTGCTCATCAAGCCACTGAGGCGATATTGCATAATCCGAAATATTCACTATCTTTGTTACCTTCCACAGTCGCTCTTGCAGGAGCTGAGATTGAATTGGTTGACATTGAAGGGCGAGAGAGAAAACTAAGAGAAATTGTTGAGAACATTAGATACCGTTATGACTACATCTTGATCGATTGCCCACCTTCTCTGGGATTGCTAACTTTAAATGGATTAGTCGCAGCTCTGAATGGTGTCATCATTCCGGTACAATGTGAATACCTTGCATTAGAAGGATTAGGTCAATTGACTCAAACATTGAACAAAATTCGATCTTCACTTTTCCCCCAATTAGCAGTGCGAGGAGTGATCTTAACTATGTTTGACATTCGTACCAATTTATCAGCGGATGTTGTTGAAGAAGTAAAACGTGCTTTTGGCACGAGGGTTTTTAACACTGTCATCCCGCGAAGTGTTCGGCTTGCAGAGACGCCTTCTTTCGGTATGCCAATATCGGTGTATTCGCCAGAATCATCTGGCGCAAAAGCGTATTCTGAATTAGCAATTGAAATCATGCAAATGGACGGGATCGATGTTTCCAAAATACAAGAGAGGTAGTTATGGCTCGTAGACCAGGTCTTGGTAAAGGATTAGATGCATTAATTCCTGGAGGTTTTCAGCAGATTGAACCTCAATTTAATGAACAAATGATTGTGAATATTCCTGTCGAGAGAATTGTTCCCAATTCAAAACAACCTCGAGGACCCATTGATCCGTCAGATTTAATAGATCTAGCTGCATCGATCAAGGAACATGGGGTCTTGCAGCCAATAATTGTCAAAAAGATAGATGGGGCAGATCAATTTATGTTAGTAGCTGGAGAAAGGCGGTGGAGGGCATCCATTCATGCAGGTGTGACAGAAATACCAGCGATAGTGCGTGAAACCACTCAGCAGGAATTACTTGAGTTAGCCTTAATCGAAAATGTACAACGTGAAGATTTAAACCCATTTGAGAGAGCACAAGCCTACCACCAATTAATTGAAGAATTCTCACTTACTCATGAAGATATTGCGCACCGCGTAGGAAAGAGTCGAGTAAGCATTACCAATACCATTCGCCTCCTCAATTTGTCAGAAAAAGCAAAAATTGCTTTGCTCAATAACATTATCACTGAAGGGCACGCGCGCACCTTACTTTCTTTACCAAACCAGAGATCGCAAGATTTAGCACTTGATACGATTCTAAAGAATGAATTGAATGTTCGCCAGACTGAAGCACTCATATCAAAATTAGCTGGTATGCGACCACAAGCTCAACCTGCAAAAGAAAAACCAAATGAAATTAAGGATATCGAAAATCGATTAAGGAGCATTTTTAAGACTAAAGTGAACCTTCAGCCTGGTAAAAAGGGGGGGAGCATAACAATTTTTTATTACTCCGATGAAGAATTAAATTCAATTATTGATCGAATTAATGGCTTGGAGTAATTTTGATAATTCTTTTTAATGCCAATATTTATTCCCCTATTAAAAACAAGACCAAATCAGCGATTGTAATCAAAGATAACAAGATTCTTGCTATTGGATCAACTATTGAGATCCTGGAACAATATGGTCATCATTCAAAAAAGATAGATCTGGAAGGCGGAACAATTCTGCCAGGTCTTACTGACTCACACCTTCATTTTGTTCACTTAGCAAAAAGTATCACTTCAGTAAACTGTGAGACTTCTTCAATAAAAGAGTGTCTGCAAAATGTATTAGAAAAAGCACAATATTTTGATGATGATCGTTGGATAGAAGGACATGGGTGGAATCATAATGTTTGGGAAAATGCAGTGTATGGCACTGCTTCTCAATTGGATACATACAGCAA
Source organism: uncultured Anaerolineaceae bacterium (assembly GCA_964546745.1). Taxonomy (GTDB): domain Bacteria; phylum Chloroflexota; class Anaerolineae; order Anaerolineales; family Anaerolineaceae; genus CAZJLN01. Next base: position 2,530 of record CAZJLN010000055.1, read on the forward strand.
AAACCATCCGGTTCTACTACATGCAAAATCTCTGCATGCAGCTTGGGCTAACAGCAAAGCGTTAGAAATTGCTGGGATCAGTTCCAATACTCCTGACCCTGAGGGAGGTGAAATTCTCCGCGATGGGTCTGGCAATCCTACTGGTATTTTATTGGAGAATGCGGTTTCTTTAGTTTCAAAAGTCATTCCATCTCCTACACCCGAAAAACTTGCGAATGATATCTTAGCAGTTCAATCAAAATTATGGTCAATGGGCATTACAGGAGTACATGATTTTGATGGAATTGATTCATTTATTGCTCTACAAATGCTCCAAGAGGAAAAAAAACTCGGGTTAAGAGTCAATAAAAACATGCCTATCGCTTCTCTTCCAAATCTAATTGATTCAGGGTTACGAAGTGGCTTTGGTAATTCCATGCTTTATCTAGGTCATCTGAAAATGTTTGCGGATGGCGCTCTAGGTCCACAAAGCGCAGCGATGGTGGACGTTTACGAGGGGTCAAATTCAAAAGGAATCTTGCTATTATCCCGTGAAGAGGTCTTCGAGACAGGTATAGCTGCAGCAGAAAACGGATGGGGATTATCTATCCACGCCATTGGGGATCTGGCAAATCAGACTGTACTCGATGGAATATCAGATATTCGAAAGTATGAGACTCTGCATGACCTCAAACATTTTACTCATCGAATCGAACATGTTCAAATAATTACACCAAAAGATCAGAAGCGGTTAGTTATGCTTGATGTTGTTGCATCTACTCAACCTATACATTGCACATCAGATATGGAGATTGTCGATAAATATTGGGGGTCTCGTGGGGAGAATGCCTACGCATTCCATAATTTAGTGGATTTTGGGACTGAAGTTGTTTTTGGTTCAGATGCGCCAGTGGAATCCCCTAACCCGTTTTTTGGACTTCATGCAGCTGTAACACGCAGACGGCAAAATGGATATCCCGGCGAAGATGGATGGTATTCAAAACAAAAGATAAACTTAGAAGAATCTTTAGCTTGTTATACCCTCTCACCTGCTGCTTTAGTAGGAATGGAGACGCAATTAGGTAAAACTGCGCCTGGTTATCTTGCAGATCTGATTGTTCTGAGAGAGGATCCTTTCCAATGCGATCCTCAATTGCTTTACAATCTAAAACCTTGCATGACTTTTGTTGATGGTAATATTGTTTATAAAGAATAATTTACACTTTTATCCAGTTCATAGTATTTCCTAAAAGTTATATGACACGAAAAGCCTTTGCTGAAAACGAAAAGAAAAGGTTAATTGACTTTATAAATGGTGATAATTTTAGCTATCGCCATTTAGATTGGGCTTTAATTACCGATTGGATTGGTGATCCCGGATTTTTATATGAATCAGCAGATGATGAGATAGTTGCAAGTATTTGTTGTACGCCTGAATCAAGTGGGGTTGCGTGGCTTCGATATTTTGCAGCCTCGAGATTTGTAAATATTATCCAGACCTGGAATAACCTCCTCAATGACCTCATCCCGGTCCTTCAAGAAAGGAACATCAATCAAATTGCTTGCCTGGGTTTAACGAATTGGATGGAAGAACTACTGATCAAATCTGAGTTTCAATCCGATGATTCGATAGTGTTCCTGAATTGGTATAGAGAACAATCATATAAACAAACTCAGTCCGAAGAATTAGTAATTCGTATGATGATGGATAATGATTTGCCTCGTGTCGTCGCAATCGATCATTTATCGTTCACTCCCTTATGGCAATACTCACCAATAACACTCTCAAAAGCATATCATTTGTCATCATATAATACCGTAGCATTGTTAAATAATGATTTAATTGGCTATCAGATGACTTCTGAATCAGGTGGCACCGCACACCTTTCGCGCCTAGCTGTATCACCACCTTGCCAAAGATCGGGAATTGCAACAGCACTTATTACCGATGTTCAAAAACACTTACAAGATCAAGGAACAACCAGGATAAGCTTAAATACTCAATTAAATAATTTTGCGTCTCGCACTTTATATCGAAGGTTGGGATTCGAACAAAGTAACGACAAGATAAATGTCTATACAAAAGAGATCTAACCACTTAAAGTGTGGACATCTTTCTCTATTTGTGGGAAAATATGGATCACGTTTGGAGGTAAATCGGAGAATCATATGAGTCAAAAAATAAGCCAACGAGAACAATTAAGGCAAATTCGAAAAGAAAAAGAGAGAAAACAACGTAATTTGTTCATCGGAATTGTGATTGGCATTGCAGTATTTTTACTCGCTGTAATTTTCTTACCACAATTATTAAGTAAGAAACAGGTAAACGATTCTCAAACCGGTTTTTCGTTAGGTGATCCTAATGCGCTTGTAAAGGTGGAGGAGTTTTCAGATTTTCGATGTAGTTATTGTAAGACCTTCGCTCAGTCCAGCGAACCAGGTTTTATCAAGAATTATGTTGATACCGGTAAAGTTTACTTGACCTTTGTGAATTATGCTTTTTTGGCTGCAGACTCGGTTGATGCAGCGGAAGGCGCATATTGTGCAGCTGACCAAAACGCCTTTTGGCAATACAAGGATGTTCTTTTTAGTAACAACTCAACCCAAGATGCATTTACCCAAAATAATATGATTAAGTATGCAAAACAATTAGATTTGGACGTTGACACCTTTTCCACTTGCCTTTCTAGTGATTCACATTTAAATGCGATTGAAAAAGATAAATCATATGGCACTTCTGTTGGAGTAACTGGTACACCTTCGTTTTATGTAAATGGGACCTTGGTCTATTCGAATGATTTAGAGTCAACGGTATCTAACGCATTAAATAACGCAAATTAATGTTGAGATTTAATTTAATGCCTAGAGATCTGGGATAAAAACCAGCTTGTGATTAATTCCCAGCTTTTATTAGAGATATTATCCAAACAATCAATGGTGTAATTGCTAAGGCGGGCAAGTAATTACCTATCCTGATTTTCTTGATAACCAACAAACTATTAAATGCTAACCCTATCAAGATAATTCCACCTGCTGCAGTCATCTCCAGAATCATCGCTTCACTAAATGCAGCACTAATGATACTAGCAAGCAATGAAATGAGGCCTTGATATATTAGAACCATGAAAGCTGAAAATACCACACCAATCCCTAATGAAGATGCAAATGCCAATGCGGCAAATCCATCCATCAATGATTTTATTGCCAGCATGCTAAAATCCCCAGTCAATCCGTCTTGAATAGATCCAAGAATTGCCATAGGACCGATACAAAACAACAATGATGCGGTTACAAACCCATCGATAAAGTGTGCACTGGGTAGTGATGAAAACCATTGGCTGGTCTTATCGTGGGCAAATTCACCCAGCTTTCTTAATCCATCCTCAATTTTCCACCACTCGCCAAGTAAAGCGCCGATAATTAATCCTCCCAGAGGGATTAATACATTTTCTGACTTACTAAAACTCACAACACCATAACCGATGGTAAATAAGCCTAAACCAGCCATGACAGTATCGCGCACTTTTAAGGACAATTTGTTGCCGATTAACGTGCCAAGAATGCCACCCAGAATAATTGAACCAAAATTAATTAAAGTACCGATCATAGTATTCTTGAGGAATTGTGAAATTTTATTTTTTGTTTTCGTAATATTCTGCTACCTCAAGATAGAAGCATGCAGAAGATAGGCGGTTTAAATATTTTACAAAGATAGGGTCAAAATTTTTGAGCTGGTCATTTGAGGCTACAACCCTACGTTCCGCACGTCGGACGATCGTACGAGCAAGTGATAAAGCTCCACCAGCAGGCGTATCACCCGACACGATAAAACCCTCAGGCATCACGATATTTTTCTCAATATTTGAAATAACTGCCTCAAGCCATTCAACACTAGTGTCAGAGATAATTTCTTTTGGTTTCTCGTTTATTTTATTCCATGCAAGTTGAGACATCAGAATATGCAAATCATTTTGAATATGAGCCAAAATTCCCTTGTAATCTGAATTATCAATCAATGAACGAGCAAATCCAACCGCAGCCCAGGCCTCATCAATCGATCCAATACATTCTATCCTCGCATCTGCCTTACTGACATCTTTTTCATTGATTAGATCCGTAAATCCTTTATCACCTCGAAAATCTGAACTCATCTTATCTCCATTTCATTAGTTTTCTGCAGGGGTTGAGGTGCTTTGTTCTTGGTTAGTAATTTTTTTTGCCAAAATATACCAGGATTGGATCGTGTTGAATCGATCACTGTAATCAAAAAATGGTCCAATGCTAATCCCATTGATTTTTGCTTCCACTGCATAATTGTAAACAGGATAAAACAAAGGTAAAGAAGGCAATTCTTCCTGAAAAACTACTTGAAAATTACGATACAACCTGCTTCTCGCGCCATAATCCAGATTGATACGGGCTTGTTCGATCAACTCGCTGGCTGCTCGATTATTCCATTGTGAGTAATTTTGACCGCCTTGTGCTTGTGCTGAACCCCAAAACGGGTACGGATCCGGATCAGGTGTGCCTGAATAGTCGATGTCAACAAGTGCGGTCTCATATTCCCGGCTTTGAAGTTGAGCAATAACATCATTATAAGGTTTGATGTTAAGAGTGACGGTCATTCCAAGCTTTTCCCAATCGTATGCTATCATCTCACCAATCTTTAAGTGTTTTTCTGTATCAGGAATAAGCAATTCAAAAGATACAACTTGCCCTTCTTCAGTCACGAGTGAAGCATTTTCATCGTCAGGAGTGATACCCACACCTGCTAGCATTGATTGGGCTTCAGCCAGATTGTATTCAATATGTTCAATGGCATCATAATATGCCCAACTTCCTGGCATGATTGGACCGTGAGCAGGAATTGCCTGACCGAAATAAACTGTATCAATGATTCTCTGTCGATCGATTGCCTTGAGCAAGGCTATTCGAAAATACGCATCCTGGAAAAAGGATACTTTTGGATTATCTAAGTTGAGAAAAATCATGCTGAGTTGTGGGCTTCGCGCAGAATACAAGTTTAAGTCTGGCTCTGCTAAAGCGTTATTGAGGATATCTGCTTCAACTTTCGCGATTCCATCCACAACTCCTGCTTGATATGCTTCCCATGCCAACTGATCGTTTTCATAATACATGAAAACTATCTCTTCTAGGAATGGGCTTCCTTCAAAGTAATTATCATTGGCTTCGAGAACGACACCACTGATTTTTCCATCGTTGACCAAAACTTTTCCAAATTTGTATGGACCAGTGCCTACTGGAGCCAGATTAAAAGGATGATCGATTAGCTCATCTAAAGATAGACCCCCAAGTAAGTGAACTGGTAAAATTTCAAAAGACATATAATCAGGGAAGGGTGAAAATGCTTCAGGTAAGGAAAATTCAACTAAATTTGTTGATAAGGAAACAACCTCGACTTCATTCCAAAATTTTTGTCGATCTTCTGGAATTAGAGCATTACCACTTTTCAGTAGCTCAACTGTGAATAATACGTCTTCCGATGAAAATTTCACCCCATCATGCCAGTAAATCTCATCCCGTAAGCTGAATGTGTAGACAGTGCCATTAGCTGATATGCCCCAAGTTTCGGCTAAATCAGGTTCTGGCATACCATCCGCCTTAAATTTCACCAGACTGTTAAATAAAAGGCTGTCTACATCCTGATCTGGTTGATTATAGATATCAAGAAAAGGATTTAACCTCAGGAATTCTCCTACTAAGGCTTCCGTATAAATTCCGCCACTAATTGGATTTGGAGTTTCAATCACAGGTTGAGGCTCATTCTCTTGTTGAAAGAAGAGCCACAGACCGATAATCAACCCAGTTATCAGAATTATTAGCAATTGCCATCTAAATTGTTTCATTTTCTAAACTAAAAAGGACAACCCCCCAAATTGGTAAGTCGTCCTTTGACCTCCATCGCTAAATTATGCCACCTTGGTGCAAATAGCCGGAAGATATTTTATTCTGAAATGATGACTGTAATTAAGGTAAGAATAACGAAAAGAATGCTCAAACTGATCGTCACCCAGAATAGGACTTTCTCAATACCACGACGTTGGGAATAAACACCACCTGAATCAACTCCTGTTAATCCACCTAGACCAACGCCCTTGCTTTGAAAAATCACACTCGCAATAAGTGCGATTGAATTTATGATTAATCCAATGCTTAAAAATTTTTCCACTGCAGCCTCCTAAAAATTAACATGACGATTATACCTAAGAATCTGCTGATTAGTCAACCAATTTGTTTTTTGATAATTCCAATATTTTTCTTTTCTCCGCTTATAATCAAACTTATTTGTTGCTCAGTTGATTGAAGGATTTAATATGGAAGAATTAAAAGTTGGATTACACATACATTCAATTTTATCGGATGGAAATGGAACACATAAAAAAATTGCAGAAGCTGCATTTAAAGCTGGATTAGACGCAATAATCATCACTGATCACAACATTTGGGTAAAAAACATTGAATCTTATATTTCCAAAGGTAAAACAAAACTAATGTTGTTATCTGGCGAAGAAGTGCATGATAATACACTGTCAGAAGGGAAGAACCATCTTCTAATTTTTGGGCAAAATCGAGAATTAGCACAATACGCGCCAGATCCAAATAACCTAATACAGCAAGCAAAACGCTCTAACGCTTTAGCTTTTCTTGCACACCCTATTGAGGATCCATTACCTCTCTTTGGAGAAAGGAGCTTTTCTTGGGAGAATTGGGATGTCAATGGATTTACTGGGATTGAACTATGGAATCAAATGAGTGAGTTTAAAACTCGCTCTCAGACTCTCCCAAAGGCGATCTTACATGCGTTTTTCCCCCATCTTATGCCGCAAGGTCCCTCAGAAAGGTCGTTATTCTTATGGGATAGTTTATTAGCAAGTCGAAAAGAACGAATTGTGGCAATAGGAGGAGTTGATGCGCACGCACTTCGGTATTCTTTAGGATTGTTTCATATCACGCTCTATCCATATGAGTTTCAATTTCGCTCATTATCCACACATATTATTACGCCAACAAAACTGACTGGTTCTCTCTTGGATGATAAAAAGATGGTGTTGGATGCTCTAGGCGCTGGTCATGGTTTTATTGGATATGATTTACCCCACTCAACTCAAGGCTTTCGCTTTACTGTTAGTAATAAGGAAGGTTTGTTTTGGATGGGAGATCAGGTAAGCTCAAAAAACGGATTGACATTTCAGGTTCGATTACCACTCCGAACAGACTGTAGGTTGTTAAGGGATGGAAAAGTTATAGCACAAACAAGAGATCGAGATGTATTAACCCATGTAACTAAAGAACCTGGAATTTATAGGGTGGAGGTTTACCTTGACTACCTGGGCAGGAAGCGTGGGTGGATTTTTAGCAATCCTATTTATGCAATTGATTAGCCTTTAATGACTGCCAGAGGTCTAAGCCTTGCCACTTTTTTTGCTAAACCAGCTTTTGTTACACACTCAATGACCTCATCCACATCTTTGTATGCAGATGGAGCTTCTTCTGCAAGCCCAGACATACTTCCTGCTTTAATCTGAATCCCCTTATCTAATAAATCCTTATGTAAGTCTTCTCCCCAGACCTGCCGCTTTGCCTGGGCGCGACTTAACACTCTCCCTGCACCATGGGCGCAAGAGCCAAATGTCTTTTCCATACTTTTTTGAGAACCCACAAGAACCCAAGAACTGGTCCCCATACTTCCAGGAATTAAAACGGGTTGTCCTAACGATTTATAATCATCCGGTAAACCTGATGCACCAGGTCCAAAACAACGCGTGGCACCTTTTCGATGTACACAAACCAATGTTTTCTTCCCATCAATCCAATGGTCTTCAACTTTACCGATATTATGTGTAATGTCATACACTTGATTCAGTATAAAGTCATCCACTTTCCCGGTCAGACATTGAGCAAAGGCATCTCGAACCCCGTTTAGTAACATCTGACGGTTGACGAATGCAAAATTAGCTGCACAGCGCATCGCCTTCATGTAGGTTTGTCCCTCTTTTGATGAAATCGGTGCGCAAACTAATTCCCTATCCGGGATGGACATGTGATACTTGGATTGAACCGATTGAAATGAGCTGACATAATCTGTGCAGACTTGATGGCCTAATCCGCGAGAGCCTGAATGGATTTGGACAGCAATACAATTTTCGAAAAGTCCAAAAACGTCAGCAACTTCACTTTCAAATATTTCATCCACAATGTCAATTTCAATAAAATGGTTGCCTGAGCCCAATGTCCCTAATTGAGATTTTCCCCTTTCTTTTGCACGGGAACTCACAAAGTTTGGATCCGCATTTCGAATACATCCCTGATCTTCAGTCCTCTCAACGTCTGTAGAGGTAGCCAGCCCCTTTTTCAGCGCCCACGAAGATCCAATCTGACAAATTTCCTCTAGCTCAGACTGAGATAAGTTAAAGCTGCTTTTTTCCCCTACCCCACTTGGACAAACCATATAAATATGATTGATCAAGGTGGAAAGATAAGGTTTAATTTCACTTATGGATATGTGCGAACTAGCTAGCCGTACACCACAATTAATATCATAACCAATGCCACCTGGAGTAATTACCCCATGATTCATATCAGATGCAGCTACGCCACCTATTGGGAAGCCATATCCTTGATGAACATCAGGCATTACTGCTATCCACCCAACAAAACCAGGAAGAGTACTGGCGTTGACAGCTTGTTCAATGGATTTGTCCTTTAATGCATCTTCTAACATCTTTTTACTGGCAAAAACTCTAACTGGAATCTGCATATCAGGTCGGAATGATTTAGGAATTTCCCATTCAAATTGGGATAAAGGATAAAAATCGATTTGAGCGACCATATCAATCTTCCATTTCACACATCAAATACGATTTCTGCAAAATAGCCCTCATTTGATTTAGATATTTCCAGATCATTAAAAGTCGCTGCCTTAATAGATCTTTCCAATCCTGCTAACTTGTAACAATTAACTTTTGCAGATAATTTGTTGAGATCAAACATAATTTCACTTGGTATTAAGACCTTTTGTTGGTCGATATAAAACAGGACTGCATTTAGGAAATTAATTAATTGGGATTCACGATCTATTGCATTAATACCGATATAAAAATCCTCGCCGAATTCTTCGCCAACTTTAAGTTTCATTAATTGAT
>CAZJLN010000056.1:0-3554 GCA_964546745.1 uncultured Anaerolineaceae bacterium
CTGCGACTCCCCGCGCTGTGACTCCTCACGCTCCGCATCCCACTCGCCACCCCCACGTGTATTCCACCAATTCCGCAGGTAGTCAAAATGAAGAAACGGATTTTTAGGGGTTATATTTTTGAAGAGGTTATCCCATTGAACTTTAATGGATTCCCACTGATGGATAGTAATCATCGTATCGAATTTCATAAAAAAGATTATACCCTGTAGATCGATCTGTCTATTGTATAATGTAAATATTAAAGAACACAAAGCTATTAATTATGTATGAAGAGCGGGTGATCTTATGAATTATGATCTAAATATATATTCGCTGACCTACCAGGCGGGACAGCTCCAAAAAGAGATTCCAGGATTGTTTGCCTGGAGCGCTCCCAAGCGTGCGTCACGCAGCCGGCAGGAAGACATTTTGTTTTTGATGGCAACCTTTAAAGGCGGTAAGTCATTTTCTGAACAGAACCGCAAGGACTTGTTTGATAAGCTCAGCAGTGAGTTCTTTAAGAGTTCTGGATCAGTTACAACTGCAATGCGCATGATCATCGATACGATCAACCTGACTTTTTTAGAACAGAATCTAAAGCTAATTGAAGATAGCGATCGGATCTCCGCCAGCCTTCTTTTGGGTGTGATCCATTATGACATTCTAACTGTGACACAGTGTGGGTCGACCCATGGGTTCTTAATTAATTCCAAGGGATTAACCCATTTCTTTGACCCTGAGGTAGGAGAGCGGGGATTGGGTTTGAGCCGGATGCCTAAGGTAAGATATTTCCAGGAGGCGATGGAAGCATCATCATACTTAGTCCTTTCGCCCACTCCACCTCAAAGTTGGCAATCTGAACAGTTGGTGCGAAATGATACTCCGAGCATTGAATTGCTGTGGCGCCGGCTGCATCATCAAATGCCAAAAGACCAGGTAGCTGGCTTAATCCAAGTCAGTGCTGGTAATGGCAACATCCATGTTGTTACGCCCAAAGGTCAAGATATCGAAAAACCCGAAAGTGTAGATCTCCCGCCTGAGGTGCCGCTAGATGATCAGGACCTTGAACCTGAACTCGAAGAAGGTTTTTTACCTATGACTGAGGAAGAGGGTGAAGTGGTTCAATCTTCTCTGCTTCTTGAGAATGAATCAGTAAAGACTATCCATATGAATGGGGATAATGCACATGAAGAGATCATTTATCGGGAGAGCACAATAGAGGATGATCTATATAATCCTGTAGAATTTCCGTTTGAGACAGAGGAAAAAGAAGTTCAGAAGGAAATTGAAGAAGCACCAGCTCCTAATCCTATTATCGAAGAAGAGGTTGAAGTTGCACCTGTTTTAAAAGAAGAAGGTGTTCAGCCAGAACTTGAGGAAGAGAAAGAAAAAAAACATAAAGTCACTGGAGAGGAAATTAGACTCTCTGGGCTGAAATCTATGTCCAAGGTGTTAGGGTGGCTTCGCACCAGTGGAGAAAAAGTTGGGGGAATTTTTAAGGGGATCAGAAAAGCCCCCATTGACAGACACACGGAATCCTTAAACAAAGGAACCTTGGCGATTATTGCTGTTATCGTTCCTTTGCTGGTAGTTGCTCTGGCAGCCAGTGTTTACCAAGCTCGTGGGAAAGAGCGGCAGTATCAATACTTTTTAGAAATGGGGAAAGCTGCGGTTAATAATGCCCTGCTTTTCACCAATCCTGTGGATCAACGGAATGTGTGGAACGATGCAGTACGTTATGCCAATGAGGCGAATTCCATCCATAACTCCGAAGAAGCAAGGGAGCTTTTGAGGCAGGCAAGCGCAGGATTGGATAAGTTAGATGGTGCAGTAAGGCTGGTTTATCAATCGCTTTTCACAGCGGGTGACTATCCTAGCTTGAACATCAGCCGGATCATTTCTTATGCAACTGATCTCTATCTACTCGATTCATCCACAGGAAAAGTGGTTCAATTTAACCAGGCAAACCGAGGGTACCAGATGAACCCTAATTTTGCATGCGCAGCTGGTACCTACAACGATGTTAGCGTAGGTAATTTGGTTGACATGGTATTTGTTTCACCGTCCAATAAATTCCGCGCTCCTATCCTGGCAATTGATATGAATGGGACCCTGCTCTATTGTTCCAACGGAAGAACGCCTGTGGCTTTGAGCTTGATGGCACCTGAAAGTGGCTTTGGAAGAATTAAAGCAGCTGCAATTCATGAGGGTTCTGGCACTTTATATTTACTGGACCCAACTGCAAATGAAGTTTGGATCTATCAGGGATTTGGCGCTGAATTTACTAACGCTCCTTTTGCTTATTATGAGGATTTTCCACATGATCTGAGCTCTGCGGTTGATTTTGACACCAATGGCGAGGAGATGTATGTGTTGTATGAGGATGGGCATCTCTCTAGATGTCTTTCTTCAGGAATTTCAACAATTGGACTAAAGTGCACAGAGCCGGAAATTTACAAAGATGCGCGAGCAGGAATTGAGGGGTTTGACTTATCAGGCACGAAATTCACTCAAATAAGCTACTCTGGTCCTCTGGATCCTTCTTTATACCTCCTTTCTCCAGATGATACAGCGATCTATCAATTCAGCATCTTGCTAAACCTTAACCGGATCTACCGTTCAGATTACGATCAGCAGACATTATCTACGCGGGCACCAAGTGCTTTTTCAATTACAAACGATCGGAATGCATTTATCGCTTTTGGGAACCAGCTTTATCAGGCAATCATCCCTTAGTATTGGGTAATAGATGCGTTAGACTTTACAATAAGCCACCCTTTTCGGGGTGGTTTTTCATGTTCTGAGGAGAGATAATTAATGTTACAATATACCGGGCTGGAGAGCACCCATGCAGGGAAAGACTACCTCGACAGCCAAGACTTGTAGCACTGAGAACTAAAAAAGGAGTTTCATGACACAGGTTGATCCCAGAATTGAAAAACTTAATTCTTTAAGAAATAAAACGCTTGAAGGGGGCGGACTTGACAAGATCGAGAAACAACATGCCAAAGGATGTTTAACTGCGCGAGAACGGATCGAATTGCTCTTAGACAAGGGAACTTTTCGAGAACTGGAGCCTTTTGTCGTTCAGCAGAATGACCCTACAGCAGATTCACCTTTGGGCGATGGTGTAGTCACTGGATATGGCAAGGTAGATGGCCGCACCGTGTACGTCTATGCCCAGGATTTTACCGTACAGGGTGGAGCATTGGGAGAAATGCACAGTCGTAAAATCTGCCGAGTGATGGACCTGGCAGTAAAGACAGGCTCGCCCGTAGTCGGGATGATCGACTCGGGTGGAGCACGCATCCAGGAAGGGGTAAAGAGTCTGGGTGGATATGGAGAGATTTTCCGACGTAATGCACAATACTCGGGCGTAGTACCGCAAATCAGCTTGATATTAGGACCTTGCGCAGGTGGCGCTGCATACTCTCCGGCATTAACCGATATGATCATCATGGTTCAAAAGCAATCCTTTATGTTCCTGACGGGACCGCAGGTGATCAAGACCGTTACCGGAGAAGAGGTTGATTTTGAATCTTTGGGTGGGGCAGATGTGCATTTGGCTGTGAGC
>CAZJLN010000056.1:3564-11524 GCA_964546745.1 uncultured Anaerolineaceae bacterium
GCGGCACTGCTCATCTCATCGCATCCAAAGAGCAGGATGCGATTGCGCTCTGCCGGCACACATTAAGTTACCTTCCCTCAAATAATGTAGATAACCCCCCATTAATTCAAACAGGAGATGACCCTTACCGGCGCGAAGAATCTTTAAATGAGCTAGTTCCAAGCAACCCGGGTACACCTTATTCAATGCAATGCGCCATTGAGGCAATCGTGGATAAGGGATCATTTCTGGAATTACAGGCTGGATTTGCTCAAAACGCAATTGTAGGATTGGCAAGATTGGATGGTATTTCGGTTGGAATTATTTCATAAGAGCCCAATGTGATGGCTGGTGTTTTGGATATTGACGCTGCCGACAAAATTTGCAGGATGGTAAGATTCTGTGATGCCTTCAACCTGCCAATTATTACCTTTGTGGATTCTCCTGGGTTCTTGCCAGGTGTGGATCAGGAACATCGCGGAATTATCCGACATGGAGCCAAGGTATTATTTGCTTACTCTGAGGCTACTGTGCCAAAGATCAGTGTTGTCACCCGCAAGGCATATGGTGGGGCTTATGTGGTGATGAGCAGTAAGTATCTGGGAACGGATATTACCTATGCATGGCCAAGCGCAGAAATTGCTGTTATGGGAGCAGAAGGCGCCACCAATATCCTCTACCGCAAGCAGATCAGCCAAGCTGAGGACCCTGCGGCAGAGCGGGCACGCCTTGAAGCAGACTATCGAGAAAAATTCCTGACCCCTTATGCAGCAGCGAATGCGGGTTATGTTGACGATGTGATCGAGCCAGCAGAAACACGCGCAAAACTGATCGAAGGGCTGTATGCGATCAAGAACAAATACGAGCCTACTCAATCACGAAAACATGGCAACATGCCTGTCTAGTGGGAGAAGAGAAATATGAATAACATCCAAACAGGATTAATGATTACAGCCATTGGGATGGGGCTGGTATTTGGGATGATCATGGTGCTATGGGGGATGATCGTCCTACTTGTTAAGTGGACGACCAAAAAAGCTGCTCCAGAGACAGTTGAGGTAGAGGTCGATAATAGCGAAAGCGTAGTAATCGCCCAACCTGATGACTACAAGCAAAAGGCAGCGGCTGCGGCAGTGGCTTTTGCGCTGGCGCAACCAACCGAGCGCCAGGCATCTTACATAAGCAGTGACGAGATCAATTTATGGCAAGCTAGCACCCGTGTAAAACAGATACAAAACCAAACAAGGCGAGGGCATCATTCATGAAAATGCGAATTCGTATTGATGAAAAGGATTTTGAAGTTGAGATTATAAATATTCACGCCAGACCGGTGATTGCTAAAGTGGATGGTGAACCGATTGAAGTATGGCCGGAGGAGACAGCAGAGAAGAAATCTGAAATCCAAGGCGTACGGGTAGAAAGAACAACGCCAGAGTCACCACCTAAGGGGACCGGATCGGCCGGCAATGGAATCAATGCTCCCTTACCTGGCGTGATTGTGTCCATTGAGGTAAAAGCTGGCGATATCATCAAACAAGGGCAGGCCTTGTGCACACTGGAAGCGATGAAAATGAAAAACGCAATCCGCTCTACCAGAGACGGGGTTGTTGCAGATATTCATGTGAACCCTGGTGATTTGGTCAAACATGGTCAGCTGTTAATCAGCTTCAAGGCATAGGAGCAGAGATATCCATGGATTTCACCGTATTATTGACAGAGCTAAGCAAAGGTTTTGAAAGCTTTACTTGGAAAAATGGTGTCATGATTGCTGTTGGGCTGGTCTTAATTGGTCTGGCGATCTTTAAAGAATACGAACCTGTATTGTTGCTGCCAATTGGGTTTGGATGTTTATTGGCGAACCTTGGCATGTCTAATGAGGTTGGCTTTATGAAGGTGATTTATGACGCTGGCATAAAGACTGAGCTCTTCCCTCTGCTCATCTTTATTGGCGTTGGCGCTATGATCGACTTCAGCCCTTTATTATCTCAACCCAGCCTGATTCTGTTGGGTGCAGCTGGGCAATTTGGGATTTATGCAACGTTGCTGTTAGCGCTCTTACTTGGCTTTCCTATTAATCAGGCAGCTTCGATTGGTGTGATTGGCGCGATTGATGGACCAACCGCAATTTTCGTGTCGGCAAAGTTGGCACCTGAGATACTGGCTCCAATTGCTGTTGCAGCTTATTCTTACATGAGCCTGATCCCAATCATTCAACCCCCCATTATGAAGTTAATGACTTCCCGTAAAGAGCGCTTGATTAGAATGGAGTACTCACCACGCCCCGTATCACGTTTGACCCTAATCATATTTCCCATATTCGTAACGGTCTTAGTTGCGCTTGTAGCACCTGACGCTGCCCCACTGATGGCGGCTCTAATGCTAGGCAATTTGTTGAGAGAGAGCCTGGTGGTAGATCGGTTGAGTAAGGCATCGCAGAATGAGATCATCAATATTGCCACATTATTTTTGGGATTGGCGATCGGCTCTACCATGACAGCGGATTCATTTCTCAATTTGAAAACTCTGCAAATCCTGGCATTAGGACTGCTCGCCTTTGTAATCGATACTGTGGCAGGATTGTTATTCGGCAAGCTGATGGCGCTGATCACGCACAATAAGGTGAACCCACTCATCGGTGCATGTGGAATCAGTGCGTTTCCAATGGCAGGTCGGCTTTCAGCAAAGATGGCACAAGATGAGGATTATGAGAATTTCATTCTGATGCATGCCATGGGATCAAACACCGCAGGACAATTAGGAAGTGTGATCGCAGGAGGCTTGCTGTTGGCTTTGGTGACAGGTTTGGTTTAAATACTTTTGAGAATAAAGTAAAAAAAAGTGCGTTCCGGAAAAAGGGACGCACTTTATGTTTAAATGACTAACTTATATCCGCGAGAACGAACCGTTTGAATAAACTTAGGGGAACGCGGATCTTCCTCAAGTGCCTGACGCAGCCAACTAATGTGGACATCTAAGGTGCGAGTGTCTTCTACATAATCTGTTTCCCACACATTTCGAAATAATTCCGCACGCTCCAGAACAATCCCTGGCTTGTCCATCATGAATCGTAACAAACGGGATAATCCTGGGGTTAATTGGGCTTCCCTTCCGTTACATGTAAGGAAGTTTGTCTCCATGTTCAGTACAATTGGTCCAATGGCATACAAGAGCTTGTCTGCTGCAGGAACATAGAGTTGAAGTCGATTAATTAATTTTTGAACTGTAAATGGAAGGTTGAGCACCAAACTAGCGTCTTCGAATTGAATGGTTGGTATGCCATTAGGAACGATCAAGATGATTGGAACCTCGGGCAGTAAGACTCGAAAATTACTGCAAATGCGAGCGCCGCTTGTTCTCAAGGAGGCAGCATTAATCACAATGGAATGAGGAAGGGGCATTTCCTTAATTAATTTGACACCATCACTACCGTTCCCCACTCTGATAATATTGAACTGTCGTTTTTCTAACTCAGCAAAAAAATGGGTATGATTTCCACTCTTACTCTCAATTATGAGTATTCTAAAGTTCTTATTGACTGTCAAAATAGTCCCTTTCCAAATAAGAATAATACCATTGATACTATTATAATGTAATCATGCAAGCAAATAATGCGAAATTTTTTCCAATTTATTTTACAAAGCATTTCAGAGACACAGTTAGATAGAATCCATATATAATGGAAGTGAAGATAGGTGAGATTATCAATGTCCATTTGACATGTTAAAATTACCATTCTGCCCTGAAATTTGAAGGAGTTTTTATGACTAAAATGATCACTTGTGTAATTGATAGCGTCAGAGTTAGCCTAACAAACCAACAAAGGGTAGTGGTTTTAAGACAAACTGACGCAGAACGTTACCTTCCAATTTGGATTGGTTTATACGAGGCAGAAGCGATCACATTAGCTTTACAGAAAATCGAGGTGGCACGCCCTCAAACGCATGATCTTTTATTGGCAACCATCAAATCTCTAGATTCACAATTGCTTTATGTTGAAATAACAGCTTTACGTGAGGATGTGTTTTACGCAAATCTTGTTATTGAAAAAGATGGATTACGGAAACATATTGATTGTAGACCTTCAGACGCCTTAGCACTTGCAGCTCGAATAAATGTAAGCATTTTGGTTGAAGAAGAAGTGTTAAATTCAGCAGGGATCCAGCCTGATGTTGACATTAGGCAGACCCCAGCTGAGATGGAAGCAACAGGTATAGAAGAAACAGAAGAAGATCTAACCCTGTTTGAAGATTTCTTGGGGCAACTAGGTAAAAATGTGGATGACGAGGAAAATTCTTCTGATGAAGATGAAAATCCGAATGTTCCTGCTATTTAATTAAACCGAAAAAGCAATGAACTACAAATCAATGGAAAGATTAATTGGTAAACGAGGACACAAGTCATGAGTGATCAAGAAATAATGGAAGAACAAGCAACCAGTGGAATGATGTCGGTTCCTTATGACCGTAATTCAGAAGAAGCCCTGATCGGGTCAATATTGATTTATCCGGATGCTTTTCTGGAGGTTGCAGCTTTTCTTGAACCGGATGATTTTTACATTTTGCGTAACAAGTGGATATGGGAGGCTTTTAAATTTCTTAACCAGTCAGGCACCCCGATCGATTTAATTACGGTTAGTAAGGCTTTAGAGGACAGTGGACATTTGGATGAAATTGGGGGACGGGCATACTTAATGGGATTAGCTAATCAAGTGCCATCATCCCTGCATGCTGAGTCATACGGAAGATTTATCCAAGAAAGTGCGATACGCCGGCGCTTACTTGCCGCTGCAAATGATGTGGCAAAGCTTGCCTACAAGCAGGACCAAAGTATTGAGACAGTGATTGATGAAGCTGAGAAAGCCATTTTTGGTGTTAGTGAAAGCCGAACAAGGCATGATTTGGTGCCCATCAAAAATGTTTTGGATGCCTACCTTGAACGCGTTGAGAAAATGTCAGAACGCTCAGACGAGGTTTATGGGCTCAAAACTGGTTTGGACGATCTTGACACTGTATTGGGAGGGCTGCAAAAATCCGATTTTCTCATTGTTGCAGGACGCCCTGGTATGGGAAAGACTGGTTTTCTAATCGGAATCATGAAGTATGCCGCATTGAACCTCAAGAAGAATGTGGCTATGTTCTCGCTGGAAATGTCTAGAGAGCAACTGGTACAGCGTTTAATCGCACAAGAGACCGGAATAGACTCGATGCGCTTGAGAACTGGCAAATTGCAGGATAATGAGTGGATCCAGTTATTAGCAGCAACAACCTCATTAGAGAAATCAACTATCTATATTGATGATACTCCGGCAATTACACCACTCCAACTACGAACAAAATGCCGCCGGTTAGATATGGAAGTAGGATTGGACCTTGTCATTGTGGATTACTTACAGCTGATGAGTGGGGACATGCGTACAGATAACCGAGTTCAGGAGGTCTCTAATATTTCGCGTAACTTGAAGGTATTGGCAAGAGAGCTGAACGTGCCAGTGTTGGCTGCTGCGCAGTTATCTCGTGCTGTGGAGCAACGTCAGGACAAAATGCCAGTGCTTTCAGACCTTCGTGAGTCAGGGAGCTTGGAGCAGGATGCAGATATTGTCATGTTCATAAATCGCCCAGATGCCATGGACGAAACCTCCATAAGACACAATCTTGCTCAGTTGATCGTTGCGAAACACCGCAATGGTCCTACACATGGTGGAATAGACCTCGTCTTCATTAAGAATCTTGCTTTATTTAAGACAGCAGAAAAACAAAGCACTGAAGCCGTCAAGAAGGAATTTCGAAAGTAAGATGACAGGTTCAGTACCTTTTTCAGGATTTCCGGATGGCGATGATCTAAATATCGCACTACCAGCTGGATTCTTTGAGACCTATTTGGCTTCTGTAGAAGATGCTGATAGTCTAAAACTCGTATTAATCATGCTTTTTGCAACCAGTCATAATCAGAGTGAGTATGCCTTGTTTTCTGTTGATGGTTTCTATAACAGTGATAAAGTCCAGCAGATTTTTAATATGAATAAGGAAAGAATCTTGTCAGCACTGCAAAAATCTGTCGACATCGGAAGCTTATTAATTTTGACAAATCCTGAAGATGATAAGGTTTATTACCTCCTCAACACATTGTCAAATCGATATATGGTGAGTTCAATTCAATCAGGAAAAAACACATTGACTGAAGTGAATGCCCAAGAAGTTATGATTTTTGCGGAGAGAAAGAATATTTTCCGATTGTACGAAGAAAACATTGGAATCATTACACCGATGATGGCAGAGATCCTCAAGGAAGATGAGAAGGAATATCCAGCTATTTGGATCATTGATGCCATCCAAATTGCAGTAGAGAGAAACAAACGCAATTGGAGCTATGTGCGAGGAATTCTAAAAAAATGGAAGAAAGAAGGACGGGATGGAAAAGATCGAAAAAATCCTCAAATCAATCGAGACCTCTATCGAGAAAAATGGCTTGGACAAGAAGATGGAAATGGATAACAAAACAGGATCTTCCTTTACTTTTAACATCGGCAAACCGGATTGTCCCGTTTGTGGAGGATTAGGTTACATAAGATCAGACGCAAAATTAGGTGAGCCTAATTTTGGTAAGTTAACAATCTGTGTTTGCCGTCAGCAGGAGGTCACGAGGTTGAACCGGGAACGGCTGTATGATTTGAGCAATCTCAATGCTTTAAAAGGTCTTACCTTTGACACATTCAAACCTCAAGGGAGGGTGGGACTTGGAAAACAACAGGCTGAGTCACTTGAACAAGCATATAATCATGCACAGCACTTTGCAGGTTCATTGAAAGGTTGGCTATTTCTATCAGGACGCTATGGTTGTGGAAAAACCCACCTTGCTGCGGCGATTGCCAACCAAGCTGTCAGCCTTGGTGTGCCGACTGTCTTTTTGACTGTACCCGACCTTCTAGATTGGCTACGTTTCTCCTACTCAAATGATTACGAATCAAATTTTGAAAATCGTTTTGATGAGATTCGCAATATTCCCCTGTTGGTGATGGATGATTTCGGAACTCAAAATGCGACTGCATGGGCACAAGAAAAATTATTCCAAATTATAAATTATCGTTATATCAACCAAGCTGCTACCGTGATCACATCTAACATGAGCTTGAACGATTTTGAAGGAAGGATTGCATCGAGACTGATGGACCCGGAATTAGTCACACAAGTGGTTATCCTGGCGCCAGATTACAGAAACCCCAAGGATGAAACAGGTCAGCATGAACTTTCCACTTTGAGTCTACACGGAAAACAAACCTTCGGGAATTTTAGCCTAAGGAAGGATGAAAACCTGCCTCCATCGGATGTGCAATCGCTGAAACACGCTTTTGAAGTAGCAAAAGCTTATGCAGAGAATCCAAATGGGTGGTTATTGTTTACAGGTCCTTATGGCTGTGGAAAAACCCATTTAGCAGCTGCCATCGGTAATTATCAAGCTGGGTTGGGGAATCCACCTATCTTGGTAGTAGTGCCAGATCTGCTGGATCATCTGCGCGCAACATTTAGCCCCAACAGCAGCACCAGCCTTGACAGACGTTTTGAGGAAATAAAAAACGTACGACTATTGATCTTGGACGATTTGGGAACCCAATCCGCAACACCCTGGGCAAGGGAAAAGCTATACCAGCTTTTCAATTATCGATACAACGCGGAGCTACCTACCGTAATTACCACTGCCAGTCTTCCGGAAGATATAGATCCACGCCTTTATAGCCGGATGGAGGATGCACGCCTTTGTCAAATGGTTGCAATGACCGCTACAAGTTATCGAGGAGGCGTCAAGATAGGTAGTCCAAAGAGAAAAATCCACTAAGGTTTTGGTTTCGTTGACACAGAAAGGCATTTTTGCTATAATGCTCTTCTCAGGCACAGATCTTACGAATTTTGATGTTGTGCCTTTGAAGTTAGGTTTGGGCGCGTAGCTCAGTTGGTTAGAGCGCACGGTTCACATCCGTGAGGTCCGT
>CAZJLN010000057.1:0-11191 GCA_964546745.1 uncultured Anaerolineaceae bacterium
AGGAAAGGTGCTCTGAGTTGATACCCGAGTCGATCATACCGATCACAATACCTTCACCTTCGGTGTTGAGACCAGTAACAATCTCGCCTGACCAGATCGTGGCAGCGCCGATGTGCTCTGGACCCGTATCGGTTTCTAATTCGCGCAGAATATCTGGGCTAACCGTCAGGACGCCAGGGAGGCTGGCAACCTGTTGGGCTTCAGCCTGGCTCATCGCCACTGCCATGCCGTTCAGAACTGCCAGGTATTGGAATTGAACTTCCACTGGTCGGCCTAATTTGGCTTCGATGCGGTTGATCAGGTCTGCTTGCTTTGCCGTCAGGAAGGCAAGGTACGCCTGGCTGGCGTCAGTGTTGACGTCCAGTTTACGGGCACCCGTGACTTCTGGGCTGGTGGCTTGCAAACCAGCAACACCGCCTTTATAAGCTGCCAAAGAGGCATCTGTCAGCCGGACGATATAGAGCCCAGTCTCAGAAGCCGCAATGGTAGCTGGTGTGCCTTTCACGGAGACAGTATCATCAATATCCTGTGCAACCACAGGCGATACTGCCAGGCTGAAAAGCAGAACCAAACTGAGTAACGTGATTGAAAACTTTTTCATAAACATTAAACTCCTTATAAAATTTTTGGTTTTTGTAACAGACTGCCAAACGTGTAGACCTTATAAGATGCCCTCCTTAGGATTGGATACTAATAACTATACGGATTTGTTTTATCAAACCGACACCTTCATATAACCCTCTTTGTCACTTACGAAAAAGGATTGTCGATTGATTTTTTTGATGAACCTGACGATCATGAATACCTCTGCATTGCTTGAAAGGTTATTCAGCTCATTATATCCTAAATATTTTTAAATCACGCAAAATTGGTTTAAAAGTTAGTTAACAAATTCGAGATTTTAAGCAGAAAGTTTCTGGCACCAATCTTGCAACTTATACTCCAACTGTGATATAACAATCGCGATACTGAAAAGCAAGGAGCTTATTATGTGGGTTTATTTATCTAAATTATTACCGCAGCTGGTCTACCCAATCGGGATTGCCGGCCTTTTCCTCTTCATTGCCCTCTTTAAAATCAAACGTAAGCCAAAGTCAGCTATTTGGCTGGTGGTGCTTTCCTTCCTGATCGTTCTGGTAGGCGGGAACCGTATTGTCAGTGCAGCCCTAACACGCAGCCTGGAAGGACGCTACCCACCTGCAGAGAGCCTGCCTGAGGTGGACGTGATCGTCCTGCTGGGCGGAGGAACCGAATCTGCGGATGCACCGCGCCAGATGACTGAAATCAATGGTGCGGGCGACCGTGTTTTGTTTGCAGCTGAGTTGTATCACCAGGGCTTGGCACCGAATATCTTGCTCTCAGGCGGAAACTTGGAGTTCAGCAATGTACGCGGGACAACGCCGGCTGAGGAGATGCGGGATGTCTTACTCAAGCTGAATGTGCCCGAAGATGCCTTGTGGAAAGAGGACAAATCCCAGAATACTGAGGAGAATGCCCAGTTTGCGGCGGAGATGCTGAAGGCAAAGGAAATCAAGACGGTCATTTTGGTCACTTCTGCCTTGCACATGCCGCGCTCAGTGCAGCTGTTCGAGGCGCAGGGGTTGCGCGTGGTTCCTGCCCCAGCGGACTTTACCGTAACGGACAATGCCTGGGAGACGATGCTCTCCTTTGAGCCCAAGCAAATCCCCTTCAACCTGATCCCAAGCAGCAGCGCCTTGAATCAAACCACCACCGTCCTCAAAGAGTACATGGGCATGACGGTTAATATTGTGAAGGGGTGGAAGAAGTAATAGCGCAGAAGTGCAAAAGCGCAAAAGTGCATAGGCAACAAAAAAGCCTTACCTAATGCCAATCAGCTTACGTAAGGCTTTTTGATTTTAGACAGATAAAGATCGGATCATTCCTCTCAACATTTTGATAATTTCTACACAGACAACTTCTAGAGAGCTATACTTCTCTTCAGATATCCAACCTTGTCTCGAGAAAATTTCAAGCAAGGTAAGTGTTTCATAAACAGAACCACGCGCTATGAAAATGAAGCGAATAAACTCCTAGGCAGTATCCCTGCCTTTTCCTTCAGCAATATTCATTGGGATTGATGTTACTGCTGCTTCCAGCTGTTCAAATAAGCGATAATGTATTCTGGTAGTCTCAATTTCGTTGATTAATTGGATCACAGACTGAGCAAGATCCATAGACTTCTGCCAGACAATTAATTCTTTGTAAACTGGTTGGTCGTTCAACGTTTTCTTCTCATTTTTCAAGTCTTGAACCTTCTGCGCTTCAGACTTCTGCTCTTCTGCGCTGCATTACCCCACCATCATCGCCACGCTGATCGTGCCGGGGCCGACGTGTGAGCCGATAACGGGGCTGACCTCTGCCAGGATGTTCTCCACCGGGTTGAAGCGCGCCTGCAGTGTCGCCTGCAGTTCCTGGGCTTCTTCCAGGCACAGCGCATGGAACGGCGCAACGCGCACAGGCGCTTTGCCGTTAATGCGCTTCTCGATCAGGTCCAGCATGCGTTCAATCGCCTTCTTGCGCGAGCGCACACTCTCCACCAGCTCGATCTTGCCATCACGGATCTCCATAAGCGGCTTAAGGTCTAGCGCTGAGCCGAGCAGGCGTTTAGCGGTGTTGATTCGTCCGCCTTTGTACAGGTAGACCAGGTCATTCACAGTGAAATATACCCAGATCTTGGGGAAAGTCTCTGCAGCCAGCGTTTTCAGCTCCGGCATTGAAGCGCCTGCCTGGGCAGCTCGCGCAACTGTCAGCACTTCAAAGCCTAACGCCATGGATACCAATCGGGTATCCAAAATCTCTAAAGGAGCGTCTGGGAAATTCTGTTTTGATTGCACTGCAGATTCAAACGTGTTTGAAATCCCCTGGGATATCCCCAGATAAAAGACTTCCTTGCCCTGGCTCAATAATTTCTCAAAGACTTCATTAAACTGGCCAACTGTCACCTGGCTGGTGGTTGGCAACTCGCTCGCAGTTAGCATGCGGGTGTAAAGTTCGGTGGCGCTGATATCTACCCCGTCAAAATATGACTTTCCTTCAAAGTGAAGGGTGAGCGGGACGGAGCTGATCTCGTATTTATCAAGCAAATCCTGCGGTAAATATGCACTTGAGTCGGTTAGTATCGCAATCTTGCCCATTTTTTCCTCTTTTTATAGTAACTTTTATTCAGTATAGCATATATATTAATCCAAAAGTTTGCATTTAGTTGCGGAAAACTTAGAATAAGCACCAATATGATCCTTTTCTGGATAAGAGAGCTTTCTGTAAGTTTTTGATAGGAAATGAAAGGCTGCTGCAGTACAATCAAACTTAGATTGCCCGCCCACCAAGGCAGGCATGGTTGAAAGGAAACGATTTATGACTGAAACCATTAATGAAACTAATCGAACAAAATCGAACAAGGCACGCCGACCCTTCTTATTCCTTCTGATCCCCTTGGTGATCATGATCTTTTTTGATCAGATCATGTGGAAAAGACCGGGGCTCGGAATGCAGTTCTTAGTGCTGGTGGTGCTACTGTTGGCAGGGCTCTTCATCCTGGTGCTGGTCCAAAAGGTCAGCGTGCCGTGGCAGTCCTTCCTGCTTCTGGTTCCGATCCTATTCGGCGCGGTGATGACCTTCGTACGTGCTGAAGGCGCTACAGTCTTCAGTAACATCATCCTAGCGCTTTGGGGGCTGGCGCTGCTTGCCATGACCCTGCTGAACGGTCAATGGCTGGGCTACCGCGTACGCGAGGTGCTCGGCGGCTTACTCAAGATCGTGATCAGTGCATTCGTAGAGCCAGTCAAATTGCTCAAAAAGAAAGCAGCAGATACTGAGGTCGCATCTACCATGGCAGAGAAACACGCCGGCTGGCGCAAAGTCTCCCCTTACCTGCGTGGGCTCCTGATTGCCCTACCGCTTCTACTGATCTTTGGCGCACTGCTGGCAAACGCGGATGCAATCTTCAAAGAGCGCCTCGGCAACCTGCTGGACTGGATCCGCATCGAGAATTTTGGCGATTTTGTCTTCCGCACCATCTACATCCTCATCTTCAGCACCATTCTAGCTGGCATTTTTGCTATGGCAGTCTTGCGTAGTGATGAAAGAAAAGCGCTCAGTCCCGACCAGCCCCTCCTCAAACCCTTCCTCGGGCATGTGGAAGCGCTGGTAGTGCTGGTTTTGGTCAATCTACTCTTCGCGCTTTTCATTTTTGTGCAGTTCCAGTATTTCTTTGCCGGGCAAGCCAACATCTCTATCGAAGGCTACACCTATGCCGAATATGCCCGCCGCGGCTTCTTTGAGCTGGTGGCTGTGGCAATAATCAGCCTTGTGCTCTACTATGTCTTACACAGCGTCACCAAACGCAGCCATAAGGCGCAGCGCATCGTCTTCTCCATCCTTGGTCTGCTGTTGCTCCTGCAGGTCGGATTGATGTTGGTATCAGCCTTTCAGCGCCTGAGCCTGTACGAAGCCGCCTACGGCTTCACTACCCTACGCACCATCACACATGTCTTCATGATCTGGCTCGGCGTGCTGCTGTTAGCCGCTGCCCTGATGGAAATTTTCGGGCAGTTCAAACGCCTGGCGCTGGTGCTCTTTTTGGTCTTCTTTGGCTTCACCCTCACCCTCAGCCTGCTGAATGTGGACAAGTTTATCGCCGAGCGCAATGTGGAGCATGCTGTTGCCGGCAACCAGCTGGATGCCCGCTACCTGGTATGGAACCTGAGCGATGACGGCATCCCAACCCTCTACGAGCGCAGCCGATCAAGCGACACGCCAGACAAGATCAAATCTGCGTTAGAAAAAACATTGGTATGCACACAGGCAAGCCACCTCGACGAAGCCAAACCTTCCTTCTGGGCGTCATATCATCTCGCCAAGGCAAAAGCGGAAGCGCTTTACCAGCAAAATCCGATCAATCTGAATGGGTACCCCTTTGTCACCAAAGAGGAGAACTATATTACCTATGACGAAAATAACAATGAAATCAGCAACAAGGTCAACATCTATTATGTGGTGATTGATGGCGAAGAAATCTACTGTGCGGATGAACCTATCCCGTAAGTTGGCGACTGGCATGCTTGACAAGCCTGCCCCTTACGTGTAAAATCATGAAACATTGGCCCCAAAGCCAACGGATGCCGAGTTAGCTCAGCTGGTAGAGCACACGACTGAAAATTGTGGTGTCCACAGTTCGATCCTGTGACTCGGCACCAAAAAAACCACCCAAATCGGGTGGTTTTTGCTTAATTGAAAGAACTAAGGTTCATTCGCGCCACTTGTCAAGCGTTTCACGCACTTCTTTCTGGCGAGCATACAGTGTGTCGACCAGATCAGCAAGTGTGCTCATCAGGTCTGTGGTGTGGATCTCGTGGCGGATCATCATGTTAATGATTTTAATGGTGTGGGCAATCAATGCGTCCGATTTTTCCATATACGCCAACAGCTGTGGGGCAGTTGCCATCAACTCGCCATCGCGTTGACCCAACTCAGTTTCGGGATTGTAGGTGCCGATTGGGTTGCCTTCAGCGTTCATCACTTGCCCCTCTTCAGCTGTCCAGGGGGATGGGGAATGTTTTTTAGGTTTTTCCATGGTCTGCTCCTATCATGCAATTATTGAGCGCAGGCGATCAAACCCTTTCGATGTTGTTTTAATTTGCTACAATTTTGTGTTAAATGATCCTGCTTGTTTGATTAATTATAACATTCATGGTCATATTTCTAGATCGTCCAGACCCTGTTGTATATACTCAAGGTACTGGTTATCGGGTTGGCATCCCACCAATGCATACAGCTTCTGAGCAGGATTGGTCAAGTTGGTGGAGACGGCTACGCGCTGCATTCCGTAAGATTGCATGCGGCGTTCACACTCCAGCAAGACTGCACGCGTCAGTCCCCTGCGCCGATAATTTTTCACCGCGCCGACAGGTCCAAAATCGCCAATCTTGTTGACCGGGTCGATCCAACCATTCACATAGGAGACCACCTTCCCATCCGGGGCAGTGATGAAGATGTCCAGGTCGGGATAGTAGCCGGGGAGTGACATCAACAAGGAGTAATCCACATCGCTAAGCTCACCCACTGACCACGGGCTCCAGACCACACGCTGCACCTCTGCCCGCGCGTGGATATCGCTGAAGCTATCCATGGAGTGCAGTTCAAACCCTGCTGGAATTTCAGGCGCAGGAATGGAACCTGTCAACTGACCCAGCATGTTCACCTCCGAGAATTCGCCCCCCTGCCTGAAGCCGTGCCTTTCCAGAAACGCCTGCCGTTGCAGGTTATCACGGCGCGCACCTGACACCAGCTTGCCGCTCCACTGCTGAGACTGTACCCGGCGCAGATCTGCCAGGCGTGTCTCAGCCCAGGAAATGGCTTCCTCCTCGATCCCCTGCCACTCAAACATCGGCAGCACTTGAAAATCAAAGGATGGATCCTCGCCCAGGGTGGCATACCCCACCAATTGGCCGGCGCAGAACCACAGTCGGATAAACTCGGTCGGGTTCAGGTGGATGGCAATCTGCCAATAGTTGAAGATCAATTCGCCGATGTGGGCGTATTGCCAGTCGGTGGTCTGCTGTCGCGCTTGCATCAGCATCTCCTCCATGAGCACCAGATCGGCAAGGTCTTGGTAATTCCGTGAAGAGAAGGGCACTGAAAGATTTTTGTGCATGGCAATCTCACTTTTGGATGGAAAGGATTATTGAATCAAAGTAATTATACTCCAGGCCATTCTCCCTTAGCCATGAAGGCTGCGGGGCTGCTGCCGTCTTTCAGACGCACCCACTCACCCACGGGCAACACCCCAGACATTAGCCGGTTGCCCAGATGATCATAGTAAGCGCCATTCTCATCTAGCCAATGGTCGCACACGCCAACCTTCGCTTGCTCCTGTACCACCAGCCGGCGCTCCGCTGATACCCATGCAGTCAGCAGCCGCTGGTTAGTCGTTCCCAGTTGCAGCAAGCGCTCAAATACATCCAGGCAGGTATCAGCGCCGCTCTCAAAGGGTGGGGTGAACACACCCGAGGCTACCCGTGCGTCGAAGCCGGTAAAGAACTGATTGCCTGTCTGGTAAATATCTGCCAATTGCAAGGTGGTCTCTCGCGCCCCAAAGGCTTTGAAGAGCAGGTCAGTGTTGGGCACACGCCCCAGCCAAACCCCGCTGCCCTGATCATAGATCTTGAATCTGCCTGGGGTGTAAGACAAGCGCTCGTCCACGCCCAATTGATAATAGTTGGCAGTTGAGAGAGCCCCACTGCGCCCAATTACCAGCCAGTAACGCGCGTTAGCGCTTAAGCTAACCGGTGTGTTGAAGGAAAATCGCACCCAGGGGTAGCTCTCCTCTGCCAAGCTTGCCCCGCCGATGGAAACGCTGCCAAGGCTCGTGCCAGATGGAACGCCGCTGCTATCTGCCTGAATGGAGAGCACAAGATTGTCCGTTGGGCTACCCTCGCGCCGAATGCGCAAATCAACGCTGCCTAACGCGATGTCAGCGCTTGGGACGAAGGACTGCGCCAGCTCTTGATGGTTGCTTGCATCCCCGAGCGCTTGTGTGCCCTGCTGGGATGAGGCATTGCTGATCAGACCGGCGCTGGTCTGGAAACTGCGCCAGGAGAGGGTATGCATCCACCCACGGCAGTCCAAGCGCGCTTGCCCTACAGGGAGGCTTTGCATCACACCAGGCGCCAGGCTCACAGGCGGCTGTTTCTGCTGTGCCAGGCTGTGATCGCGCAACTGCAGGGCAAAGCTCTCATCGATATTTCCACGCCGGATAACGCGCTCCTTGACGCCATAGCGCGCCTGGCTAAGGGGATCTTCCGCCCAGGCTGTCATCTGGCTCTCTCCGCCCTGGTCCGCAGGGGCTAAGCTTGTATAGGCAACAGCGACGCGGTTTGCCATCTCCTCCAGGCTGGTGTGAACCACACCGCCTGCCCTGCCCAGGCTAACCTCGTTCAAGTAGCCCCACCAAACAAGCTGACCCAAATCGTTGTGGATGCTGAGCGGGCAGCGCAGCCAGTTCGTCAGGTCGGCTAAAGCTACAGGGCTACCACTGGCATGCACCACCGCCGAAGCTGCGCCGCCAAAGGCAGACCAGCGCAACCGCTCCACCTGTAGCCGAACGGGGGGTTGGCTGATAAGATGGGTCAGGTCACGTGCATAAAAAATGACCTCAAAGCTCACAAGATCCTCCTTCGCTGGCGGTACCAGGCGCGCACAGAAATCGAGCGGTCGATGGGTGCCAGGTTGTTACCATCGCCCTGAAAGATCATAAACCGGGCAGCATGATTGGGCTGGATGAAGTGTCCCTCGCCCAGGGTGATATGCGAGCCCAGCTCGTAATCTGTGTGTTTGCTGTATGAAATGCCTGTGAAGGCATCGTCAATTAGCTGGTCATTTTGCCCCAGCCCGACCAGTCCCTTATAGCTGCGGAAGCTATCTTGCGGGATCAGGAGTAAGTCATCCACGTCCAGCGTGGCGCTGGAACTGCCGGGTTTGTAGGCTTGCAGATGTAGTTGCTGAACCGCTGGATAGTCCAACCCCTGCAATTCTCCGCAGGGTAAGCGAAGCGGTGACAAGGCAAGATATCCCATCCCTGCTGGCACGTTTATTTCCCCACCTTCGTAAAGGGTTACTCCACTGGAAGCAGCCGAGAGTCGCAAAAGCAGCCCGCTAATCGAAGGTGTGTTGGCGAAACGCAGCATGGGCAAAACTGTTCTGCCGCGAAAAGCGTAAAGGTCCTCCGCACTCAAGTCCCACGCCGTCAGGTCAGACCAGCCCGAAGCAGACCAGGTCAGCCGCTGAAAGGCTCCGTTTGAGGCTGTCGCACTGCTGACCGTCGATCCACCGCTACCCAACTCTCCTTCTAGGATCAAACTGGGCACCGGGCTATAGAGGTCGTTCTGAAAAGAGCCGACCCAAATGTCTTTGAGCGTACCGCTGGCATAGGTATTGGTGATCTCCAGTCGCAGCGGAGCTGGCAGCTGCGTCTCGACCTCGTCCCGATCCACAAATAAAGTATTGTTATGCGCGCTGTCGTCGTGGTTGACGAGTGCCACGCCTGTGAGGGGGTTTGACGTGAGTGGAATCTGGATCTCAGCTGAGTCAAAATGGTTCTCGCGCGTAAAGCTGATCGCAACGCTGAGCGATCCACTGGCATAATATGCCAGGCTGTGAGGTAGCGGCTCAAGCGTTGCTGAGAGCAAGCGCGCAACATAGTCCAAGCCATCCGCCTGAGCACGCAGCTTAAGGTACTGCGGCATGCCAACCCCATGTTGGTTGTACTGCCTGGCAAGCGTCAGCTTCATTTCGAGCGTCTCCAAGATGGCATCCATTTGGGCATGCGTGCCTTTGAGGGTGAGCAGGATACGCTCTTGCACCAGCGACTCAGCCGAGCATGCCGGCTCGTAGACTGCGCCTAACAGTCCCTCGGGCAAGCTCCCTCCGCTGAGGGTATACCAGGTTTGTGCCTGGTTGCCAATTTCAATCGTAATCATGATGTTCCTTTCATGGGTAACTACACCTATCGTCGGTGACAGCATTAATCATGGTAGCCCACTTCCCAGGGCGCCAGGTCGCACCACTCCCAGCCAATGTGCGGGCAGGCTTCTGAGCGTTGCAGGTCAGTCATGCGCAGCTCTTCCAAGAAGGTTTTAAAGCGCTCCTTGAAGTGATGTTCGGCCGTCATCAATTCGGCATCTGCGGTCAGGCTGGTTGAAAAACCCTTAAGGCGGTTGAGCAGGATGATTTTTAGCCCGAAGGCAGTGACACCGGTCAGCAGGCAGGGCAGGTCCAGCGGCTCCAGTGTGGTAACCGTGGCGCCATCCAGCCCTTCCAGGGTTAGCGCGGTGCCGTAAATACGCGAGATCTCCTCCAATGCGCTGCGAAAGCCTTCGTCCAGGGTGTCATCGTCCAGCACCAGTCCCTGGGGGTCGAGGTATTGGGTGCGGATGCGTGTGCGCAGGTCAGTGAGGGCGCTCATGCAGCACCGCCTTGACGGGTGGATTTTGGTTTGCTCGCTGACCTGTTGGGGGTCAGAAGGGGCAGGTAGGCGTCAGGTTTAAAGCTGTGTTTTTTGCCAGCAGCATCGATCACCACCAGTAGCCCATCGCGTTTGAGGTCGTAATCTAACGCGGGGGATGCGATAAGTTTTGGAATGATTTTTTCAACGGTTTTGTCTTTCATGGTTGTCCTTTCGGTGTAGATTGTTAGTGTTTTCATCAAGGTACCGGATAATTCTTCATTGGTCCTTAGTCAGGTAGCCGGATAAATGCATGGTTTGGGTAGGGGCAAGCCGGTTGGCTCGCCCCTACCCATGCCTAAGCTAACCGCGGCTCAGTCCGTCTTCCAGAGCAGTGCCGAGGATGTAGGCTGCCAAAATTGCCAGGATGCCCGCCAGAGGCTCCGTCTCCAGCGGGAAATCAGGCTTCCAGGCTTTCACAATCAACAGTGTCAGCCCCACCAACGCTGCCCAGAATTTGCGGGAACCCAACAATAGTTTTAATTTGTCCATAAATCTCCTTTTAATCGTTAATCTTGTTGTCTTGTCATCATTATTCAGTCAAATAGTCATGGTGCCTTGTGGTCTTTAGTTTTGGGTCTTTTCCTTTCAGCTTTCAGCTTCCGCAGGACCCCTTCCCATCCCGTAGGGACGCACAGCGAGGGACACAGAGTGTGTGGGTTAGCCTTTATACGAATTTGTTATGCTACATTCGCCTTATGTAATGGACGGAAGTCGTTCACCCACACCGCCAGGTAATGCCTGACCTTCAAGCGATGTTCGTCATTCATGAACACAGCCGGGCTGAGTTCGTCCCCCGCCACGAAGATCTCAGGCGCCAGCCCAAAGCGCTCACCGACAAAGATCGCCGGCGCTACGCGCGGATCACACACCGCAGCCCAATCGTTGGCATCCGTCCACTCCGGCACGACCACAGGCACCGCCGTCCCTTTCAAGACATTATCCATCACGATGTTTTCCTCTCTCACCAACGCACCCGTGCACATTTCCATGGCGGTCTTCTGCAGCGTGCGTGGCACCAGGACGTACTTGGGGTTGACTGCCATCATCGGACCGGTGCCATACACCCCATCCGCGTTCTTGATCAACATGCGCTGCTTGTAAATTGCCTGCGCGACCAAATCCCACTGCCCTGCACTCAGCGCCACTGTGGTCAGGTTAGCATGCCCA
>CAZJLN010000058.1:0-3380 GCA_964546745.1 uncultured Anaerolineaceae bacterium
TTCCATCATGTCGGAAAGCTCCCGCATGCGCTGTGTGCAGTCATGCGAGTAAAAGCTGGCAGAGTATTTGAGCAGGTCAATGACCTTCATACCCTCATAGTAGTACACCTCAGAGGGCAGGTAGCCGATATCACGCCGAATTTCCGGTCCTTGCTTGGTCACATCCATGTCGAAGACCTTGGCGCTGCCGCTGGTAGGATGAATGAGGGAAAGTAATAGTCGGATTGTGGTAGATTTTCCAGCACCATTGGGTCCGATGAAACCAAAAATCTCGCCTTCCTCAACTTTAATAGAAACATCCACAATCCCGCGTGCCTTACCGTAATATTTAGTCAAGTTTGATACTTCAATAACACTCATTAATCTCTCCGCATCACTTTATTAGTGGTTTTTGTTTTTAAATGAAAATACAGGAGAAAGTTTATTACTTTTAAAATGAGGTGTCAATATTCAACATACAGTCTTCCCTTGGTATCTAAAGTGGGTTAATTATGGTGGATCGCTGTTTTTACTCGGGTTCTTTAATTATGAAAATTTGAGGTTAGAGAATAAACTTGAGGTTTTGTAAAGAAGATTTTTAGCTATTGATAAAATATTAGAAATTGAAACCCCCAAACTAGCTGGTACAGTTTGGGCTTTTCTGTACCAGCTAGAGTTAGTTTTATCGAACAAGTGTAATCACCTGGTTCTGGAAATCCAAACTGGTTGTGTAAGTCTTTAGGATTTCGGTCCCTAAAATTGCTTTTGCCCCAGTCATGCGAATAGCTTGCTCTAACATTTCTGGTAATATGCCGCATTTAACGATAACAGTTTCATCTACAATTTCGAGTGGCAGTTCGTAAACAGGTGTCACAAACCTTCCCAGGGTTGGGTAAAAGTCCTTTTCTTCGCTAATTGGTACAAGGTTCTGCACCAATTGTTTCTCCACATAAGTTAGTTTAGCGCCAGTGTCAAAAAACAGATCCATTGCTTTTCCATCAAGTTTGGCGTGAATAATCGGTGTACCCATTAAGACCTTGAAGGGTAGGGTTTTTCCAGATCTTACCAAAAGCGTGTCACTGAAATGTACTTGATTGTGAGAAAGGTCAATCGTCACAATGTAATTCTTTATGATGTCTGTCCCCATCAACACATCGACATTCGTACCAAGCTCATTGCCAAGGTAGTTCATTGAAATGCCTAAAGCACTCTGTGAAAGTTGAAAAACATCATCAAAAAACAACCATCCTTTCCTATTGCCAATGCTAATGGGAGATCCAGTATCAATAAGCACCTTTTCTCCTTCTATTTCCGTAAAAAGGCATCCTCCCACTAAACCAGCAGCATAGTCTCGAATCATTTGGCGCATGCGCTTAGACTCATAAGATTGTCGATGAAAATCTTTTCGCTTCATTTCACTTAGCCCTGTTTCCATTTGTGAATGCATAGTTTGATATCGTGTTTCGCTTTTTTTCGAAAGATAAGGGCGGTTATAGTTAATTGAATCCATCATTATCCTTGAAGCGCCTGTCCGATCGCCCCTACGGTCGTGTTTTAGCGCTTCATTGGCTTTGTCTGCCATATCTACCTCAGCATATCTTGCCATTAACGCTTTATCTTCCTCGGTTGCCTTCTCCTCATCTTGGCACACTAAGTCGAAAGTCAAAGAACTCTTTAATTCAAAGGAACTTCCGTCTTCAAGTTTGGCAGTTAAGGTTAAGGGTAAGGTCAATTTCTGTTTGGTCACATTCTTTTCAAAAGTTAGTCGTAAATAAGTAGCTAATTTTCTGCCACTGTAAAGGCTACCAAGAAAGATCTTCATGTAATGATCCTCCCGTTCCATTTGGTAACCCGCAGCCACTTCTGCATTGATCCCATCCGGAAGCTCTATAGTTAACTCAGCACCTTTTAAAGACACACTAATAAGCTCCAGAAATTCACGCTCAAAAACAAGAGGAATTGCGTTTAGGGTTTCTAAAAAGTGAAAGTTTCCTCCTCCTCCATTCGACATAGCCT
Source organism: uncultured Anaerolineaceae bacterium (assembly GCA_964546745.1). Taxonomy (GTDB): domain Bacteria; phylum Chloroflexota; class Anaerolineae; order Anaerolineales; family Anaerolineaceae; genus CAZJLN01. Next base: position 1,996 of record CAZJLN010000058.1, read on the forward strand.
CCAATAGATGTTCATCATATCCATTGCCAACCCCGAAAGTGGAGGTTGACACACCTCTTCTGAATAGTTGGATGGCATGTCCCGCAAGTTCCTCCAAACTAGTCATGCCTACATTTGTAAGCCCATCGGTTAAGAGCAAAGTTCGATTAAAGGTCCTCTCGTTCGACACATGCGCCACTTCTTCACACCCCTTAAGCCAACCTCCCCCCAGGTTCGTACTGCCTCCACTACGAATAGATGCAATTATTTGTTTGGTGGTTGCCTGGTTTTCTTTTGTCATAAGGGTAGAAGGAAGCAGCAGATTGATTGTATCGTCATACTCAACCACTGCGACACTGTCTTTCTCACTCAAAAGGTCAATCACATGTTGCGCAGCTTTTTTGACATAAGTTAATTTATCTCCTTGCATCGAACCACTGTGGTCGATGACAAGGCTGAGGTTGAGTGGAGCCCGCTCAGTTTTTTCTGCTTTCTCTTTCGCATCCAATGTCACTTCTAGGATGCGCAAGTTGACCTGGTCTTTTGCAAAAACCAGTTTGTCAGCTTTTACAAGCCAATTTATTACTTCATTATTTGTATCCATGGTTAGTCCCTGCCTTTCAATTTAAAATAATTTTCTTGAATATTGGATCAGCTTATCAATAGCTTCTTGTGTTTCCTTATCGATCGGGCTCTTTAGGTGCAGTTCAATCCCCTCTTTCAGTTTGATCCTTTGCCAGGTATCCTGTGAAACAAAATCCTTCGATGACATTTTGGGAGCCAGGTGTCGATCAGCTTGTATTGAAGGTAAATTTAATTGCATAGAATTGACCGTTTCATGAGCCTGGGTCAAGTTATGGATGTAATCCAATGCACTATCGCTTTCCCGAAGCGTCAAATCAAAATGCTGATCACAAGTCTTCGAAGGAGAATAGCTCATTCTGCTTTGATACTTGACCATCTGTCGGACATCATCAGGAGTCATGCTGTCCAGAATTTGTTTGATCTCTCTAAGCGGTAGGCGCAAATCTTTTAATTGCGTGATGATTTTCAGCCTATCCAAAGTCTCCTGCGAATAAGTAGCATATTTCCCGCGCGTGTCTGGTCCAGGGAGCAACCCTTCCTGGATGTAGTAGCGCAGTGTCCGAATAGGCAGTTGGCTTTGGTTTACCAGATCCTCAAGAGTCAAATCCGTCATCAACATCATCATTCACCTTTCAAATATACAGAAATACTGTAATTATACAGTATTACTGTATATTGTCAAGTACTTATTACTGTTTCGTTTTCCTTTCTTGTTGTTAGGAGAAAGATGTCAACCTGAGGAGACATCCTCTAATGAAAAGGCAACCTGTAAATTTTTCCAATGATCGGATTTTCAAATATGACTCGTAATCTTGAAAATT
>CAZJLN010000058.1:3441-6209 GCA_964546745.1 uncultured Anaerolineaceae bacterium
AGAGTGCTCAAAAGGTTCGTGTTCATGGAAATGGCTGTGTGTAATTTTTTCTAGAGCATAAGGTTCAGAGTGGGCATGAGTGTGGTGCTCATCTGGATGCCTATGGGCATGGTCGTGGATTAAGTGAGAATGGAGATGTTTATGGGCATGACTTTCACTGAGCATCAACCAGGCTCCTGCCAGCATGAATGCTAATCCGATCCATAAGTTTGGATTAGGCTTGTCTTGAAAAATGGCTAAACTCAGAAAAAGTGAAATAAATGGCGAACTGCCAAACCAGGCATAAGCCCTGGCAGAACCTAATCCCCGCATTGAAAGGATGATCAAAGCAATGCTGAGTCCATAACTGACCACGCCCAATCCGCTGGATAAAAGGATTTTGCCAATATCTGGCAGGGGTTTATGGAGCAAGAAGGTAAGCACGAGCGAAAACAAACCTGCGCCAAGTCCTTTGAACATCACAATTTGTAAAGGGTCCCGTTCTGAAATGTTGCGGGTGAAGTTGTTATCCAAACCCCAAAACACGCCAGCTGCCAAAATCAAAAACACGCCAACAGAAAAACCCCACTTCCCCCACGTGAGCGACAGGAAGATGCTGGCAATGGTGATCAAGGCAATTGCCCATCCAACTCTTTTCCCAATCGCTTCCTTAAATAAGACTGCGGCAATCAATGCCGTGGCAACGCTTTCAAAGTTTAACAGTAAAGATGCTGTAGAGGCTGGTGTGATTTGTAATCCAAATAGGAGCACGATGGGGGCAAGCACACCTCCAAAAAGGATTGCCCCTACCAACCAGGGTATGTCCGGTTTGGTTAATTTTGCTTCTCGTGTTTTGGCGGGGTCTTTAATATTCAAGATCCCCCTAAGCAGGAACGCTCCAATCCCGCTCCCCAAATATAGAAATGCTGCCATCGGGATAGGGTCAATGTCTCCAATCAGGATCTTTGATAAAGGGGTTGAGCTGGCAAATAGAATAGCAGCCATGAGTGCATAGAAGATCGGTAAAGAGTAGGTTTTTTGTTTGTTCATCGTGCACCAATTATAGTCAAAATTCACTTGTCAATAGACCTCAAGAGAATGTAAAAAATACCCCGCTCAACTGAACGGGGTAGAAATGAACACAGGGGGATCGTCTACTTCATGATCACGGGCAGGTATATTAAGACGGGTTTGGGAACCAGGGAAATATCATCATAATAAACGGGTGATGCGCCGTTGGCAAATAAGTCAACCGCAGCGATATTGATAATACCGCCTCCGGACACTTGTCCGCTCCAGGTCCCTTCATAAAGAAGCTGATTATTGTAATAGAATGATCCAATGTCTTGTGTCAGGTCAATTTCTACACGAATTTCCACCCATTGTCCCTTAATCAGGGGTAGAGTTCCCCCGCTAACACCGCCATCGTTTGAGACCAAATTTGTACCTGAATCAAAAGATACCTGTGTTGACCAGTTAAGACTAGTACCCGCATCATCGTACTGATTAAGCAGGATAAAGTAGCTCACTCCAGAAAAATCGCTAGGAATATACTGCCACGCTGTATAGATCCATTTATCAGCTGTATAGCCAGAATACTCATGGACTAAATCTGAAGCACCATTGATATTCACGGAATTTGGGGTGCTGAATGCTTGTGCATCTGTCGTGTTCGCAGTGGCTGCTGGGCTATTAGCCCATCCTTTCCACCCTCCTTGTCCATGCATCGAGCTGCCTGTGGCATAACTATCAAAATTGTCAGACCAGCTGTCGGCAAGGGTTTGATTGTTGGATGGTGAAGCTGATAATTCTTCACTAGGCAAACTTTTATCAGGGGGTAATGTTTTTGCATTGACTTGGCTAAATCCCATGGGTGTCGAAACGAGTGAGAATAACAACCCGATCATCAAGGATAACTTAAATATTTTTGTGATCTTTTTTGAAATTTTCATAATTAATCTCCTTCTTTTTTGGTGGCATACGATATTAGACTCAAAAGTGATTGTTAATGATATTTCCTCCTTTCAACGATATTTGCCTCCTTTTCAATTCAACTGCAGGGATGTTTCGTTAAAACTGTCAAAATACTAGGCAAACCAAGACAAAGCTAATAAAAAAAATTATAAGTAATTGAAATAATAATAAAGTATACCGGTAATTTTTTTGTCGAAAATGGTTAAAATGAATTAAAGTCATTATAACATCAATCTAGGACTGAAGCATGATTTAATTTAAAATCAACCTGCATTTGTTAAGGATCAAATTCATTTATCCCAATATTCCGAGTGTACAAATCTGTTGAATAATAATGAGGCTGTCCAAAAGGGCAGCCTCTTAAAAATCCTCATTAAAGAAGGTTTGATTATTTATCCACCGTCTTCAGTCGGGGTTTCTTCGGTCTCATCCCAGGGTCGTGAAATATTACCAGTCAGAACCATCTGCCGCACTGCATTTTCGATCTCATCTCTAAGTTCAGCATTTTGCTGTAAGAAATTTTTGGCATTTTCTCGTCCCTGCCCTAGGCGGATATCACTATAAGAGTAGAAGGACCCGCGTTTTTGAACTACATCTAGATCGGTTGCTAGGTCTAGGATATCCCCGGATTTCGAGATGCCTTCATTGTACATAATATCAAACTCAGCCGCTCTAAATGGGGGAGCTACCTTGTTCTTGACAACTCTTACGCGTACACGACTTCCCATGATCTCGGCACCCACTTTGATTGATTCCACACGTCGTACATCCAGCCGAACAGAGGCATAAAATTTAAGTGCCATACCGCCCGTGGT
>CAZJLN010000058.1:6247-11137 GCA_964546745.1 uncultured Anaerolineaceae bacterium
GGGCTTGCGACATTAACCTTGCCTGAACGCCCATGGTGGGGTCGCCCATATCGCCTTCAATCTCAGAGCGTGGGACGAGGGCTGCCACGGAGTCGATCACAACCAGGTCAATTGCTCCAGATCGTACCAATGTTTCAGCAATTTCAAGCGCTTGCTCACCAGTATCGGGTTGAGATATGAGCAGTTCGTCCACATTAACACCACATCGGGCAGCATATTGTGGGTCAAGCGCGTGTTCCATGTCGATAAAAGCTGCAGTGCCACCACGTTTTTGACATTCAGCCACAATGTGTTGACACAAGGTAGTCTTGCCTGATGATTCGGGTCCGTATATTTCGGTGATACGTGCTTTGGGGATACCTCCCACGCCAAGGGCTACATCTAAGGATAAAGAGCCGGTTGGAATAGCTTCTACTTCCATGTGATGGGCTTCGCCTAATCGCATAATACTGCCTTCACCATACCGCTTAACAATGTCTCCAAGTGCTTTATCAAGGACTGCTTTCTTAGCCTCGCTGATGTCGCCATCCTTATCCGAAAAGGTTGGTATTGTGCTGGGGGTGCTTTTCTTTGCCATTTTTTCTCCGGTTTTAAAAACTGTTTATTTTTCTAATGATAGCACAAATGTTCACTAAGTCAAGGGTTATTTTTTAATCTTCATATCGATCAATTTTGCATTTCATTAAAAACCCCATAAAACAATGATTATTGAATTTTCCTGCACTCCATATAGAACCGCTTGTCCTTGGCTTCGCCCATCGAAAAGGTTTTTCGCGGGAGTGCGCCGTCAAGGATGACTGTTTTGAAAAGGTCAGATTTTGGCATGGCAGGTAAGTAAAAACCTGCATTACCTGGTTGCTTCCCCAGTTCAATCAGCACATCATGACCATGCACATAATCAATACGCGCTTGTGGATGGCTTTTGAGATAAGAATCCAGAAAAGCTTGAAGGCTGCCAACTGGCAGGTTGCAATCTGGCATGCTAATCTCAATGAGCATTGCTCCTTCGTGAGTGATAAGACCAAAATGATGATGCAAGCTGGTAACAGAATCGATGTGTTCACGCCAAGCATCAATGCCCTCTACCTGCGTGACACTCATTCGATTCCCAAACCACTCTTTTAGATCGTCCAGAATGTCATTGTCAAGATTAAACAAAACACGATGTATAGGTTCAAATTCAAGGGCTTCATCGTGCAAGTTTTCAATTTCCACCAAGGCATAACGTGCGGGATGCTCCATACCAACCTGCGGCTTAATTTCTTCCCAAATCGCTTTAGCAGTTGCCAGGGAGTGGTTTCCATCACCCATTGCAAATAAAAGAGGTTGATAAGAGTCTGGTAAGTGGTAACGCTCAGCAAATTCTGTGGGGTTCGCAAGTTCCGTCAGCGCTTCCAGGATTTGTTGAATCATGTCTGGGTCATTCACCAATCTCCCAGTGAGGTGTCCGCTGCCCTGCATCAGTTCAAAGTCATAACACACATCAAGCTCATTCATGTGATTGAGAATAGGGGTCAACACAGCGTTTTTCGGGTCATCATATAACACTAAAATATGAGGGGACTCAAGCGGTGCATCCTTGCGAATTCGAATGCGTGGTGGCAACCTATCAAGAATTGTACCCTCCGTGGCTCGAATCAGAGTTTGTGAGCCCTTACTGAAATCATAAGCTTCAAGGTCAAGCGCTACCATTATGCCATGTCGAACCTGGCTGCCTATGGTTCTTTCGACAAAGATGAAGCCACTTACTGTCTTAAAGATCCCTTGCTCCAAATAACTGTGCATAGCTTTGTTAATTGACTGAATTTGATCTGGAACGTTGGGTCGCTCAAGGTAAATCTCTGGCAAGATCATGTGCAGGGTTGATGGTGCATTCCCCACATAATCTGCGATCGCATCCCAATATTTAGGCTGGGAGGTGAATTGATCGCATGCAATCACTGCCCACTTTGAAAGGTCGATGCCCTCTTTGGGAAGTAGAACCTCAGGAACTTTTATGCCAATCTTTTCTTCAAGAGTCATAGTCTTTTCCTTATTTGGTGAGTTTATTTATCCTATTGTATCAAATCATTTTCAGAGTGGAATTACTTTTCGACTTGAAATTAATCACTGTTATACAGTGATTTAAATAAATTTTGGAGGTGTTCTGATCCTGTTATTTGATGTTTTTTTATTTTACCCGGGGCGGCAAGCGACTTTTGCGCAAGCCGACGTGCATGGCTTGATCCAATCGGTGTAGGCATGGAAGTAAGCGCCCTGATGGGTTTTTAGAAACGTCATGAACAGGTTTTGTTGATTTCTTTTAAATTGTTAAGGTGCAAAAGTGCTTATGAATAATTATAAGAGGAGTGGGAAAAGCTTGAAATAGGAAAATTAGCGTAGAAGTCCCAGAGCATAAGTCTTAAGCGCAAAAGCGCTGTCCACGCACTCGCGGTGTGTAATCTTCGATATCGGGACTAAGAAGGAGTCCCGCGGAATACCTTGCGAGAACATGGACTGGGGACAGGGGGTCGAATACGGTTACGGACTTGGAGACCTGTGATCAAAATCCTCGTGTGATTATGAGCAGCATTCCAACCAATGCTGCACTCCCAAAAAAATACTTGAACTTCGTTGGAGGGCGGCTTGCCTCGATAAACCAGGGAGGAAAAGGTATCTCCTACTTATTCTTGTATGGTCTTGCCTCGGATTACGTGCTGTGGCAAACAACCTTCGAAGAGCTTTTGTCCTATAATAGTATAAGGGTTACCCAACCCTTCCTAAGGCAATACAAAATCCGTATGGGCTGTAATTGTGAGCTCAAGCGCGACAGTATGACCTTAGCTAGCATTAGGCAGTTAACTTCTGGAGATTCTTTTGCATGGCGATCTCTCTTTCTGTTTTCTGAACTATCTATATTTGGTAGTCTTCTTTTACCTCGCTCCCTTAGTCCTTGTAGGTCAGATATTCTATCTGACCATTATTCTGAAAGATGATAGAATTAGCCTCTTTTTATTTTTAAAGAATACCCTGCGTTTCGGAAGCATTCAAAGCAAAAGAAAACAAAAGATAGAAGAGGCAAGCAATTGACCTTAGATTGTAGACTACAACCTTAGGGTTATCGGCTGTCATCCCCCCCATTTTCCCCCCTCACAAATACAGCAGCACCACCCCAACCACCGTCACCAGCGCGCCAAGTACCTCAAACCATCTGATCTTTTCCTTAAAAGCCAGCCAGTTGATCGGGATCACCAATACGGGCATGATCGACATGATCGCCGCCGCAACCGCAGCCGGCGCGTTCTGGATCGCCAAAAGAGAAAACCCTACCCCCAGCACCGGTCCGAATAGAGCCCCAGCAGCAGTCATTCGCGCCGCCCGACCATCCCTGATAAGCACGCCCAGTTTTTTCCAGTGGTTGCCAATCAAAAAAAACAGGATAAAGCCGGCGATCGAGGCAATAATGCGAATTTGTGTAGCCGCAAAGGCATCGTAATCCCCCATGCCCTGTTTGCTCAGGATCAGGCCGACGGATTGACCGATCGCTCCCATCAGTCCGCAGAACACCCCATAGGAATTCACCCTCAATTTCAGGTTTTTCTTTTCCCCGCGCGTCAGGATGACCATCGCAATCCCGGACAGGGTAAGGGCTATCCCCAACATAGCCTGGGGTTCCAGGATCTCATCAAAGATAATGTAGCTCAGCACGCCGGTCAAAACTGGCGAGAGACTCATCAATAGCAGCGCGATTCGCGTACCGATGCGCACATATGCTTCCATTAGAAAAACATCGCCAATCACAAACCCGACCAATCCTGAGAGCGACAACCACAACCAGGTGGAGGGCGAGGCGTCGGTAGCAAAGGGAGCGCCGCGCAATATCCACAAAAAAGCGCTGATCAGGACAAAGCCTAAAACCATGCGCAGGAAGCTGACTGCCAGCGAGGTTGTGCGCTTGCTTGCCCGTTCGAAAAAGGTGCCAGAGATGACCCAGAAAAAAGCAGTCAGGAGGGCATAAAATTCGCCGGTTTGGGTTGGATTCATGGTGAGTTCCTCAAGGAAGAAATCTTATCACGAATGTGGACTTGGCGGCGAAGGAAAAGCAATGAATTCGATAGTTGTCTAGGCTTTACAGGAAACTCCGCACTTGCATAGTAGATTTTAAGTATGATGATTTCCATCCTTGAAATGCCTCGTGACCCGCTAAATAACCTTGTTTCACCAAGGGAATACACTGCAAGCGGTACCTCTTTATCCCATTCCGAAGGGATGCAGCACCTTACTAATCCCATTGTGACGAACACCGGTAGGCTCACCTCGAGCGGTGTGTGCGTCCAGATCGATCAATGCCAATGGCCTCACCTCATGATTGCCTGGGTTTACCTGCAGCAAATGCGCAAATTATGCAATCTTATAAGCAGGACTATTTAGTTTCCACTTGATTCACATCGAAAGCTTATACAAAATAAGATTTGAAAGGGGTAATCAATTATTATTTATTTTGATTTTTATTAAAAATATTAATAAAATTGGCAAGGTGGAGGAAACATTCATGAAAACCATAAAAGGGGCTATTTTTAGCTTATTGACAATTTTAAGTCTGGTATCAAATGTAATGGTTGCTTCTGGGTCTGAAATTCAGAGCGCCATTTTTTACGCCAAACCCGGGGAAACAGGCGACTGTTCCGATTGGGTTCTTGCCTGTGACCTGCAAACTGCCTTATCTCTGGCAGATGCTGGTGACCAGGTATGGGTAGCAGCTGGTACTTACTACCCAACAAGCAGCTCTGATCGAGAAGCTACTTTCCTTCTGGATCCAGGCGTTGCGATTTATGGCGGCTTTCCAGTTGACGGTGGGGAATGGGAAGAACGGGATTGGGAGGCAAATGAGACAATTTTAAGCGGGGATAT
>CAZJLN010000059.1:0-11067 GCA_964546745.1 uncultured Anaerolineaceae bacterium
GCAGCATGGCCAACGATTCATTTTCAGTAAAATTTCTATAGTCCATTATCGCACCTGGATGTCAGTTGGATATCCAACGCTCTTTAAGTAACATACAATATATAATAAGTCAATACTCGGTCTTAAAAAAATTAATCTTCGTCACCGCGCCGTACGGTATGCCACTTGAATGATCCGGCTGGGGTGAACGTCAAAAAAAGGCACTCAGAGGATACTCTAAGTGCCATGATAGGGTGTTTCCCGCGAATGCCGCGGATTCCCGCGCAATCCGACCGCAGCATCAATGATGCCTGCGGATTACCTCAGAGCCCGTAGCGGCTGAACAGGTCCCGGTTGCAGTATTCGTCGGAGCTCATGCGCTCGTTTATCTTCTCCTCGGTAAGCCAGTTAATCTCGGCGCCGTTTGTATCATTCTTAAGAATTTCTTCCGCCAGATATGGCGTGACCGTCTCAACCGTATCCGCCATGCAGTTGTAGATGGGCTTTACCATCTCAACCTGTTCGGGGGACATCTTACGCATGTCATCAAGCAGAAAATCAGTGACCACAATACCCGGACCGACGGTGCCCACCTGCACCGGGGTTCCCTCCGCGTCCTGAATCAGCGCCTCGCTGAAATACCGAACCGCCCGCTTGGTGGTGCCGTAGATATGCAGGCCCGACACCTTGTTGTCATTGAAGCCGTGGCCGTACATATTGTAAATCTGTCCGCCGCCCTGCCGGGTCATGCCCCGCAACGCGATCATAGCACCGTAGATCAGGCCGGTCACGTTGGTATTGACAACAGCGGGCACCTCATCCAGGTCCAGCTCCAGCAGGCTTTTCATGGTGTTGGCAATGCCGGCATTGTTGATCCAGATGTCAACCCTGCCGAAATGGGCAACCGCCGCGTCCCACAGCGCCTGGACCTGGCCGCTGTCGGTCACGTCACAGGGCCGGCCGGCGACGCGTTCGGCTCCGAATTCCTTCCGCAAGTCCGCCACCACCTGCTCCAGCTTTGATGCGCTTCGCGAACTGATAACCACGCAACAATCGCGCTTCAAAAACTCCCGCGCCAGCCCCCGTCCGATCCCCTTGGTGCTGCCGGTTATGACGACTATCTTCATGGCTGACGCTCCCAGCGCTGCGCCATCCGCAAACCCTGCTTGGCAAAATCGCGCGAGATGATGGTTATGCGATCGATGGTTATTTTGCTGATGAAGAAACTTTTCTTCACACCTTGCCTCCACTTTGCCAGATGTTCTTCCCGTTGCTGCGGCGTCGCATCCTTGGGAACCCGGGCCCCTTCCTCATACGGGAGAAAATTGATCATAATCTGCTCAAACTCGGGACTGTCGCCATCAATCAGTTCCGCCTGCCCCCGCACCTGGCAGCAGAGATAATTCCCGGCGAATCCGGTGAATTCTTCGTGGAAGTTGAGGCTTACCTGGGGGTTGTTCCTGATGTGGACAAGCTTTTCGGTCCCCTGCTCATGGAAGCCGTAGAGCACCTTTTTGTCAGGATCAAGAGTAAACTCGGCGGTCGTGGTCAGGGGAACATTATTCATGCTGGTGCCCAGCACGTAGGTCTTGGAGTCCATCTTTTTGCCGCCGATCACCTTCACGATTTCCTGCCATACCTGGTCCCTGGGCATGATGCCTTCGCCCGCTTTTTTCGCTCCCCACTCACCGGCTAGCCAGAGCTGGGTGGCGGTGGTGTTGGCGTCGAGCTTAATCTCATGGCAGTCATTACAGGCAAGGCCCGGCTCGATTGCCGGATGATTGCTTTCATACGCTGCAGTTGCATCGATGCTTTTCGCCTCCGCCGGCGCGGCGGGTTCGGTTTTGGGCTTCGGCGCCTCCTGGGCGGCATACAGACCGGAACATACCGTCACGAAAGACGCAATCAAGAACATTCCAAACCATTTTTTCGAGCTTCTCATACCTGCCTACCTCCTTGTGATTTGATCGTTACCACTTTGTATCATGCATCTTTGCAAAAAAATCCCAATAGGTTATTCTATATAGCGCAATCCAATAATTTACGCAACAAAAAGAGTCTCCGCTTAGTATGCATGTAAGCGGAGACTCTAAGGTCTTTGTAGGGGCGACCGGCCGGTCGCCCTCACATCAATAAGGCTTTTGCCTTTTCAATTTCCTCAACCAGCCTGATGCCGATCCGGCGGGCACAAGCAAGTTTTTCCAAGAAGAATTCACACGTCATGTTTTCAATGCCGCCGACATACAAACGGTCAACGGTGGGAACCTGCTCCACAATCAAGTGGCCCTCCATGGCTTCAAAGCACGGGTCACCCATGATCTCCCGGAATTCATCGGAGCAATTGGCAGTGACGATAAAAGAAGCCATCTTTTTAAAGGCTGCCGGGTCGCGCGCCTCGGCAATCGTACCGAACGCCTCTTGTACCCTGTAGCCGAGGGCTATTTTTCGCTCCAGAAACTTCTTCATCAGGGAGGTAATATATCCCTCGTAGGCAGGGCTGGCGAAAATATAACCATCTGCTTCCAGATACTGCTCAAGCATGGAAGCCATATCGTCTTTAAGGGGACATCTCCCGATGGGACGCTGCGGATCGTCAAACATGCATTTAAAACATCCCCGGCAATGCATAATGTTGCACTTTATAAGGTCGTACCGCCTGGTCTGAACTCCCCTGCTTTCTGCTCCCGCCAGCGCTTCTCGCAACAGCCTGCTGCAGGTTCCGTTAAGCCGGGGACTCCCCAAAAAACCCAGAATCGTCATCCTCTTTGGCCCTTACCCTTATTTGTATAGTGTTATCCCGTAGGGGCGACCGGCCGGTCGCCCTTACAATAATGCAAAAAATTACAGTGCCCGCTCGACCAGTGAAACCAGGCTGTACAATGCAATCTTATTTCCGTCGGCGGCAATGGCATCAGCCAGGTTGGACTCACACCAGGGACATGACGTGACCAGTGCCCCGGCCCCGGTCGCCTTTGCCTCATCGATGCGCTCAAGGGCTGATTCCAGGGCAAACTCGGGGAATGCCGACTTTACCCCGCCTCCTGCGCCGCAGCACCAGGAGAACTCCCTTATCCGTTCCATCTCCACCAGCTCAATTCCCGGAAGGGCCTTGAGGATATTCCGGGGCGCATCATAGACGCCGCCCGCGCCAAAATTCCGCCGGCGGGGCGGGTCGGAGAGCCCCCACTTGGTTCTTTCACCTTCCCAGATATCCTGTTTCTCGCCGCCTCTCCCGCTGTGACAGGGGTCATGCCAGGTAACCTTCATGGGAATCTTCTTTGTAAACGTCAAGGAGCCATCCTGTATCAGCCGGTCAATAATCTCCACGCTGTGCACCACTTCAAAATTCATCTTCCCCACGGCGGGGTACTGGCTCCGGAAGATCCCGTAGCATCCGGCACATGAGGTCACCACCGTCCTCACCCCGAGTTCGTTGAACAGAGCAATATTTTTCCCTGCAAACTCCTGAAACAGATCGGTCATGCCGACTTTCAGGGCGGGGCTGGCGCAGCAGTTTTCGCTGGCGCCCAGTATACCCACATCCATCCCTGCTTCCTTCATAATGCGAGCTGTCGACTGAGCAACCTTCTGCAGATTGGCATTGTACGAGTAGGTGCATCCGGCAAAGTAGAGGACCTCCGCCTTTTCCTTGTTGAGATCCTTCAAGCCCAGTTTGCGCGCCCAGTGGGCGCGTCGCGTCCGGGGCTGCAGCCAGGGATTGCTGTTTTTCTGAATGCTTTCAACCGCCGGCATATGACCGGGCAGCGGTCCCTTCCCCTCCTTGACCGCCAGGCTGCGCAGCTCATGCAAAATTTCCAGCGGTTCCATATCGCGGCTGAACTTGCAGGTGACATCGCACGCGCCGCACAGGGTGCAGGTATAGATCACCTCAAGCGCCTTGGGGGTGAGTTCTACTTCCCCTTCCAGCAGCGCCCGGGCGAGGTCAAATCTGCCCTGGGCGGAATAGGCATCGTAGAGGTATTTTTTCATTGAGGGACAGGCAGCCGCCCGTTCCTTGCTCTGCACCGTCCAAGGATGAACCCACTTGCACATGGAGCAGCGTTCACAATTCACCAGGTCCCAGCGGTACTTTTCAAGACTCATCAGCGTACTCCTGTATCCGGTTGGAATCACATAATACCGGGATTCATTATGTTGTTGGGGTCGAGCGTTTCCTTCATCATCTTCGCCGTTTGATAGTGAACGGCATTCCTGCCGTACACCATTTCAGCCCATGTGCCGTATGCCCTGGTAAAGTGCGCGCCGAGGGCGTACATCCGCTCGCTGGCCGACCGGTGCAGCTTTCTTATCAGACCGCACTCATGCGCATCGCCCGGATTATAGGGCATGGTGAACTCGAGGTGACACACCCTGCCATTTTCTATGGGCTGCAGGTAAATGCCGATATCATCCGGCTCATACTGTGCCTGCGCCGCCTCATCCTTCAGGGCCGCGATAAAGATCGGCGCCTTTTCCATTGTTGTGAGGAAAAATATATCCGCGCTTGCGCCTTTGTAAGCGTCCTTCCAGTAGATGTCCTTGTGCCAACAGCGTCTTAGGTGTCGTTCGAAGAAGGGGGCAGCCTGGGGCACATCGGAAAGAGTGGGCTGCGGACGCACACCACACTCCCGGGCGGTTTCCATGAAATCAGCCTCCTGGTAGGCAATCCTGTCGTCAGGAAAACGCTTCAGCCCCCCGATGCAGAAGAGGAGCACATAGTCCGGCAGAACCCGTTTCAGTTGCACGTAATCAGCCGGCATGCTCTCACCCAAAATCATGGCGAGGCTTGACCGGTTGAGTGCGAAGCACTCATAGCCGATCCATCTGCGCTGCACCTTATAGGTGAAGGACACAAGGTCCTCAAGTGCACGGAATCCGGTGAAATACAGCTTCTGCTTGACCGGCAGCGGTTCAGCCATGATGTTGGCCCAGGTGACGATGCCGAGCGTTCCCTGGGCGCGGGTATAGAGCCGGTTCCAGTCAAAGCCGGGACCCCAGGGGCCGATCAGATCGGTGTGCGTCGTCTCCGGCGGGGCCATGGCCGCGGCGCCGGTTCTGAAGATGTCGCCCTGCGGCATTACTATCTCCGCGGTGTAGAGCGGCTCGCTGTAATTAAATTCCGGAATCAGCATGGGATGCGCCTCAAGAAGGGCGGTCAGCACCGATTGATTCCGGCGGGGCAGCAGGGGCATCAAGGCCCTCAACCCCTCCCCTTCCAATGCCTCCTGGAGCTGGTCATACGTCACGCCGGGGTCGATCCGTACAGCGCGGTTGCGGTAATCGATCTTGTGGATCTTCTTCCAGCCCGACAGATCCACCACCATGCCTCCCACACGCGGCACTGCTGCGCCATACGTGTGGGTTCCGGAGCTTGCCGGCACCACCGGGAGCCGAATCTCATTTGCATACACCACCAGTTCGCGGAGCTGCTGCACATGTTCCGGAAAGACAACAAACGAAGGCCCTCCCGCCGGTTGCATGCCTGCATTTCCGGAATAGCGGGTTAGCAATTCCGGATCATCCTTGACATTTCCTACCCCAACAATATTTATAAGCCTGTTTTTCACCTCCTGATGATACCCTTCCTTTTCAGCAACCACTTCGCTGTAAGGCTTGTCCTGAAGCGGCCTAATATAATCAACCTTGGCGGGAATTTTTTCCGGCATACCATAGCTCCTTTATCATTATCACGGCTCGACTGATCAAGGGTAGTTTCTACTACAAAATGTAACTCCGTTATGAACCTCAAAACATGAAACTGGTAATACGTTGGACGGGTCATTCTGCGGCTTGACCGCAGAATCCAGAAATACCAGATTCAATAGATTGCATTGTTAGTTAATTGGATCCTGCGATCAAGTCGCAGGATGACACATAATAAAAGGTCTTATCACACATCGCACATCCCCCATCGCATATCACGATCAGTTCGGCGGCTCCGGGGGCACCGGGTAGTCGGGGTTCGAGGTCAACCGCGGATCCAGGGTCTTCTTGATCTTCAGCACCAGCTCGTGGTAGTTGCACATGTGTGGACCGGCAATATAATTCATTGGTCCCAAAGGCCAGGTGGGCGCCATTTTTCGCTTAACCGCTTCGGTGATGGTGCGCGCGTAGCCGTTGATGAATGACCCGCCCGCCTCCAGATCGTGCTCAAAATAAATCAGCGGCTCGGTTTCAGAGTAGTGGCCAAGCTGGTAGGAATTGAGCCAGTCATTATGCGTATCGTCATCGATGAAGTGCCCTTTTTTCTGGGCTTCTTCAATAATCGGCCACATGTATTCTTCGCTCATTTTATAGCTCTGATCGATCGAATCAAAACCGAACCCCCCGATGACAAAAAAGTCGCCGGCAATCCGGAACAGCCGGTTGGAAAACCCGCACCTGATCTGCTCCCCCAGGTTGTCCTGTCCAATTTCCCAGAGGTCGGAGCCCTCTTTAATATATTCACCGCCCTGCTCTTTCACGATCGCATCGAGCACCTGCTGCTCGTAGGCAACCTGTGCCGGCGATGAAAAGCCGATGAGGGTCACCGAGAGCACATTTCTCCACTTCTTTTTAAATTCCGGCCACTTTTCCCAGAATGCCTCAACCGACGGCGACGCGTAGGACAGAACCATGCCGGCCGGCTCCTCGTGCACGCATGCCGCGATCTCCGCATGCCCGATCTCGTACATGGCGTCAATCAGCCTTTTTCGTTCGGGAAACTTGATAAGATTGAGGCGGAAGCGGTCCCTGGGAAATTCCGCGGTAAAGGTGGGATTGCTGCCTTTCACCGGAAACACCTTCGGCCCGGGATAGGGAAAGAGTTTCACCGCCATGGCGGTAACCATCCCCATCCCTCCGCAATGGCCCGAGTCGGCGCGCAGCAATCCCTTCAGATTCAGTCCTGCGCAATCGCCCCAGAACCAGTCGCCTCCCGCATTGCCGCGTGATCCGATTTTCAGCAGCTCACCGGTCGGCAGCACCCAGTCACAGCCCAGCACGCCCCGGTTGAATCCAAACTTATGGCCGGTGCCGCCCATGCCCTGGAACATGTTATTGGCCAGCACCGAAACCTGCGCCCCCGCTTCAGCCACGGTTATGGTTAACCCGCGCTTCATGGTCTCCGCCTGAAGCTGGGCATAGATCACATAGGGCTGGACAACCGCGTACATGTTCTTCTCATCAATGTCCAGAATGGCATTCATGCGCTTCGGGTCAATAATCACCGTATCCGGCCGGGCCGGGATGGTGGGGGGCAGGAGGTTGGTTCCCACCGGGATGTAATTGAACCGGTAGCGGTTGGCAATTTGTATAATGCGCTGCACATCCCCGGTGCTGCCGGGAAGGGCCACGGCGGCGGGGCGATACCTCCCGGATTGGGCATGGGTGCTGTGGAGCAGCCACATGTAGCTGTAGGCGCAGGTTAGCCCCGGGTCGTCACAGATGTTGGCAGGACCGAGCGCATTTGCCAGGGCCTCATAGGCCCCCTTGGGTAGACTCATAGTTGTTTCTCCTTATGAGGATGATTGCGATATGTGATGTGAGATATGCGATGTGCGAAGCAAACGTTGCAAAGAATATACATAAGGGAACCTCTAATAATGCAGCTTACGACCTCCGTGTGTCATTCCCGCGAAAGCGGGAATTCATAAAAAGTCACTATCTGGATTCCCCGATCAAGTCGGGGAATGACAAGAAAATGAACAATGAGAGGTTCCCCTCATGGAGGGACGCGCGCCGTCGCGTCCGTTTATTTGTTTGTGGCCATGACAGAGCATGGCCCTCCATCCCGCTGTGGGTCATGCATCGTGCATCATGCATCCTGCATCTTGCTGCTCCCATCCCACATCACCTCTCACTCCTGCAGTATGTCCCGCAGTGTCAGTTTTTTATGCTTGATCTTCTGATGCAGGTCGGGACGCTCCGTCGCAATCCGTTCCTCGTGTCTGAGAAGGGCATCCCACATGATCCGCGGCGATTTGTACTGGCTGTACGTTCCCTCAAGCTCCTCGTCTTCAATCAGCGAGAACAAATAATCGAGTTCATCGTCGGTATATGCCGGCACCAGGGCAAACCCCTGGGCAACATGCAGATACGCCTCGGAATTAAATTCAAAGGATCTCTGCCACCAGCCGGTATACTCCCGGAAACCGTCGCCGCCCTGCAATGCTTCGGCCACCGCCTTCCCTGCGCGAAAGCCAGTCATGAGCGCTCCCTGGATTTCTATCTCAACATAGGCGGCGGCATCACCGATGACCAGCACATTGCCGCGGTGCGGCACCTGCAACGAGGTATAGGCCTTGGCGCTGCACCCTCGCTTTCCGACGATCCTGGCATCCTTGAAGAGGGGGGCAAGGGGACTGTGGGCCACGCAGTCAGCAAATATCTTTCCCGGCGGGCTGAGCCTGCTGCCGATGGTCACCACCGAGGCCACATCATCACCGAGCAGGGACGAGGTGATCATCACCGGGCTTCTCGACTGGTAGGCGAGCCCGAAATAGCTCTTCCAGGCCGTCGGGTCAAATCCCCTAATCCCCTTCACATAATGGATGAGTGCCATGCCGGTGGCAAAATAGCGCCGCGCACCATTCATGCCCAGCATGTCCGCGACCCGCGCGTTAACGCCATCGGCGGCAATCAGCTTCCGTGCCTGGATCACCGACCGGACCTGAGCCGATGCGGTTTTAAGCGTTACCCGGTCAGGTCCGTCTTCCGCGGCACACACCGTGGTTCCGCTCCGCACCTCCACACCGAGGTCCTCGCACTGGCGGAGCAGGTTCTGCAGCAGGTGTCCCTTGTCACATTTGATGATGATGGGTCGTCTGTCGGGGTAGGCAAAATGAATGCGGTGTCCCCCGGGTGAAATGTAATATTTATGGGTGAGCGGGAGAAGCGGACCGTAATACTCAACGGAAAACCCGTTGCGGGGAAACACCACCGCCCGTTCCTTGACGCGGATGCTCTCGCCCTCATAATCCTCATCCATGATAAGCTGCATGCAGCAGGCGCGCCGTATCGCGGTAATGTCCCGCCGTTTCTCGATGAGCACCGCCTTCAAACCGTTTTCAGCGGCGGTCCTGGCCGCCATCAGCCCTGCCGGGCCGGCGCCTGCGATCGCAACGTCATACATCATGGTTCACCTGTTCACGGCAGATGGGTGTAGGCTCAATCTTGGCGTCATGCTGATCCCACTACTTCCGTGCCGCCGGCCTGGTCCAGCGCTGCCACGGCCTGAAGCTCTCTTTTCTAAACTCCATGTTGGTAATGGTGGCTTCATCAATAACAATCCGGGTGATGACCATCATCTGCTTGGCCATGGCGCGGGCCTGCTCCAGGCTTACCTTCCGTTCCTGGGCGCTTTTTTCATAGGGGATGCAGTCGAGCAGTATCTTGTCAAATGCGGGATCGGTTGCTTCCACAATTTCCGCGTGGCCGATAAACTGAACGCAGAGGGTTGTACCCGTCCAACCGGTAAATTCCTTGTGCCAGTTCAGGCTGACCCGCGGATTCTGCTTGATGTGCAAAAGCTTGGCCGTCCCCTTTTCGTGCATGCCGTGGAGGGTCATGTGATCCTGGTCAAGCGTAAATTCGGCGGTGGTGGCAAGCGGGGCGTTATTAATGCAGGTGGCCAGCACGCAGGTCCGCGTCTGCTTCTTGCCGCCCATCGCCTTGACGATCTCTTCCTTCACCCGGTCGTTGTTGAAACCCCCCTCATTGGGCGCAAACCCGAGGTAGTCGCCGGCGAGCCACACCTGGGTGGCGGTGGTCTTGGCGTCGAGCTTGATTTCATGGCAGTCCGCGCAGGTAACCCCCTCTTCAATGGCGGGATGATCGTCACTCACCGAAGCGGTCACATCAATGGTCTTGGCATCCGGCGAAGCCGACGGAGCGGTCGCCTGGTTGGCGCCGGTCATGCTCAGTGCGCACACGGTGGTAACTAAAACCATACTGAGTGCTGCGATTACTTTGCGTCTTCCTGCTCTCATGGTGTATCTCCTCCTTATGCTTTTGTGTTTGTGGCGGTGCTCATGCACGTCCGCAGGTTCTAGCAGGTGCTTGAAAAAGTAATTTTCTTCAGGCTGTTCAAAAACATCCAGATGCAAGGCACGCGAAATCCTGAGGAATGAGGCGTACATGCAAGTACGCTGCAGTGACGAAGGATGAGCGTAATGCAGCAGATGGGTGTTTTGCAACAGCCTGCTAGTGCTTGAGGGCAGCAAGAATATTGGTAATGTGAAAATTGTGCTGCCTGTAGAGATCAAAATCAACATTCACCGAAAAGTAGGTGAAGAAGACGCCCATGAACAGGAAATAGATGGTGCGGGCAACCTTCTCCGAACCGAGATCCTTAAACCGGCCCGACCGCACCCCTTCTTCCAACAGCTGCTGGAAGGTGTTGATGGAATTCTTGTAAAAAACGGTCATCACCTCCCGGATGTCCGGTTCGCGCACGCCCAGCGAAAGGAACTCCAGGCAAAATTTAAAGAAATCCTCATTTTCCTCAAGGATCTCACTGGACTTGTTGATAAACTTTTTCAAGCGGACATCGGGCTGCTTCTCGCCCCGGATGTATTTTGCAATCTGCTCGAAGTATCTTCCCACCCGGTATTGAAACAGCTCCAGGAACAGGTCCTTTTTGGTGTTAAAGTAATAATAAATCAGCCCCTTGCTGACCCGCACCCGTTTGGCAATGTCGTCTATAGTGGTTTCGTAATAGCCCTTTTCGTTAAAGCAGGTTACCGCGGCTTCGAATATTTTCTCCTTCTGCCGTTCCTTCCGTTCTTCCTTCCGTTTCTTTTCCATGCGCCATTCCTTTATTTGACTGACCGGTCAGTATTTATTTCAGACCGCACCGTCGTTGTCAAGCAATTTTTTTGCGCATTTCTTTTCATTTGACAATGCAGCTGATGATTGGTTACATGGTGCATGAGCTGCCGGCACGCACAGGAGACACGATATGTACGGATGGATGGGAAAAATCATACGGATTGATCTATCAACCGGGACGCTGCGCAATGAACCCCTGAACGAAGACCTCTGCCGCGATTTTGTCGGGGGCCGCGGCATCAACTCCAAGCTGCTCTATGATTATACCGACAGCGCCAC
>CAZJLN010000060.1:0-10986 GCA_964546745.1 uncultured Anaerolineaceae bacterium
GTTACAACTTTGGGCAGCTGCTTCTCTGAATATTGATGTTAGTGCTGAATTTGATTTCTGGACAAAAGCATTTAAAACCACGATTGTTGGCTGTTCTGGAAGAGTAAGTTCATCCCATCCGCAAAGGGGAATGATAATGTGCGGCCTGGAGCCGGGTGAATTCTCATTAAGGTTGGGTAACAGATGGCTAAATTATCAGCTTCCTTTGTTAGGAAAGTGAGCGTTCTATGGAAAGTGGGATGTTGTGGTTCGATAATGATCAAAAGACTGATTTTACTGCCAAGGTGAGAAATGCTACGGCATATTACCAGAAAAAATATGGAAAGGCTCCTAATGCTTGTTATGTTCATCCTAGCATGCTGCCACAAGACCTTATCGTCATCGACGGGGTTCGCATGTATGTCAGTAATGCGGTGATCCCTTTTCATTTCTGGGTAGGCATGCATTTGCAGGAGAAATTTGCCAAGACTTGAATAAAGTTGGTGAAAGATTGGGGAAGGATTATTTCTTCAAGAAAAACTTAGTCGTTGAAGGTTATTTCTTGATAGCCATAAACATTCAAAATGGTAGTTTCACCAAACTTGGTTTCACGATTTTGAAGTGGACTAAGAATGTGAATATGTCCATGCAGGTGATATCTGGGCTGAAAAACCTGGTCTAGCCAACGAAAAGCAGAAATTCCTTGATGAGCTCTATCTGATTCATCGTGGATCCCTTTTGGAGAGGCGTGAGTGATAAATAAATCCAGATATCTGCCATGTTTCCACTTGTTTATTAACAGTTTCGGCACAAGACCAAGCACCATCCGCCACATTTCTCCCTGGGTGTATTGATGCTTGCCTTTGTTATAACGCAGACTTCCTTCGATTCCTGCCATGATCAAATTCATATCTGATTGATAAATGCAACGTTTGTGTAACTCAATTGCTCCCCAGGGGCTCTTTCTTGATGCTCCTGCGGAGAATTCTTCTACTGGTGCGTGATTGCCCTGTACATAAACTAAAGGAATATCAAGTTTGGTTAGGATATATTCCAAATAAAAATAACTAAGATCGCCACAACTAATTGCAAGGTCGATATTTGGGAAGCGTTGTTGGATATGAATACTATTTAAAATGGGAACATCAATGTCACTTAATGCAAGGATTTGAAGAGGTCTTTTTTGGGGTACCAATTTGGTCATGTTTGGACTTCTTGTGACATCGCAACAGCCATGGCAATTGCAAATTCCTTTTCATGGCTTATGCTGATGGACCAATGAGATAGTCCTTTTTGTTCGGCTACCAACAAAGCATTGCCATGTAAATGCAAGATAGGTTCTCCACTGGGAAGGTGTAGGATCTCAATATCTTGCCAGGTTACAAAGCCAATGCCGGTTCCTAAGGCTTTGGAGACAGATTCTTTGGCTGCAAAGAGACCTGAAAGCGAATCATTTTGATTTTGAGCTTGAGCTAGCTCCTTTTCGGTGTAGACCCTTTTAAGAAATCTGGCACGAATGGCAGAATTAATTTTCGCCAAGCGTTCGATATTAATGATATCAATACCACATTTAATCATTCAATTGCCTTTCCAGCCGAAGCCACAGCGAGACTGTTAAGTGAGAGATATTTACGGGCAACACTCAGTATATCTTCTTTAGTTATTGCATATACCATCTCAGGGTAATGCCTTAAGTAATCAAAACCAAGATCGAAGCGCTGCAAGTTTAATAATGATACCGCCACACCACTATTGGATTCGTGCAGGGCAGGAAGCCTGCCTACTAAGTAAGATTTCGTGTCGGATAATTCTTCGTCGGTAACTGAATTGTCGATGAATTTCTTAATTTCATCTTTAATGAGGTCTATTGCCTTTTCCAGGTTGACGGGGTTCACCCCAGCAATAAATTGCCATGTTCCTGGACCAACACCGGAAGAAAGCTCACTTTGTGCAAAGTATGCTAACCCTGACCTCTCCCGGATGCTTTGTCCTATCCTGCCCATCATGCCAAACTGACCAAGGATGTTATTGCCTAAGTAACAAGGCATAAAATCGCTTGAGCTGCGGGTGGGGGCAAGGTTACCCATAACGATATCACTCTGGCTTTTTTCTTCAAGGGCTATATGTTTTCGAGCGGGTTTATCCAAAACTTTTGCTTCAGGAATTGCTATTTTCCCTGTGTTTGAATTGGTTTCCCACATCCCTAAAGAATCACTGACGATACGAATCACCTCATCAGGATTAACAGCGCCAACCACAGCTATGACTAACCCCGAAGGTGAAAAGAAGCTTTTATGGAACTCTCTCAGGTCTTCAATTTCAATGCTGTTGATGGTTTCGGGGGTTCCATCTTCGTTGCGTCCGTAGGGATGACCTGCGTAGATCATCTCATTGAAGGTAAAATCTGCCATTTCTGCGGTGTCTTGTGCCATGATTGCCAGCATGGTGAGATATTGCGCTTTTAGTCGTTTGAATTGTTTCAAAGGGAAGGATGGCTGTTGAAGAACTTCCGACAGGAGCCGGATCATCGTAGGGAGATCCTCAGTAAGGCATTGTAAAGAAAAATTTGTGGTTAATGTGCCACCGTTTACAGATAGATTGGCTCCGATCGACTCGATTATATTATGTAATGAAACAAAATCCTGTTTTTGTGTACCTGTTGTAACTGCTGCAGCTGTCAGATTGGCAAGTCCAAGTTTTTTATCTGGATCCAAAATGGATCCACACTCCAAATAACCTTTGACTGAGACAGAAGGACTTACTTTATTAATCCTGATCAATAAGGTAATACCATTGGGTAAGCAATAATGAATAATATCATCCGAACCGGGAAGAGATTTTACATCATAAGCAGGAAGGTTCATCTCATCTCTTTTGATTGTGATTCGGACGGTACACGCCAACCACGCGTTTATTTTTGTTAAGATATTTCTGAGCAATTTGTTGAACATCTGCAGGTGAAACAGATGACAAGCGGTCAATATAATCCATAAACCATTGATACGAAGCAAAGGCATTGGCATACCCTAACCAGAAACCCTGATTTGTGATATTCTCACTGCCATAAGCAAAAAGCGCTTTGGCTTGTTTAACCGCTTTGTGTATTTCTTCCCATGATGCCAGTTTTTCCTGTAGAGAATTGATCTCTTCATCCAAGCTTTTAACCAAACCCTCAACTGATGTGGTGGGATGTAAAGTCATGAATATGCTGTATAGGTATGGGTCTATCGTCGCTTGCAGACTGCCACCTACAGAAATCGCCATTTCATTTTCCACTAGGGACTGGTAAAGTCGGCTGGTTTTTTGACCTACCGAACCACTACCAAACATATTCAACCCAGATGGTCCACTGAGTAGGCTGTCTAGGATGGATAAGGTAAAAAAATCGTCTGAATCTGCTTTAGGAGCAGGAAAGGATACTTGAATAAAGATTGTATCGCCTGGACCGCTAAGATCAATCCGTTGCTCCGATTGAGGTCTTGGGTCATCGGGCAGGACCAACGTTGCTTTGGGTTGTGAAGGGATAAATTGAAAATACTGGCGTATCTTTTGTTGCATCTCAGCCGAGTCAAAATCTCCACTAACACAAAATGTTGCATTGGCTGGTTGGTAGTAAGTATGGTAGTGGGAAAATAGATCCTCTCTTGTGATCTGCACAAGCGCTTCTTTTTCACCAGCCACTTCGTATCGGTAGGGATGATGCGTAAGGCTTGCAAGTTGCACTGCTTCGTTTAGCAAAAAGGTTGGATGATTCTCAGCACCTTCTCGTTCGGAGATCACCACTGTACGTTCAAGTTCTACTTCTTCCGGATCAAAAACGCTGTTTATCATGCGATCAGCTTCCAACTCTAATGCAATTTCATAAGCATTGGAAGGCAGGGTTTCAAAGTAGGTGGTCCAATCAAGATGCGTGAAAGCATTCCAGGAACCACCCAGGCGCGATATGGTGCGGTCTAAAATTTCGGAAGGAAAGCGAGGAGTACCCTTGAATTGCATGTGTTCTACCCAGTGTGACATCCCTGTTTTTCCAGGTTTCTCATTGCGCAGACCAACATCGTACCAAATCCAAGTACTTACCAAAGGAGATGTATGGATTTCTTTTAGTAATAATTTTAAACCATTATCTAATTGATCGATGACAAGGTCATTTTGCATAAATGATCGGCAACCATTTCGAATAATCTAATAAGCTTGGATTATAACAGAGATGGATTGAGCCAAATTTATGATAATGTAATTAAAAAAGAGAAAAAATCAACAACGGTCACGATTGAAACGGACCAACATGATCATGCCAATAGCTATCATCACCATTCCAATTTCAACCCCATAGGATTGGTACGGACCAAAGAAGACATTGGGTAGGGGATGAGAACCAAAGCCAAACACATCTGCCAGGGCTGTGAATATGCAAATAACATATCCCGTACTTATCACGCGCGATCCAAAATCAGCTAATAAGGAGGTTGTCCCCTTCGGCCAGAACGCAATGAGAGTAAGGTAGCTACCAAGGCTTATAGTACCCAGACCAACTAAAAATACAGCAATTTGGACAAAACCAATCACACGGCTACGGTCCAGACCAAAAATTCCTGGTCTGGCACCTAAAAGGAAAATCAAGTAACCAATGATTGCCAAAGTTAACCCCGCACGGACCCTGTTCTTGGGATATGGACATCCATTGTTTTTTTGGTTTTTAAGTGATTGTGCGTCTTCCATTGGTCTCTTGGTCTGTTTGTCAATCTCTATGGCAAATTCAATTCTAACATACACTGCCAGTTTTTCCCCAGGATCGCCGAGATATCATCCTCTGAGTAGTTCAACGCTGTTAATAGAGGTGATATTTTTTGGAGGTCAGCAATTGTATCGATTTCATGGGGCGTCGATTGAACGCCAAATCCACCATCGAAATCTGAGCCGATCCCGACATGCCTGGCATCACCTGCCAATTGACACACATGGTCAATTTGTTCTGCCACCATCTGGAGTGAAACTGAGCTTCTGCCCCCTTGTTCTTTCCATTCTCGGTTTAAGAAATTATTTAAAGGAATAATGCCCATGATGCCATTGCGCGTTATCAGGTGCTGAATAAGTTCATCGCTTAAATGACGGTTGCCTTGATAGGAACGGATTAAAGTACTGGCGTTGGCATGACTGGCAATAACTTGGCCTTCATACATATCCAGCGCTTGCCTGGCTGCAAGATCGTCCATATGAGAAATATCCAGGATAAAACCTACCTCTGCCATTTTGTTCAAAAGCTTCTTTCCACCAGAAGTTAATGGACCTGGTTGACCAGTGCCACCGCAGTATTGATTACCATGCCAGGCAAGTCCGATGATGCGCACGCCAGCATCCCACCATCGAAAAACATCATCCGGTTTCTCAATGCCTTCTGCACCTTCCATCAAGATGACCAATCCGACCGGGACATCAATTCCATTTTGTTTCGAGAGTTCCCATTCCTGAAGGTGAAACTCCAGGGTCTTCTTTGTATTAAGTAGACGAAATTTGTTTGGATGCGTGTCTTCTAACTTGGTGTAGAGATCCAACTGTGCCCGATAAAGTTGATGAGCTTGTTTGGTGTTTAGATAGGATTGCGTGTCCCAACTCGGAGTTTTAATGGTTTTTGGGCTTGCAAAGAGTGTCCCAAAAACTATAGCAACATTGCCTGCTTGATATTCAGGGTACCCGAGCAAAGTATCTCCATTTGCCTGGGGAGCAATGCTTCCGATCTCAAGCTCTCTGGTATGGTACGCTGAGAGTGAGTAATCGCGGTTAAAAGTTGCGATATTCCATGCTAAATCTTCGTGTGCATCAATAATCATGTTCATGGGAGTTAAATAGAGCACCGGCTGAGTGTTCAACCGGTGCGATCTTTTTTCTTATGCTTCAGCTTCTGGTTCTTCTTTATCTTCAGCTTCTGGAATAATTTCGCCTTCTGCTTCTTCTGTCTCTAAAGCGAATTCGGTTTCAGGTTCTGGTACTGCAATGGCTTCTTGTTGATCTGTTTGTTCATCCTCAGTAAACGCGCCGAGGTTTTCCCCAGCCTGAGTACCTGTTAACTCAAATTCTTCAGCCATGTTTTTCCAGTCGAGATCAGCATAAGCAGGAGAGTCCACTCTGCGGATGCTTAAACCAATACGGTGATTTTCCTCGTCAATTTTGACAATGCGTAAAGTAACAATATCACCCACATGGATGACCTCTTTGGGGTGTTCAATGCGGCGTTCGCTGATCTCTGAGATATGGATCAAGCCTTCTAATTCTGATTCTCCAGCAGCGCGTCTGAGTTTGGCAAATGCACCAAAATTGGTCAGACGTGTAATCTCACCCTCCACCAATTGACCCACCTTCAGGTCGCTGACCTGTTTTCCCCATGGATCGTTGGCAAGCTGACGTATGGAGAGTCCGATGCGCCTGCGTTCTTTGTCTACGGTAATGATCTTTACTTTAACTTCATCACCAACTTTTAGAACTTCGCTGGGATGATTAATATGATCCCACGAAATTTCAGACATGTGAACTAGTCCATCAGCACCACCAATGCTAATAAATGCGCCAAAATCAGCCAAGCTGGTTACCCGACCTGTGCGAACTTCGCCTTCTGAAAGATCATCTATAAATTTTTCTTTGATCATTTCTCGCGTTTCTGAGCTGGCTGCACGTTCGGATAGTATAAGACGGCGGCGTTCGCGATCAACTTCTATCACGCGTACTTCTACATCTTCGCCAATCATTTCCTTATACTTTGCTTCAGGGGTTTCACCTGTAATCGCCAAACGCCTGCTCAGGCTAACTTGAGAAGCGGGAATAAATCCACGAATAGTTCCTAATGGAACAAGCAATCCGCCTTTGTTGTATCCAACGATCTTTGAGGTGAAGCTTTCAGTTGAGGTAAGAAGAGCTTCTGCATCCAGCCAGCTTTGTTCTTCAACTGCACGGACAAAAGAAAGGATTAGATTTCCATTTGAGTCTTCTGGTGTGATGACGTAGACTGGAATGGCATGTCCTAAAACAAATGTGGAGAGAACATCTGGAGGGATTGCCTCGTATTCCTTGCCTGTAATAATACCTTCAGACTTTGCTCCTACGCTCACGAGAATTTGACCTTCGGAAATGCTAGCAATCACACCGTCGCGAATTTCTCCAGCTTTTGGAAAATCAATATTAAGACCTTCCTCTTCGAGTAAAGCTTCCATTTTGTTATCAGATTGATCCTGATTGTTTGTCGTTTCTTCCCCCACTGTATTTGTTTGATCGTTTTGTGTCATGCGATAATTGCTCCAAAAAGAGATTTGGGTGTGATTATAGTTTACAATCTCATCTTTTGCAACCCTAATCCAATGTCAAGTTGGAATTTGATTCTTCGAAAAAAAAAAGAAAGCGAGATCAACCCGCTTTCTCTTTGTAGAAGGTAATTCAGTCGATCAGACTGATCAAGACTTATTTGAATCAGAACTTGTCACTGGTTCTAATTTTATCATTTGTCCACTTTCATCCGTGCGGAATGAATAAGTTTCACCACCTTTTTCTAAAATGACACGGTAACCTGGAACAATGGCTTGTGTGCACATGACATCAGGCTCTGAAATTCCCAGACATCCATCTGGCCATTGTATTTTTTCATATTCAACCAAATTGATTTCGCTTATCTCAAAATTGAATTGGCTTGCCATATACTTCTTGGTGATCATGACAATTTCAGGTTCATCGCCTTTGGTTACATGGATAATCGCTTTGCCATCCAGATCAGTATGATAGGTGTAGGTTTTGTTATTGGCTTTTAATATGATCCTGTAGCCTGGGGTAATAACTGTCATGCACATAACCCCTTCTTCATGCACACCTAAGCAACTGTCTGGCCACTCCACTTCCTCTACCAGAACAGTAGTGATTTCAGATTCGTTAATTGAAAGCTTAGCGGCTAAATCTGCCTTGACTAACTTTACAATCTGTGGCTCATCATCAGGCTTCACGATGAGAATCCTACTTGCATTCTTATTTGTGTGAAGTTCATAAGTTTTTCCATCAGCTTTAATGATGACCTTATAGCCGGGTGTGACCACTGTAAGGCATGGATCAGGACTTTTGATTCCCAGGCATGAGTCACCCCATTCTACTGCTTCAATAGAGATCAATTCAAGTTGATCAATAGAAACCCCTAATTCTTTTGAGAGATAATTTTTTACTGCTTGTTCAATGGATGAGGGTTTCGAATTTTCGGTTGGTAAAATTGGAAAAGAGATTGTGCAAGCGCTAAGCACCATCGCTATCGCTAAAAAGAGACTTATAGTTTTGATCATTTTTCCTCCAAATGAGTAAATCCTTTGTTTACTAATATTTAGACGAAATTTGTTAAATTAATGTTCCTTTTTCTACGAATGTAATTCAATTATTCTTCAACAGGTGGTCCGATTTTTCCATAATCCAAAACTGGACGAACACCAGTTTGCGGTTCTGGGGGTCCAATTATCCCTTTTTCTTCGATTTTTTCAATTAACCGGGCGGAACGTGTGTATCCTATCCTTAATTTCTTCTGAAGGAGTGATATTGATGCTCTGCCTTCTTTTCGGATGATGGCTATGGCTTCGTTGGTAATGGGGTCCTCATCTGGATCTTTCTGCAATTCTTCCCATAATGTCTCTTGCTTGAATGGCGTACTAACGGGTGCTGAAAACACTACGGGTTCTTCAACTTTTTCGGCAGGTTTGTTCATGACAGCTTGTTGATGCCAGAAAGACACCAGTTCATTGATCTCCTGATCAGATACAAAAGTACCTTGAAGTCTGACGGGGGCTGGGGCATCTGGTGCCTGGAAGAGCATGTCGCCTCGTCCTAAGAGACGTTCTGCCCCTGGTTGGTCCAAAATGACACGGCTGTCCACTCCGGAAGCAACTGCGAAAGCAATTCTGGCTGGGAAATTAGCTTTGATCAAGCCAGTGATGATATCGGTTGAAGGACGTTGCGTGGCTAAAATGAGATGGATACCAGTTGCCCTTGCCAGTTGTGCCAACCTGGTAATCGAGCGTTCGGTCTCATCTGGGGCAAGCATCATCAGATCTGCCATTTCATCAATCACCAGCAAGAGGTACGGGAGTATCTCTTGATCTTGATTGCGCTGCTTTGTGTTGTATTCCACAATATTACGCACGCCTGCGTCAGAGAACTTGTGATACCTGAGATCCATTTCTCGCATCATCCATTGTAGGGCACCCACCACCCGCTCCGCATCCACAATAACAGGAGCGAAAAGATGAGGAATACCGTTGTAACTGGTTAATTCCACACGTTTTGGATCAACCATGATAATGCGCAGTTGATCGGGTGTTAGTGTCATGAGGTAACCTGCCAAAATGGCATTGATACAGACAGACTTACCTGAGTTGGTGGCACCTGCAATGAGCAGATGAGGCATACTGGTCAGATCGGCTGCAACAGGAATGCCAGAAACATCTTTTCCTAAACCAAATTTTAGAGCACCCTTGTGATTGACAAATGCAGGGCTCTGAAGTACCTCTAAGAGAGAGACTGGATCTATATCTCCATTCGGCAGTTCTATGCCAACATAGTCCTTTCCAGGTACAGGAGCTTGAATGCGAATTTGGGTTGCCTGAAGCGCCATGGCAATATCATCCTGTAGGCGGACGATATTGCTCACCCTGACCAATGTCCGACCGCTGCGGCTTTCAATATAATCAGGCTTTACGCCGAACATGGTGATGGCAGGTCCTCGGCGAATTTCAACTACATGTGCCGGAGTACCAAAGGATTTAAGCGTTTCTTCAATGACCCTAGCGCGGTGTTTATCAATCTCTTCATTGAGCGGCGCCTTATTGGCAGGCTTAAGAATCCGATTGGGATCTGGGAGAACCCAGTGGTGTATGCTTGATTGTCCGGGTTTTGCTATTTCTAGTTGTTCCTGGGATACTTTACTAAATGGTTGTTCTGTATTGGCAGGTTTTATGTCGAGTTTTTGATTATTCAGACTTTCGTTTTTTAATAATGCTGTTTGATTCCTAGCAGCACGCGCATTTCTTGATCTTTGTGCGTGTTCCTTTATCTTTTGAGAGAGATGGTGATTGGTTTTCTTTACTTGATCACTGATCCATTTCGAGACATCTGCCATCGATAAATCCAGTAAAAGGATTAAACTCGTCAATAGCCAGGCGACCAATGCGACCAATGCTCCTGCACTTCCAAACCAGCGTTTAAATAACACAAAAATACCTCGACCTACAATCCCCCCATGTTCATTAAATAGAATATGAAACCATGCCAAGAGGTTAAAGAAAATCAGAAATAAACCGATGATGCGTTCTGCAGAAAATTGAGGAATCTTGTTGATCTTCCTCATCAGCAACCAAACACCGATGATGATCAAAGCTGCTGGAAGAATATAAGCTCCCCATCCAAATCCTTTGATGAGAAAGTTATCAACCCGTTTATCGACATCGGCAGCAAAAAGGCTCATCATGGAAATGATGCCAACCACTGTCAGGAATATTCCAAGAATATCAATTTGATGCTCAGGTGAAATTGGTTCTAATGGCTTAACCGTGTTGGTTTTTTTTCTACTTCTAGTTGTCCTCGATGAAGCTGTGCGCGAATTCACTGTTTTCTTTCTCGAAGTTGCTTTTTTAGTAGCGGTTTTCTTTCTTGGTTTACTTGCCATAAATCCTCGTGCTCGAAATTTACTGTACCAAAGATTATAGCATGCATGGAGTACTCCAGTTTTTTTCAAAATTGGATTGCCTGAAATAGAAATTCATGGTATAAACTTATTTTGCTCATGTAAACATGACAAGTAAAAGCAAAGGAAACTGAAAATAACAAATTTGCTTGCCAGAGAGAACATATCCTGTTATAATATTAAAACATTCAATTAGATGTAAAAAATTCTAATCAATTGTAAGAACTATATTATCTTCCCGAGAGTATTAATTTTGCCATTATCCATCGTTAAGTTTCAATGTTTAGATTATTTAGTCTTCAAGTGGGCGAGCA
>CAZJLN010000061.1:0-7440 GCA_964546745.1 uncultured Anaerolineaceae bacterium
GTTTTTCGCGTGTTACCCTTTTGCTTTCATTTACTACTGGGATAACTAACCATGTTTTACCGCTTTTCTCAAAATCTCGCTTACTTTTTGTTGTCTGATTTTCATTAGGCCGGCGATCTCTTTTTGGCCATAACCATTTTCGGATAATAACAAAATGGCGGCTGCCTGGGGGTTCCATTGGGCTAGTTCCTGCTCCGCTGCGATCTTATCCTCTAGATAATCGCGCTCCGAGAATACGCCCAAATCGTTGTACTCAATACCCGATCCCCTCCAGGCGGCGTTATTGTATTTATAGCCGTTCCTATCGCCTCTAATCGGCGCGTCTGTTGAACTTTCGGCTCCCTGGCTTTCTATCTCATAATCGCCCCATTTTAGCGTTTCGCTATCTAAATCATCGCTGTTATAGTGGGCATAAGTGCGGCCGCCTAAGCTGCCAGGGGCTTTGTAACCCTCGCCTCCCGGTCTAGCCCGATCCCTTTTTCTAAGCGCCGTTTCGTCATCTATTGAACCCTCGCGGTGGTTACGCGCCGCGTCTAATTGCTTTTGGTCATTGGTTACCAGGGCTAAAAGCCATTCCGGCCATTTACCCTGATCCCGCCCGTACCTCTCTAAATGATCCCTGCATAAGCGCTCATTTGCTTTTATTTTGGTTTGGCATATTGGGCATTTACGCCCCGCCCTCTCCCCTAATTGCGGGTCCATAACATCGGCTAGAATATCGCCCGGCTTGCCTAGCGCCTCCCCCTTTACGCTCCCGGGCCGGCCTAGTTTATCTAATTCGCTATACTCATAATCGCCCCCCCAGTTTAGCTCAAAATAGCGCCATCTTACCCATTCCGGCCAATCGCTGTAAATGCCATGCTTGCGCTTGCATTGCCGGCATAGCTCTAAGATCCTAAAGGTATAAGCTCCACATACACACTTATAAGCCAATAAACCGCCTCTCAAAAATGCCCATTATCCCGCGCCTTTTCGCCCAATTTACCTACAAAATCGCTTATTATAATGCCGGTTATAACTATCTAGCCGGCTTAGGGGCGGGACCTTACCCCCCGCCCCTTTCCCGGTTACTCTGTAACTTTCCAGGTGTACTCATCCAAATCATTTACGGCCGTTATTGCAGTTTCTACCAGGCTAATAAGCGTTTTATCGCCGGTACCGCTTACGCTATCGGCCAATTCTGCAAGCTCCAGTTTTATATTAACTATGCGGTTTTTCACGCTTGCCGGTAACAGATCCAAATACTTTGGCTTTTCCATGCTTACCCCTTTTCGCCCAATAGGCCGCTATTGGTTAGCAGCTCCTCTACCCATTCCGGGCTAATCTCAGTTAGAAAATAAACAATATCGGCGGCGCTGCTTACATTGTCGCCATAACATCCCTCGGTTAGTTTTGTGATAAATAGATCACTATCCCGCAGGGGTAAAACAGACGGGTGCCCGATCACGCGCCCGGTATCCGTTTCAAAAATAATATATGGCACGCCGGCGCTAGTTTCCCGATCTATAAAATACTTTTGGTAAGTGTCTGCAATAACCTTAACCAAATGCCCGCGGTCTATTTGCGCTATCGCTTTATCTGTGCCCGGCTCATTCCCCAGGCTCTCCAGGTATTCGATCAATTCCCGCGTAGGCATAAGCGCCCGATCAAAATAAGTACTAATAACCCGCGCTTGCTTATGGTCCAATAGGTTGCTATTGCTCAATTCGGCGGCGCTATATTCGGCGTTAGTAAGCAAAATTAGCGCCTTTTCCGCTGTAAATCTTATCTGCTCTATCCTTTTATCCTTATCCGGTTGCATTGTGTTATTTATGGTCATTTTAGCCTTTCGGGGTTAGAAGTTTCTTAATATCCGCTATCATCCTTACGCCTCCACTAAATCGTTTAGTCTTAGATCCTCGATCAATTGGCCGGCTGTTATGGTCATTCCTGGCAAGCTAAGTACCCGGCCATCATCGCCGGCCCTGCAGGCGTCTACCGCCTCCAGGCAATACTCCAATAATTCGGCCGGTTGCGGGGGTATGAAGTTATGGGCTAAATGCCAGGCTAGCGCCGCCTCTAATCGGTATTGCGTTTCATTCTGAGTATTGGTCATTCTTTACCCTCCGGATAATGGTTAATTGTGTACGGCTCTTTTAGCCTTTCGCTATGTTTTTTATAGCTCGCCGGCAAGGGGTTAGGGGGGTCTATCGGGGTTATCGCCGCCCATCCCGTCCATTTGCGGTGTTTATGCCTGGTACGTAAAAACGCAAAACCTCTTATGCTTACCCATTCACCCTGATAAATCACTTGCCGCCGGCGGTATAACCCAGGCTTGCGGCTGCGTATAAGTATTAGTTTCATTTTACGCCTCATTATGGGGCGCCCCCTACGCCCCGATAATCTGCTAGCCTCGGTCCTGCAAAATTACATCAATAGCCTCGATCTTATATTGGAACGTTGCCGCCCAATAATTCTCGGGTTCTGTTTCCAGCTTTTTGCTAAGTGCCTCCCGCATTTTTGTTAGCGTTTCGGTATCCAAATCACAGTACCGCTCTCCCTTGCTATTTTTTACCTTTTCGGCTCCCTCTATCGTCATGGGGCGTTTGGGTTTGGTGGTTACCGGCGCCGGCTCCGGCCTGCTATCCACTATCGTGGGCATCTCCTCTGCAGGTGTCGGCTCATATCCCGCTAGCGCCATAATCCATGAAAAACCCAATCTAAACGCCTTGCCGGTTGCCCTGGTTACCGCCATGCTACGCTGCGCGTACCTGGGGCGATCCTGCCATAGTTTCTCATCGGTGGAGAGTAAACTAGACGCCCGCCCCACTATGGCGCCATCTGAGGCCCTGATTAATTCTACAGTTGCCAAATAATCGCCATTTTCGCATTCTGTTACCTCTACCTCGCGGGGCAAAACTCCTAACATCGCCCCGAGGGTACTCCATCCCTCAACCTTTACATATTGCTTACCTGAGATAGTAACAAATAGCCGGCGGCTGCGGATAACATCCGCAAGGGTTACCGCCATCGCGCTAGCGGTCTGAATTACATCATTTGGGCCATAAACTGCCAGGGTGCCTAGCTGTACTGTTTCAATGGCTTGTACTGTTTCAATGGTATTTACTTCTAAAGTGTCGGTCATTTTCTATACTCCTTTTTTCTAGCGCCCGCCTGGTGTATAATGACCGGGTACGGGCTTTCGGGCTTGTACGGGGTGGGGTCGTCTGCTTAGCGGCAATTGCGGCCCCGCCTTTCTTTAATCCATGATCTCTCAATATTCCTCGCTTTCTAATCTAGATCTATCTTTATGTAATCGCATGGGGCGTTAGCTAGATCCTGCTTAGTACCTAAATAAAGCTCCGTTGTTTGTACGCTTTTATGGCCTAAGGTTAGTTGGATCTGGTCTATGGGGGCTTTTGCATTGCGGGCTAGCTTTGCAAAAGTACGCCGTAAATCATGGGCTGCCAGTTCGAACCCGCAAACTGCCGCATATTCTTTTACAATGTTTTGTATTGCCTGGGGGGTTAGCTTTACGCCTTGTAAGCGCTCCGCTTTGTTTACTTGCCTAAAAATATAGCCATCGTGCAGGTTAGCGGTTAGGGTCCAATCATCTATCGCTGCCTTAGCCCAATTGGGCAATGGTACAGTTCTGAGATAGTTACGCTTACCCACTAAATCCACTATAACCCATCGGCCATCCCTCTGCTGTATATGGCTAAATCGCAAGCTCGCAACTTCGGACCGCCTAAGCCCGCCCCCGATCATAACCGCTAAAATAGCCCGATCCCTCAGGCCTTTTAGGCGGGTTTTATCGGGCGTATTAATGAGCTTTTGCGCTTGCTCTAGTGTTAGCCAATTGCCGGCCCTTACGCCGCCTTTTTTTATGCCAGTAACATTAGCTATCCCGTTAGCCTGGCCGTCTGTAATGTACTCATTATCGGCCGCCTCCCTTGCCAGTCCCCTAACCGCCGATAATCTCAGGTTAATGGTAGACGGGGCGTAGTCGGTGCTACTTTGCAGGTGGTATTTATAGGCGTTTACAGTTGCCTTAGTAAACCCCGGCTTGCCTAGATCCTGATACCAGGCCACAAAATCATCTATTGCGTGTTCGTACGCGGTGCGGCTATGCTTACTATCTAGCCCATCTAATACCAGGGCTTTTATTCGGTCCAGGCTCTTTTCGGGCTCAATTACTAGCAGTTGGTTATCATCCATGTTTAGCTCCGTTGATTTTCATAAGCAAGATTATAATAACATATAACGTGTTACTTGTCAAGTAAAAAAATGGTATACTTTTGGGCGTTTAGCGATCATTAATTAGAAAAGGCGGCATTTATGAGCTATAACCCGGGCGAAGTATCCAAATTATTGGGCGTTCCTGTTTCCACTCTTAGGCGTTGGGCGGTTCGTTTTGAAAAAGCTCTTACCCCGCAAGCGCCTGAGGCCGGCCGCCATCGGGTCTATTCTGATAGCGATCTAGAAACATTTAAACAGATCCGGGACCTTGCCGCAAAAGGGCGTAGTTTACGCGCTATTGAAAACATCCTTACTGTTATCCCCCCAGGGCAAGCTAAGCCCGAATTTACGCCCGATTATGAGCCTGAAACAGATCCTACGCCGGCTAATGAGCAAGCGCAAAATAGCGCGCTTATGGTGTTAGCAGTATCCCGGGAATTGGGCACGCATAACGCCCAAATCCAGGCATTACAAGATCAAATCAATAAACAAAATGAGCGGCTTGCCGCGCTTACTGAGTACCTGGCGCTCCCCTGGTATAAACGCATTGGTAAGCGCCCGCCGGTCAAGTATTAGAAAGGGTGAAGCATGAAAAGCATAAAAAAGGGTATCGCCGTCAAGCTGCAGGGCCATAAGATTATTTTTATAACCGCAAGCGGGGCAAGGGTTAGTTTTACGATCAAATAGCCCTTACCCCATACGCGCCGGGGCTAAGTGTCGCCCCTCCAATCCTTTACATAAACGATAAATAGCGGCCTGTATTTATCGCCGGCTTTGGCTATTGCCTGATCCCTGGTCATTAGATCCTTTTTATCTACCGCCTCCGCATTTTGCATTATGTTATAGCGCTTGCCCGCTAGATAAAATAAATTCTCATCATCCCAGGTTTGCTCAAATACCATTACCGGTAAATCGCCGCCGGGGTTTTCCAAATCGTCTACCCGCTGCTTAAGTGTCTTTTTGGTCATTTTTTGCCCTCGGTCTATCCTTTGTTATCACCCGGGGCGGATCCCCAAATTCTACGATCCGGCCGCCGGCCTCTAAAAACTCTGCCTCGGATATAACCTTTATAGTGCCACCGGGCTGCGGTAAATCTATAAACCCATCGTTTCTCTCACATACAAAAATCAAGCCGTCTGGTTCGTGTTTTTCCTCTAGCTTTTCAAGCCGCTGTTTTATTGTTTTAGCCATTGGTTACCTCGTTTATCCCAGGGTTAGCCCGCGTCTACCCTTTGCAGTAAACGCGGGCTTTTATCATCCCTAGTTTAGATCATCGCCGCGGTTATCTTTTGCCCATTGTCGCGCTAACATGGCGTTTAGCTCATCCGCCGGCTTGTACCGCTCTTTCATGGCTTTTTCCTGCTCTTTTGTATAGTTATGCTTTGCCGGCACCGCCGGCGTATTAAGGTTTTCTATCGCCTTACAGTATTTACGCCATCGGATTATTTCGCCCTCCAGGCGCCAAATACGCCTAAATTTCCCCCGCTCATTGAACCCGGGCGCGTTTACCTCTAGCTTACGCCTTAGCGCCTTGCTCTCTTTTGCCAGGTCCTCTAAAACGTCTATAGCCTCCAAAACCTCATTGACTTGCGCTATAACGATCTCCAGCTGTTTATCGGCGGTTTTGTCGATCTCTCCCAGGCGCTTTAAACCGGCTTTGTAATCGTTGGTATTGAACCGCGCTAAATCCTGATCCCGTTCCTTTTGGGCTTTGGCTAGCGCATTTTTGGCCGCGGTTAGTTTTATTTCCGCAAGGTTTACGGCGGCGGCGTTGGAATTAGTAGGTGCTAATTCCAGGTTATCTATTGCCTGCAATAATTCGGCCTCAAATTGGTATACTGTTTCAGCTGCATTTTGTACTTTTTCATCGGTGCTTTTTGTCATTTTGTATTTTCCTTATAGGTTAGTAATGAGATTATTTTGGCCGTAAATGGCGCTATTTTTACAAAATCCGGGTGCGCGTGTTTATCGGCGTATTGTTTCCAGGCGGCCGCCTGCTTTTCGGCGGTGTCCTCTCTCAGGCGATCCCCCCAATCTAGCGGCTGTTTTTTTACGCTTGCCGGCCTTAGCTCCGCATGGTTAGAAGTTATATAGTTATGGTGTTTTGCGTGAGCTAACTCATGCAATAAAACATCCAGGCGCTTTTTATCGTTAGGAATTTCGGGGCTTAGATCAATAACCAGTACCCCATCCTTTCGCTTGCTAATCTCCCCCAATAGGCCGGCGGTGCCTGGTTCCCGCTCCCTTACTTCTACCCTTTTCCCGGTTAGCAATTGGGCGGCCGCATTAATTAGTTTTATGGTTTCGGCGTGCATTTTTAGGCGCCCCCTTTACCCTATGGCTAATAATCTGATCATTCGGCCCCCACTCAATAACCAGGGTTCCCGGTTCTAATTCGCTCTCGGGTGTATCATCCCAATCTACTATTACCGCCGGTTCGTTGTTATCAGTACTGCTATTGGCCGCTTTTTCAAGATCCCTCACCCTTGCGGCGTTGGTTTTTCCGTTATTTTTTTGCATTGTTTCTACTCCCTGGCTTTACTATATAGCTTATGATCTCCCCATCATCGCCCCTTTTTATAACCCGGGTTCCTAGTTCTAATTCACTATCGGGCGTGTTATTCCAATCTACGCTAATCTCTATTTTGTCATTAGCGCCGGCCGCTTTTTCTAAATCCCGTACCCTCGCGGCGTGTGTTTTTTCATTGTGATTTTTCATTGATTAATCCCTCTTTTAGCCGGCGCTGCAAGCCCTAAAAAGGCTGTTTTTTCGCTGTTTGCCGGCTCATTAGATATATTGGCTATTCTCAAAATCCCCCTAGAATTTACGCTTAAATTTCATTTGGGCGCGTTCTAATTCATCCTCTGCCCGATCTAACGCTATAACCGCCCGGGTGTACCTGCTGTTAAGCTCCGGGCTGTTTACATCGGCTAAAAGCGCCTCACTTGCCCGCTCAAGTGCTATTTGGGCGTTTTTCAGTTTTTCGGTCAATGCTGCTATGCCATCGCTCATTAATCGGTTTTTCCTGCATTTTTGGGCGTTTCGGCGGCTTTTTCGCGCTCATCGCCCCAGGTTAGGGTTATGGTTTTATCCGGCTTGCCCTGGTACTCTGATCTCAAAATTGGCTTGCCGTCTATGTATACATACTCCCCCCATGAGGGCACTATTACCAGGCGATCCGGGCCTTGCCCTGTTTCTAGCTTTTCTATCCGCTTTTCCAA
>CAZJLN010000061.1:7490-10923 GCA_964546745.1 uncultured Anaerolineaceae bacterium
TGGTTTAACCTCCTTTGCTCTTAGTGTTATCCGGCCGGCCGGCGCCCCAATAGATAACCCAATCTCCGGGCTTATGCGCCGGCGGTTTTTCTCCCGTATTTATCCAAATTATCCGCAAGGGGGGTAACTTATCGGCTTGCCGGCCCTCAAGCTCTGTAAGCTTTTTTTCAATACCGGTCATGTAAACCCGCCTCTAGCGCTGTAATGCGTTGCTCTAAATCGGCTTGCTCATCGGACCTAAAAAACAGATCCCCCAGGCGGGCGGCCGCGCTTAGCCTTACCGCCGGGCTTGCCTCGGTATTCTCCATAATGTCGGCTATCGTGTCGGCTATGTTTTCGGCGCGTTTCAGTATCCGGCGCTTAATCTCATTCCGGGCGGCTGCCTCTGCCTCGATCAATGCGCTTTTAAATATCGGGTCCTGTAACCATTTGTATAGTTGCCTTTCGCTTACCCCCGCCTTACTTGCTGCAGCTCTTTTGGTACGTTCTGTTAGCAGGGCGCTAATTGCCTCCCGCTGTTTTGGCTTTAAATATGCGGTTTTATCTGCGTTTTTCTGCATTTACACCCCCTTATAGCCCGCAAAACGGGCGCTGTTATTTTTTCCTTTTCTCATCGGTCCAATTCCTTTACAAACAAAAACAATCGCCGCGGCAATCGGGCAAGGCGTTATATAGCGTGTTGGTTGCCAAATCGTAAGCCTCAGGCGATCTAAGCCGGCGGTCGGTACCACTAGCATGCCATCCAACTAAGTGAATTAGTTTTGGCTTTATGCCAGGGTGCCCAAATTCTCCATACCATACGGCGTTAGCGCAAAATGAGGGCTTGCTCTTATCGTCTTTTATCGCCCGCACTTCGGCTAGCAGATCCAATAGGCGCGGCTCCAGGCTGCATAGTAATTCCCAAGTTATTTTTTCGTTATTCATGTCATTTTCTCCAAATACCCATTAGGTAACCGCAAAAGGGATAAAAGGGCATAGGGTAATGGGTATTTACTTAATACCCATACCCATTACCCATTAGGATGCAATGGGTTAATACCCTTAAAATACCCATTAGTACCCATTACCCATTAGCCTTAGTAAGCCCATAGGTTGCCTCGGTACGCCGGCCGCCTTCGTCTTTTCGCGTCAATATCTTTTGGCTTATAAGGTATTGAATTGCCTTTTTAAGCGTGTCATACGCAAATAGATCATTAGAATACTCATCTAATTCTTTTAGGGTGCTATCCCCATTTTCGGTGAAGTAATCCAGGGTAAACCTTTGGGCTTTTGTAAGTGTTAGCCCCTCTGTTACTTCGGCCTCGGTCATATAAAATTGGCCATCTACCCATACCGCCCGGGCGCCAAATTTTACCGGCTCGCCATCTCTGATTTTCAATGACTTGAAAACCACTAAATCGCTATCCTCTTTGCTCTCAATCTGCAGCATGGTATCCAGGGCGCCGGGTATAGCGCTAGATCCTCTGTAATCCCCCAGGCGGTTGCTATGGTGAATTACTACAATTGCCGCGCCGGTTACCTTTGCGATCCGGCGTAAGGCTACAAATACCGGCTGCGTGTCTTTTACGGTATTCTCATCGCCGCCGGCCATAACATCGGCTAAGGCGTCAATAAATACCAGGCGGGCGCCGGTGTTTACGATCTCGCTAATTAGCAAAATCTGATCATTAGGGTTTTTCAGTAGGTTTATTTGGGCGTTGCTTATAAAGTGAATTGGTGGGCTATCGGTTATGAGCTCCCCCGCTAAGGCTTGCCTGATCCTTAGGGCTAGCCGCCTATCGCCGCTCTCCTCATCTATAATCAATACCGGGCATTTTTCGGTTTTTAGCCCTAGCCATTGTTTACCGCCGGCCGTACATACCGCCGCGCTAATAAAACTCCAGGTTTTTTTAGATCCCCATTTGCCTACCCATACATTTACGCTAGCCTCATCTACTATCTTTTCAATAATCTGAGGCGTTGGGGGGTGATCCT
This sequence comes from uncultured Anaerolineaceae bacterium, assembly GCA_964546745.1. Classification (GTDB taxonomy): domain Bacteria; phylum Chloroflexota; class Anaerolineae; order Anaerolineales; family Anaerolineaceae; genus CAZJLN01. The sequence goes on from CAZJLN010000061.1 coordinate 9,465, forward strand.
CCATAATGTAATCAATGCCCCTAAGCGTATAGCGGGGGATAAGCTCCATAGGGTCTAGTTCCATATTGTCAAGTTCCGGTTCTGGGGGTGGTGTATTGCGGATATTTTCGGCCGGTGCTGTAAGCGGTCTAGGCAGCTTTGCCGGCTCCCTGGGGGTGCCTTTGTACGCCTCTTTTAGGCTTGCCAGGGCTTCGGCCTCGGTGTAAGGGTTACCGGCCGCGCCTGGTACGCTATCGGCGTAAATGATCATATAGTTTTCGGCGTCTTGTATGCTTAGCCCGCTATCTCGCAGCTGCAGGGCAAGCTCAAATCCCGTTTGGTTCCGGTTGCCTACCCTGGCATTTTGTAGGGCTTTTTCCAGCCAATACCCGCCCGCGGCTTGCGGGTCAATATCTGCAATAGGCGCCGGCCTGTTAATCGGTTGCTCTCTTTTTTGCGGCTCCATTGCTTTTATTTTTGCTAAAAGCCATTGGGGCGCCTCTGCAACCGGGCGATCTATCGGGACCTGCCAGGCATAACCCTTGCCGGTGCAAATATACCCCTTACTTCTAAGATCAATGCCCGGGGCTAACTTGCCGGCGTTATTAGGTATCTTTATGCCATCGGGTAACTTAAAAAGATAATGAGCGCCGCCCCTCGGGGTTCGTTGCCAGGGGCTAGGTTCTGGCATGCCATTATCTATAACCCAATCCCCCCAAATTGATTTACCCTCCGGGTCCACGTCTACCGCAAAAAAGCCGTTAGGCTCTGCAGGTATCCCCCATAAATGCTCTGTTTGGCTCTGATCCCATTTTTCAATTGTTGCTCTATCCCGGGTTGCGGCTTTATAGCCGTTGGTGGTCAAGGGCTTTTTGCTAATAGCGCAAGGGAAAATACTAAACCCCGCCGCGTCTATTTGGTCAAAAAAGGCTTTATTGCGTGTATTTACTTGACTATCTGCAGTTTTGGGGTTATACTCCGTATTGTAAGTTTCGGATATAACCCGATCATTTGAACCCTCAGGCGTGCCGGCCGGGGGTTCTTTTTTGTTTCCTATCATCTTTTAGCCTCCATAGCTTTATTTACTTCCCGCCTCAGATCCTGCCGATCTTTTAGCGTTTTGATTATGCCGCGCATGTACTCGGACTTAGTGCGGCCGGCTCCCCTGGCTAGCGCTGTTAGATCTCTCAGCTCATCCCGGGTAACCCTTGCGGTTATAAAAGTGTTGTAATTTTGCATATGCTTTACCTCCTTTCGTTAGGTTAAATAAAAAACCCGCTCATTGCTTTTATTCTGCAGGCGGGTTTATTTGTGTATAATGCGCTTGCCATTTAGCCCAATTATGGCTATAATAGCTGTAACGCCAAGCTTGCCTCGCCTGCAAGTGCCCATCCCGCGCCCGGTTACCCGCCGGGTTTGGCTTTTAAATACGTACCGCGGTACGTTCTAAAAGAGGGCGTTTTTTATTGTCAATGTACTC
>CAZJLN010000062.1:0-10839 GCA_964546745.1 uncultured Anaerolineaceae bacterium
TTTTACACAGATGAGGTCGCAGGTTCGAGCCCTGTTCTGCCCATTTTTTGTTTAACTCAATGATTATACTTGTATTTACCTTTATTCAACAATTTTTTCGATGTCATCATTCAGATAAAACCATCGCCATGCATCATATTCTTTCCAAGCTGCTTCTAGATGATTAGATGCTAGAGGAAGATTGTTTTTCTGAGTGCTATCTCCAGGATTTATCTGAATATTTCCTTCTTCGGAAAAAATAATTTCAAACAAGCCTTTTGCATCAATCCATTTAAAGGCAGCTCCTAGAAGATTTTGTGATAATCCAATCCTTGATTCCAGACTCAAAATATTAAGGTTCTGCTCTTTGTGAGAATACGAGTATTTAATAATTCCGATCAATATTTTTATGAATGAATCAAGTGAATTTGGAACCTCTGAATTAGAAAAAAAGTATATTCTTAATGGCTTGACCTTTTCAATAATCTCAATCATTAGTTTGTTTGATGCTGGTACGGTCCATAGGACAAGCGATTGAGAGTTTTTCAATGATTCAACACAGAACTTTCCATCAATTTCAGTTTGAATCCTTTGAGACCAGATTTCCACATCCGGATTCATTGCTAAAATTCGATCAAGCTCTTGAAGAGGGTTGTTACTTAACCTGAAATCAATCAATTCCCTCTTGATTTTTGTTTCATCAATTTTTTGTTCAGACTTTGCATCGACCCATGTCAGAGTTAGCTCAAGTTCACCACGATAATTGCTTAGGCTTAATTGATATGCCAGATCAAATTTTCCCTTTGGAAGCGCGTCCTCAGCGCCATTCCACCAAATCACCTTTTGTGTAATTCCATCCTCACTCTGAACTAGCAATTGACGATGGTCTCTATTTTTCCCGACCAATTTGTCAGAAATGATGGATAAATTTCTGCTCACAAAAACCAACCCCTGATTTCCTGGACCAAAAGGTGAAAGGCGATTTATATCTTCTACAAAGTCAACTGTTAAATCTGCCATTTGAAGCTTTGCAGCCACTTCAAGCTCAGGTTCAATGGTCGTAGAACCAACTTTATCCTTTACATGTTGTGATATCCCGCGTCTAAACTGCATGAAATTACTTTTGGACATGGATAATCCACCAGCCATGGCATGCCCACCAAAACCTGATAACCATTGAGCTTGTGAGCGAATAGCTTCAGTGATGTCTAGTTCAGGGATTGATCGCGCTGATCCACTGATGATCTCCCCTGATCCAGTTAACAAAATGGCTGGTTTTTGGTATCGGCTAACCAATGTACTAGCTACTAAGCCAACAATCCCTCCTGGCCATTCTGGATGATGTAGGACAAGGATGGGCGCATGCCGCAACTCAATGTCATTCTCGATTTGTTGAATCGCTGCTTGACTAACTTGCGTGGTCAACATCTTGCGGTGTTGGTTCAGTCCTTCAATTTGAACGGCTATCATCTCAGCTTTGCTTTCATCATCCGTTAGCAAAAGCTCAACAGCATGATTGGCATCATCCAATCTGCCAAGAGCGTTAAGACGTGGTGCAATTTGAAATCCGATTAAGCCTTCGTCTGCATTATTAAGTTCAATATCTGCTCTTGAACTTAATTTCTGTAAGCCAAGGCGGGAGTTGTTTCGAATTTTCGTTAATCCTTCCTGAACCAAATATCTGCTCTCATCAATTAATAATGCCAGATCTGAAATCAATCCTAAAGCAGCTAGGTCTAAAAATTGAGTAATATCTAATGGATTTTGATTAATATGGTTCAGACCTTCAATGAATTTGTAGGCAACAGCTACACCAGCTAGAGAATGAAGCGGGTGTTCAGTTTGAAGAAAGTTTGGATTGACTATCGCGTCAGCAGGAGGTAATTGATCTGGTATTTTGTGATGGTCAGTGATGACAACTTTTACTCCTTGAGATTGAGCGAATTTCACCGCTTCAACTTCGGAGATCCCTGTATCACATGTTAGAAGTAATTGAGTTCCTGCCGATATGACCTTTTCAAGAGATGGAATATTGATGCCATGCGTTTCAAATTTACGAATGGGAATGTAGTAATTGACATTTGCCCCGAGTTGCCTCAGTGCTGACACAAACAATGCGGTCGCAGTTTGTCCGTCAACATCAAAGTCACCCCAGACAGTAATTAAATCGCCAGCCTTGATAGCTTGATTGACTTGCTCAACAGCAGATTGCATCCCTGGGATTTCGAACGGTGACGCAGTACAATAGAATGCTGGGTTTAGGAAGGATTTGGCTTTTTCAATTGTATCAATGCCGCGTGTGACTAGGATCTCTGAAACGATGCTATTACCACCAACAAATTCTCGTAAAAATTCTGGGGGTTTTATACTTGCAGGTAACTTCCAAAGCATTTGAATCCTAGAAATGTATTTCTCTAATCTGGTCTAAATCCAAATCTATCGACGCCAAATCAACTAATACTGAATCGATATCATCAAATCGACCAGCTTTTATTCCACGATCGCATAATGAACGATAATTACAAAACCGACATCTCCGTAAATCACTAGTTCTTATGATTTCACTTTCAGGCACATCCAAAATTCCTTCAATTAACAAAGACAAATGCTTTTTATCCATGTTTAATGCTTCTTTGGAATACGGAAATGAAAGTGGTGTGTCAGGGTATTCCGCTTGCCAATATGTCATGTTTATCTTGGCTGGATCTATATCAATTTCTGGAGCAATTTTATTTATTTCACTAGCAAGAACGAATAAGTAAACCCTGGTTTGAAGTTGGTTTTCCAAATAGCTTTTGCTGAGTAATTTTTGGTTTGTCTTCCAATCAAAAATCGTAACGAAATTATCTTGAAAAACCAATAAATCGTATTTTGCCTCGATCATTTCTCCATTTATGGAAGAAAAAAGAGTGTATTCAGGTAAATAGGTTCCTTTCGGTAGCTTTGATGAAAATTTAATAAAATTCTGCCACCAGCCCTCAATATTCGGATCAGGATCCGCTTGTACAGTTTTATCCAATGCTTCGAGAGGAATTCCTAGGAAATATTGATGAACTAAGCGATGGAACCGTGCCCCTCTAATCATATATTCTTCAAAACGATAGTTATCATCAGTTAGAAGAGCAGGCCATTGAAGCTGCAAAACATATTGAAGATAAAAGGAATAGTGACAATTAACATAATTCTGTAAGTTGCTCTGACTAAAGATAAAATCATTCGGAAGTTTCATGTTTTTTCAGATTCCAATAATTTCTTAGTGCGATCAGAGGAATAGCCTCTTGAACATTTCCTGTTTTCCCTGTGTTCAATGTAAGGGTTAATGATTTGCAGGCTCTGGTTATTCCAACAAATAAGAGTCTTAACCTCTCACGGATGTACTCGTCGCGAGCAAGTTTAGATGCTTCCCCTTCTATGTAAACAGATGTATCCATATTTAAAAAGACCTCAAGCTGTGCCTTTGTCTCTGCTTCCAAATTGAGATCGTTTCGAATAAACCACTTTTCTGAAAAATAGCTATCAAATTCATTTCCAGAGGGGAAGTCATAATTATTGACAGACATCAAATAAACCTTATCCCATTCTAGCCCTTTAGCTTTATGCATGGTCGCAACTACAACTTTTCCTTTATGCTGCTCCGGATTAAATCCATACTCATCCTCACTGAAACCAAGAAATCTTCGTTCATTTTTAGCGATGATTGCCAGTTCATCTGTCAACTCATTCAATTGCCATCCTGGATGCGCATTACTCATTTGACGCAAGGTTACAGCTAATTTGTGAGCCAGGGCCAATTCCACAGGATCCAAGAATAAGTCCTGCGAAAGTGTAAGGAGTAATTGATCAATTGGAAGTAAAATTGCACCTTGCCAGCGACGGACAACATCCCTAAAAGCGGATAGCTTATTATGAATATTTGGATCATCGCTGAAAGAATCCAACCAAGTGTCATCACCTTGCGGCCATAAATAATCCTCAGTCCTATTGCATTTCTTTATTTGAGTTGAAATACTTTTAACAGAATAGTTGTGATCCTCCTCATCAGGGTCTTTACGTTGCCAGACTTTATATGCCGTTGCTAATTTCGTTGCTGACTGGGGATCAGATAGATATCTTAAAATATTTGCTACTGCCCCGGTGGACAGCCTCGTATCTGTGGTGCTGCTTAGAAGACTATCGACAACAGGAATGTTAGCTGCAATTAGTCGATCGATCATCTCTTGAGCTCTTGCATTTCTGGGGGCTAATATGGCAATGGTTGAATCAGGATTTTGAGTAAGCCAATTTTGAACATCTAGCAATACCCAATTTAATTCTGCTTCTGGCGTGAATTTCTTCTCGTTAAAATCGATTAAAGTAGGATCATCCTTAGGATTGGGTTGTGGGTCATCAGCAGGAGTGGGTTGGATGTGAGGTAATGATAGCGAATCCTTTGCTTGATTATTTGGGTGATCTTTTCGCGTCCAGTCAATTAGAAAGTTTGCCAAAGAGATGATGCTCTGAGAGGATCTACCTGATTCAGGTAAGTTTTCTGCAGTGACATCTTTCCGGGCAATAAACTCACGTAATAACCTTGGATTTGCTGTGGTGAAAGTCTCATATATCGCTTGATTGGGGTCACCTACTCGAACCCAGTTGCCAGTTGTACCTGATAAGACTGCCAATATTTTTTGCTGCAATTGGCTGGAATCCTGAGCTTCGTCTTCTAGAATAAAAGGCCATCTCGCTTGAAGTGATTCAACCAGGAAAGGATCTGATTGAAGGCATTGCAAAGCAAGACGGATTAGGTCATCAAAATCGACCCCACCCCGGTAATTTAAAGCTTGCTGATAATCTTGATAAAGTTGAATCCCCATTTCAACAAAAGGTAATGACATATTCGAATTTTTATATTCTTCTATTAATTTTACGGGTGATAGTTGATAATCCTTAGCAGTACGGATGAAAATGTTTGTTAGATCATTGACTAATGCAGGGATGTCTTTTTTATACAAATAATTTAATTTATTCCCCTGAATTTGATCATCTAGATAACGAGTTAGAAAGTCGGGATTAGTTCGGAGAAAAGTCTGGGAAACAATCGATTTAATTGAATTAGCTTCTCTTTCATCAATGATGGAAAAGTCAGTATTCAAGTTAGCAAGGTCTGGTCTCTCACGTACAATGTCATGGGCAAGGCCGTGCAATGTCCGAACGCGATATCCCAAATTAGGAAGCAACCCCTCCTCCTTTAGTCGTTGACTGATTCGCCTGGAAAAATTATCAACCGCAGAATTCACCAGTGTTACGATCAATACTTCTTGATTATCCTTGATCTTTCCAGAAGTGATTATCTTTGCTGCGAGGTAAGAAAGGGTCCAGGTTTTTCCACTTCCAGGCACTGCCGAGATTCCCATCTTTCCAGATTGATAATTTAAGATTCTCTCTTGGGAGGGGCGAAGTATTAATCCTGATTCAGTCATTTTTGATCCTGACAAGAAGATCTTGAATTTTTCTAAGCAATAAACCTCTGTTTTCTGACCCGTTTTCATTAAGATTGCTGAAACAAAGGTAAATAGATTTTTTACAGCGTGAAATTAGACCAAGAACCACTTGCTCAAGAGTTTCCTGGTTATGTCTTAATTCATCCTCAGCTGTCCACTTATCATCCTGATGCCAATTTTGTGATAACACATGTGGATGAGTCAATGGTTGCTCCAAGCGCTCATACCAAGCAGGGCTACTAATATCCAACCAGAATTGATAATCAACGGCATGGTTTTGGATCAAAAAGGTATATGCAGGTGAAATCGTTACCGCTTCCTTGTTTTCATCTGGCTTTTCGAGATATTGAGCAGCAATTACCCCTTCAGAGATCATTTGTAAGTATTCTTTTCCAATTTGATAATTGGAATCCGATTCTGTATTCGCTATGGAAAGCCGAAATTTTTTTATAGATTCAATCAAAACCGCAGTAAAACGTCCTGAATCTAAGTCATGATGAAATCGAAATCCAGGCTGGCTGAGAACTTCTCCAAATAGTCTCCCTAAGAATCCATCTAAATTGTCTTCATCTGGTGTGTCAAGAAGCCATTGTCGTAATCTCTCATAAGATGCACCAAAGCGATAAGAAACTCGATCTCTTAACAATCCCGGTAAAGAGTTGAATGGTAACAAATAGTCTGGTGTTTTCTCGGGTTTTAATAAATTATCAACTAAGATCCGAGCACGCACAAGATCCATATCTTGGATCGCAACCATTAATGCATATGCTAACTTGAATTTGTGAGGGATCATATTCCATTCTGGATGAGCTAAGGTCGCGAGGGTAAGCAGGCACTGAACAGCAGGTTCATCTCTTAATGCACGCGACGGACGGTTTGAACGATAAGGGATTCCATTGTTTTCTAGACGATTGGCAATCGAGAACCGCTGCATATCGGACATGAATGGTGCAAGAATCACAATTTGATTGGGATTTGTTCCTTCTAGAATCTTCTCTTTAACCCTCGCAACTGTCCAATCCAGCATTTGTGGATAGAACTGGAGAGTCTCATCTGGAATTTTCAAGGTAGTATGAATCGAATTTTTAAAATCAATATTTTTCTTGGGATGACTAATAGCTGTGTTAGAGAAGAAAGAATGGCTTAATGTCTGCAAGTTCTCATCATTAATAAAAGACTGTGAAAATTCAAATTTGATTTCACAGCATTCGGATAAGGCCGATGCAGAATTAGGATCTGCGCCTAAGAATTTTCGATACCCTCCTCCCTGGTCTTGGATGATCAAAGCGGACTTAAGATGAGGTAGCCAGTCTTGCACTAATTGATGTGAAAAGAGTGGATCTTCCTCGCAATTATCATAGATTAGATAAGAATATGTGGAATAAAGGTTTTGCTGAAAAAACTTTGATTTCCAGATTAAATTCCTGAAAATTTCAACTTGTAATGAATAATCTAATAGGTTATTTTCATGACAAAATTTTCTGAAAAGGTTAACGCATTCCTGAACATTATCATAGATGTTAATTTGAGAGGAATCCCCAATCCAGGCAGATTTAAGCCTGGCTCCAATTTCTTCATGCGAGAAACCTGAAATTGCGGACTTGTTGAGATTGTCTAATATTTGGCTATAAATTCGATTCCGCTCCAAAGAAACTGAACTAAAAAATCCCTTATCAAATAGAGGAGAAACCAAACGAGCCATGAAATATTGTGCACTTTCCATTGTTAGGAAAGAAGGAGGTTTGTTTGGATTTCGAAATCCGGTTAAATCACCAATAATTGGCCAATACAATGAGACCATCCGCCTGGCAAGTCCACCCATTGTAATAAGTGTTATTTGTTTGCTAAGATAGTTTTTGTCCTTGCCTAGCGCTATTGTGTATGGGTCTGACAATGTACGTTGAGGGAGAAGTACCAGAATTGATGAGGGTTGAATCCCTGACGAAACGATATCAAGTATTCTTTTAATTGCAACCGTCGTTTTTCCTGTGCCAAAACCTCCAGTTAAGTATGTATTTCCGGAGATTGGTAAGTTAAGTAATTGTTCTTGTTGCTTTGAATACAGCATGATTCTGATTATAAGCGAAATTACGAGGTCACCTTTATTATGAAGGATTTAAGGCAAGGTATAATTTCATGTAACATTTGATATTATTTATGCGGAGTGAGAACCTATGATTAATTCATTAAATGCTTTTTTTAAACCTAAGGGTGTTGCAGTCATTGGTGCTTCCACAAAGCCAAACAAGTTAAGTTATGGTATTGTAAAGAACCTTAGTCGCTATCATTACGAGGGGGCAGTTTATCCCATTAATCCCAACGCAGAGATTCTGCTTGGGTACAAATGTTACAAAGATGTTCGCGATGTGCCTGATCCGGTCGAGCTGGCTGTTATTGCCTTACCAGCTCCAATGACCTTGGAAGCACTCCAGTCTTGTGGGGAGCGGGGGATAAAAGCAATTGTGATAATCACGGGTGGTTTCAGAGAAATTGGCGCTTCAGGAAAAGCACTGGAATGTGAACTAATGCGCATAGCAAAACAATACCAAATAAGGATCATTGGCCCAAACTGTGTAGGTACAATGGATATGACCAGTGGTTGTAACACGACTTTTATTGAGGGTATGCCAAAACTTGGACCAATAGGGTTTGTGTCTCAGTCTGGTGCGGTATGTGGAGGCGTAGTTGATTTAATTATTGATAAGCATGTAGGATTTTCTCACTTTGCCAGTTTAGGTAATGAAATGGATGTTTCTGAGTCTGACATCATTGAATATTTTGGCGAGGATGATAATGTTAAAGTGATCGCTGTTTATGTAGAAGGCATTCAAGATGGTGTTCGTTTCATGGAGGTGGCTCGAAAAATCACTCCCAAAAAACCGATTGTGATCTTAAGGGCGGGTCGTTCAGAAGCAGGTGCAAGGGCGATTTCCTCTCATACCGGATCATTAGCAGGAGCTCATTCAGCCTATAAAGCTGCTTTCAAGCAAACTGGCGTCATTGAGGTCGATGATATACAAACCTTATTCAATGTTGCCTGGGGTCTGGGTTGTCAACCACTGCCGAAGGGTTTTGGTGTGGCAATCACGACAAATGCAGGGGGACCTGCTGCATTGGCATCTGATAGCCTGGCTGAAAATGGTTTTCAATTGACACAATTATCTGAAACTACTCAATCAAACCTTCGTGAAAAGTTGAATCCAAGCGCTCAAGTGGCAAATCCTGTTGACATGTTAGGAGCAGCAGAGCCAGATGAATACACTTGGAGTCTAAATAACTTGAATACAGATGAGAATGTGGATGTGTTATTGCCCATCCTTGTTCCTCAAGCATTGGTAGATACCGTTGGTGTTGGCAGGGCATTTGTTCAAATATCAAAAGGGACGGAAAAAACGTTACTAGCATGCATTATGGGAGAAGCTAGTGTGTCAGAAGCCAGAGAAATCCTACATAGTAACAATATCCCAATGTACCAATATCCAGAGGACATGGGGAGGGTTCTGGGAGCTATGTCAAAGTATAAAGAATTTTTAGCTCAAGAAAGTTTTATACCGGCTGCATTATTTGAAGTCCAGAAAAAAGATGTCGAAAATGTGTTAAGTAAATTGGGAGATAGTTTTTCATTAGGAGAGGTTGAGACTCGACCCATATTAAAAGCTTACGGGATTCCCATTGTAATGGGGGAAATGGCAACAGATCCCTCACAAGCTGTTGAAATTGCAGATTCCATCGGTTACCCGGTTGTCCTGAAAGTGGCATCAAAAGATATTTTGCATAAATCTGATGCGGGAGGCATTAGACTAAACTTGAAGAATTCAGAGCAAGTGAAAAATGCTTATACCGATATTACCAAAACAATTAGTGAAAAACTACCAGATGCGATTATCGAGGGTGTTTTAGTTGAAAAAATGGTACCAAAGGGACAAGAAGTAATAATTGGTATGAAAAGAGATAAAACCTTCGGTCCTGTCATGATGTTTGGCATGGGGGGAGTTTTTGTCGAATTAATTAAAGATGTTGCTTTCAAGATAGCTCCCCTGAGCAAGGAGGATGTCGAGAACTTGGTTATGAGCACTTATGCTGGAAAACTGTTAAAAGGTTTTAGAGGTAGTAGCCCTGCTGATTTAAGAGCAGTATATGACACAATTGTAAAATTATCTCAATTAGCAATTGACTTCCCAGAAATTGAGGAAATAGAAATCAATCCTTTACTTGTTTTCGATAAAGGTCAAGGTGTCCTTTCACTCGACAGTCGAGCAATTCTTAAAAGATCTCACTAATTAGATGGTTGGTTTAGTTTTTTCTTTTTTAGTAACACTGATTATTTCTTTACTTTTACCAATCACTTTATTGATCCTAATTGTTCAAAGAATAAAGATTTCATGGATTCCAATCGTAATGGGCGGAATAACATTCATTGTTATGCAATTCGTTCAATTACCCATTTTCCAATGGATTGCTGGGATAGAGCAATTAGGAAGTAGGTTGTTTGATCAGTTACTGCCAGCCTTGTCACTTGGCTTTTTTGTAGGAATATTTGTCGAAATTTCTAGATTGGTTGTCTTAAAATATTTCAAAAAATGGGATAATGCGTTTTTTGTTTGTTTGGCGTTTGGGTTAAGTTACTTTGCTTTTGAGTCTGTATTATTGGTTGGATTACCGATTTTGAGCAATTTCGTGAATATGATTAAATTACGAGTTTCAGGACCAAATAATCTTCCATTCACCAGTGAAATAATCACAAAAATTAATGCCTTATGGGATTTACCTTGGTATACCCCATTGTTAAGCAGTGTGGAGAGATTGTCTACCTTCATTCTTCATTGTTCCTTAGCAATTATAATTTTCCAATTTTTAGACAAAAAGAAGAATTTCTGGATAGTACTCGCTATTGTTTGGCACGCAATATTTGAGGGATCTCTTGTGTTATTACCAGAAACCGATACAAGCTTTTGGATCACATTGATTATTCTTAGTGTTTTTTCTGTCATAAATCTAGTATTATTATATAGATTGAATTTCAAAAAATTCTTTGATCTAAAACATCAAAGTGTTTTTCAACAAGAATTGTCTGGAGGTGTAAAAAATGGATGAGCAAAAAAAATCTGAAGAATTTCGAATTTCAGGTGATGAAGTCATCGGAAAGATAAAGGAACTAATTAGCGAAGGTAATGTCCGTCGTATCATTCTCAAAGATGAAAAAGGTGTAACGCTGTTTGAAATTCCTTTATCTGTTGGTGTAATAGGCGTTTTGTTACTTCCTGTTTGGGCAGCCATTGGTGCTGTTGCAGCTATGGTAGCAAAATTTACACTAGTTGTTGAAAGACGAGATACAACAGAATCCGAAGAAAACGAACAGAAATAATTATAAGAAAAAAGC
>CAZJLN010000063.1:0-10806 GCA_964546745.1 uncultured Anaerolineaceae bacterium
TTATCATTATTGATTGCCTGTTCTGCTTTCTCGATGATTGCTTTCAGTTTAGGAATTGTGATTTGAATCGAATTCATACTATTCGTTTTTAAAGTAAATGATTCCATGATGTTTGTTGTTGGTTTGTACCACGGCCGGGATCGAACCCAACGTTCATGTTTCAAACGCGCCGTGGCGGTTAATCGGGAACACCATACATCATTCCGGGTGTCGTCGTCGGATGCGTTTGGCCAATCAAACACGTTTGATCAACCGCGCGGCATTGTGAACAATTGATGCGCGTGTCCGTGAACGTGCGCAAACAATTGCCGTCATATAACATTGTATATGACCGGCCGGAAATGATTTCGGGAAATTCCCATGGTCGGCGGCATTCCCGCCGAACCCGGCATCCTAATTCACCATGAAATTTGTGTGATTCGTGATCGGGACGTGTGGAGGACGAACACCGCGACGTGTTCGCTAATCCGACGGTTTGATCCGTATGTCCCGCAAACGCATTGATTTTCACCATTTTGCGTTTGGCCATCCACCATGTCAATGATCGTTTGTGTATTGTACGACAAACATACAACAAATGTTGCAATAGTGTTCCGGGAAATGCATAGTTTTTTTTGACCGTCGGAAACCCGCGTCACCATTGGTGAAATTGCGAAGGGTATCGGGGCAATATAAATATATCATGGTCGAAAATGCCGCATTTTTGACTAAAACGGCCAAATTTTCAATTTGGCAACAATTGTTGATTTCGTGTTCGAAAATGAAAAATGGCGGGTGTCGCGCCGCCATTTCAAACCAATTCACAAACGATGATTGACGATGATCGGATGATCACCGGCGCAAATTTACTAAAATTTTCCCAACCGCCAACACAAAAACTACGATCAACATCCACAACGCGATTTTATAAAATTTCGGGATGTATTTTTCCGGTTTCACGAATTGTTGGTTGATGGTGATTTGTTTCACCCGTTCCGACACGGCCGAATCGATGATGAATGCCAATGTGGTGTCGTTGGTCATCAAATCCAATTTCAATTTTCCGTTTTCAATCCATGCCGTCGCCTTTGACCATCGGTTTTCGACCGTGATCGGTTTTGTGCTTTTCGGTTTCGGTGCCGGTGATCCGGGTGTGGTTTCGGGACATTCGACCGGAATGGAATCCCGAACGGTGTCGGCCGGGATCGGAACATATATGATTGTGTCCCGGAATGAAATTGAATCCCGGATTTCGATCGTGGTTTCCGGCGGGAATTTTTCCAAACACCGGCGTTGCGTTACGCACGAATTGAAAAATGCCAATCCAATCAACGCGATTGCGATCCATTTAAACGATCGCATGGTCAAACGATGCGATGCACGTGTTTTCATTTGGTGTCGTTAAAATTGATAAAAACGGCCAATTTTGTCATTTCATCCCGGTCGGGATTGTTTTGGTGAAATATGTGGTGATGGCACCCGCGATCGTGAACCAAAAAATGCGTGGCGTCAATTCCGCGCCGGTCGCATATGCGGCCAACAATTCGGAACCGGCCATCATGATCCCGGTCAACGCACCGGACAACACATCCCATAAATCCATGGTTCCCTCCGGTGATGTCGATGGCAACCAATGATTTTTGATTGCATATCCGATCGTAAAAACAACGATCGTCATTGCGGTGAAATACCAATTTCCCATCGGGAACGTGGCGGCGGCGGCGAACATCAATGATCCGATGAACATCAATGCGATTTTCAATTTTGTTTTCATGGTTTATGGTATAATATTAATAAATACGCGGTGTCCATCGTTGATGAAACCATCGATCATGTTGGTGATTTTGGTTTCCCAATATGCGGCGTTTAATACCTTGCCTTTTTCCCGGTTTTCACCGACGATGATGCATCCATGGGAATGAATTTCCGTCACACCACGATGCATCAAAATTCCGGTGAAATGCCGGACATTGTGCAAATATGGCAATCGACGTTTGAATTTCGGTGACATTTCGATCGTCACACGGTAACGACCATACGGGATCGCGGTTTCACCGAATATTTTGGTTTCACCGGCATCCAACAAATCGCCATCGGCGTTGTAATCCCGCACGGTGTCCTCGATCGTATCACACATGAACGGTTGTCCGGTCAATCCGAAATGGCCGATCGTGTATTTTGCGCCCTTGTATGCGCGTTTCAATGTGAATTCGATGTCCATGGCATATGTTATTTATGGAATTCGGAAAACACCGCCCATAATATCGTCAACAACGTCACCGCGCCGCCGATACTCCAAACCATGCGTTCCATCCACGCCAATTTTTTTTCATGGCGGACAACTTTTTTCACGATGCCGGTGATTCCGGCGGCCTCGTCGCCGCATAATGCGGTTTCAACGCGGTTCATTTTTTCCAACATTAGTCGGTTGAATTCCGTTTGGTTCATATCGTTGTTTGTTTCGTTTGGCATTGTTTTATTCAATTTTTGGGTTTGTGGATAATCAATCACCAATCACGAAAAATGTCCGCGGTTGCCCGTTTGAACGATGACATTTGTACAACGGATAATTGGCGGAATTCCGGCGCAAAAACAACACCGTTTCATCCTTCAATGCCGCGGCCATCAATGTTGCCTCCGTGACGATCCGTTGGATGGCCTTATCCGATGCCGGTGTTGAAAAATCCGTATCCTTCACCGTCACACCGGCGGCCGTGAAATTGTACGGATTCCGGTTCACGAAACGTGCAAATGCATAATAAATGATGCATAATTTCAACCCGCCAAACAAATATGTTTGGTTTTGATACGTGTACGATCCGCCGTCCATCAATTTTTGATTCGCCACGGATAAATCGGCGGGCGATGCGGACAATTGCGAATCGATTTCATTCAATAACGCGTCACCGATCCAATGTTTCGTGTCGAATCGTTGCGCCTCGATGACGAATTGCGGCCATGTGGCCACATTTTTCACGGAATCCGCGACGTGTTTCACGGCGTCCAAATCGGATTTTGTTACAAACGGGATCATGTGGTTGCGGTTGTTTGTTTGTTTATATACGACAATGGTTGAATTTCGAACGATGCGAATTGTTGCGGGAACAACACGAATAAATCCATGAATGCCATGGACAACCGGTTGCGATCCTCCGACGTGATCGAATTCATGAAATCGTATGCATTCGTCATTAAATCGGCACCGAATCCGGCACCAACATCGACACCGCGTAAAATCGGCGGGATCATGGACATGCGTCCGATGTTGTCCTGAACGGTTTTTTCCGTGTATTCATATTGTTTGTCATAATTTTTGCCATCGAACGGAATGAATTCCGGTTTTTCCTCGTCGGCATCAATATCGACAACCCAAATTTTCGCGGTGTTTTCATCGCCCTGCATTTTTTTGATTTCGTCCGCGGATGAAATTTGTTGTTGATATGCCGGATCATTCTCGTCGATCGTCCCGTCATCGTTGGTTTTGGGTTTGATACCCTTACGAACCAATATCCCGGACGGCAAAAAATTGTGTTTTGCATTGCGGTGTTTCACCGTTGACACGGATTCCTCAGTCAACATATCCGTCACGATCGCATCAAATGGACAAATTGGATATTCGAAACATCCATCGTCCGTGAAATACATGATTTGGCCGACATAATTTTCCGGTGATCCGGCCAATGCCATTTCACCACGAACCGAATTCGTGTTATATCGGTTTATGTACACGATTTCATCGCGCCTGAATGCGATCCCGCGTTCGGACGTCCAATCCGGGTGAACCGCGATCCGCCCGGTGAATTTTTTGTTTTTATCGATTTCGATCCGGCAATGTTCGAATGGAACGTGATACAATTCATCCATTTCGGCCATCCCGTTGAATTTCACCAACACGGCGAATCCATTGAAACGACGGAAATCCAATGCGCATTTGTTCAAAATCGAAAACATACGTTCGCCGGAATCATTGATCACCATGTCATTCAATACGGCATCAACGAATCCGGTTCCGCGCGTGAATTTTGTGTATAAATCAACGCACACCTTGCCCGTTCCCGACGCATTGATGATTTCAATGATTTTTTGCGGATAATCATTTTTCAATCCGTACAATTTGATTTTATTGGCGGTTGAATAAACGTTTTGTTCAACGCGCGGCGTGGTTTTGGCGGCTGATACCCTCATTTTTTGCGTTTTTTATACGTTTTTGGACGATTTGGTTTTTGTTTTTCCACAACATCCGCGGCGGCGGCCAAGATTTCGGGTGTGGCGTCCGGTTCCGGCACCGTTCCGGCGGGATCAATTTCATCGACCGGAACATCAACAACCTTTTCATGGACGATTTCCGGTTCGGCATCGCCCGCGATTTGTGTCACGGTTGTTTCGGGATCGGTTTCATCACCGGCGGGAACAATTTCCAAATCCGGTTTGGATTCATCCATGGGAATTTCCGGCATGACCGAAAACATGGACGGATTGGCAACGCGCGTCCGTAAACATTCGAACGCGATTTCGTCGGTCAAATTATCGTTTGTGATAATTCCGCCACCGAATGGCTGTAAAATTGCGCCTTTGCGCAACCTGAAATGACTTTTGTTTTCCATTGGTTTGTGATTAATTATTCGAAATATGGCCTCAATTAAACACGTCGAACACCGTGTCCGCAAACGTTGATTAAACAATTGTTGATATGTGTCAACAATCAAACGTTTCCGATCGGGTGTCCGTCCGTTCCCGTTGATCCATTCACGGGCAAATGATTTTATGGTTTCGATTTCGTTCATTGTTAAAAACCAAAATGGGACGGCCACACATGGCGACCGTCCCGGTTTTTATTGGTTACAACAACGACGCGATTGCGGTGCGGGTTGCGGCGATCGTTCCGCCGACGAACATTGCCAACGGCGGTTTGGATTCCTTGTATTGTTCGGAACATCCGGCCAATAAATTCCAACCTCCGGCCAATTCCTCGTCACCGGCGGCGCGAACGGCTTCGCGAATTTCCAACCCGAAATCCCAACCCAACACCTCAAACACCGTTCGACCGGCGGGTGATGCCGTGTTGGAATAGTTGTTTTCCTGAATGATGACAAAACGCGATCCAACGGCATTCGTGATCCACAATTTGTCCTCCGGCGTATTGTCGAAAATACGGAACCGGAAATTGTGATCCCATTGGTTGAAATACGTTTTTTTCACCAACGCGGTGTCGTGTTCGTTCGAATAATTGTGTCCCTCGACCTGATACGCCCGTGGTTCCGGTGATGTGGTTTTCAAAACCAATGATGTCAACAACATCGGATTTTCGGGATCGAACGTACACGCGTCCTTGTCGATGTCATCAATATTGATGAAATACGCCATGTCCTTTACTCCCGCGACCAAATTGGCGCAATTATAAAGGATGTCGGCGGCTATTTTTGAACATGTATTCGGCATGATGCGTGCGTTTTAAAGGGTTTACACAATTATATTCCGACCTGAACCAACCGGTCATCGATGATTTTGGCATCGAATGCATCGGATGTTTCGATCCGATTGACGCGGGATTTCATGTCATAAAACGAATTCATCGAATCGAATAATGATGTCCCTTCCATACCAATGTTCAAATTGGATTTGGTCGTGAACACGATACGGTGAGGGTTGTTCAATTTGGTGCCGTTGTTTTCGTATGTATGGATGAATTCATCCCATAACGGAACAACGTACATCGGAATCCCGTCCCATGACGATAATCCGAAACCGTTGGTTTGCAAATTGATGTCGTAAATGATTCCTTTGGATTGCAAATACCGGTACGCGGATTTTGCAACGGAATTCGTCACGATCAATATTTTGTCGGATTGTCCGATCAAAATGGGATGTGCGTCATCCACAACGGCGTTCAATGCGTTATACGCGGCGACACCGGATGATGCGGCCAATTCCGAAAACTGCAATGCGCGTGTTGTCTGTGCATTTGCGGCAATGGTGGATTTCCGTGTTGCGTCGGCGGCGTAAATAACGCCCAATTGATAAAAAAATCCGTTGATGACGTTGAAATATTCAACCGAAATTCCGTCGGTGATGACACCGGCGGGTGAATCCGATACGTTTGCGGCGGCCTGATTGCCAAACCACGCGTGGCGATGGATCATTTTCGGGATGTCAACGACCAATAATTCCAACAGGAAGTCGAAATACGCGGTCGATGTCAGGTCATTAACCTCAACGCCCAATTTGCGCGCCAATTTCGCCATTGATGCGGCGATGTCGGTTGCGCACTGGTCGAGGATCACCTCGATGCGTTTCGGTGTCCATGTTTTCACGGCGGCGGATGCGCCCAATGTGGTGTCGGCAACGGGATCGCAACCCTGTGCGGCCTTTCCCATTAAACCCAACGTTCCCGGAACGATGCCGATTTCACGGTCATTTTTGATTCCCTGATGTAACGTGTGGAACAACGATAAATCGGGCGATTCAAGGACGGCCGTGACGATTAATTCGTTCATTTGCCGAAGTTGATCGGCGGTGAACGCTAATGCGGATAAATTGATTGTTGCTGCCATTTTTTAATTGGTTTTTGCTTTGTGTTTGTCCAAAATTTCACGGGCGCGTACCATGTCAACACCGTTTGCGGTTTTCACGCCACCGGTATTTGACCGTGCCTCGGGTTTCCATGTGTTTTTCAACGCACGTAATTCGGCGATCAAATTGGTCGCCTCGGTTTCCTTTGCCTTAAAATCGGCAATCGCTTTGTCGGCGTCATTTTTGGCGTTTTTCAACGTTTGAATTTCGGCCTCCAATTCGGCGATTTTGGCATTCGCGGAATCCAATTCGGGATTGGTTTGTTCCGCGGGTGTGATGGATTCAATTTTGCCATTGGTGATGACGATTGTGTCGCCATTTACCATGACGAATGTTCCGTCCGGTGATGCGGTATCGCCGACGGCCGGTTCACCGGTTTCCTTTTCAACATTGAATTTGTTGCCGGACGTGTCGGTGAATTCCATGTTTTTGGGATCGGTGTTGCCCGTCAATCGTGAAAACGCTTTGACGGCGGCATCGAAACGATCCAAAAACGTTTTTTTGTCATTTTCCGTTGTTGCCATGTTTTTGGTTTTAAATATTGGTTTTAAATATGCGAACGCCTTCACCGGTTCAACGATTTCCGTGGCAAAACCCAAGGAAAGCATGTCATCGGCCGACAATTGCGTTTCGTCCTTCATGTATTCCGCCAATTTTTCGGCGGTTTGGCCGGTTTTTTCAACATACAAATCCATAATTTTTTGTTCCTCTTGTTTCAACGATTCGGCAATTGCTTCCAAATCCGTGGATTCGTATTTTTCGGACATAGTATATGGCGGGATGAATGGGTTGTGGATTAATCCGTCGGCGTTTTTCATCATTTTACGCGTCGAACCGGCCAAAAATACCACGGTTGCAATGGAATAAATTTTCCCTTCACCGATCGTGGTGATTTTTTTCCCTGACGTGGTCAATAAATCGTAAATCGCCCAACCTTCCTGAACGTCACCGCCACGGGAATTGATGCGGATCACGAATTCATCGGCGTCATTATTGGCATCGATGAATTCCGAAACGGCGGTCGCGCCAACGGTTGACGTGTCATCGATTCCGTAAAAAAAATCGATCATCGGTTCGCCGATGTCGCCGTAAATTTTCAATGTTGCTGTTTTTCCCATGGATCATGTGTTTAACATGTGATCAAAATTACTCAAATAATATCACGCGCATCATGAATGTGGTGACATTAATTTGTCACCGATCGCAATGCGCCGTTTCCATGCACGATCAACCGGGCGTTGTGTGGTGCCATCGCGTCGCGTAAATTGATGAAATGCGTTTTGATTTTTGCCACGGTGTCGTTTTTCAAATTTGGATGATTCACCAAATCCACGCCGAACAAATGGATTTCACCCGCGTCATGATATTTGAACGCGATTGCGGCCGCGATGAATGGCGAACACATCGATTTCGGAATCGCCGGGATGTTCAATTGACAAATGTGGTTTGGATAATACGGTTGTAATTCGATCCGATGGAAATCCGGCCGTTTTGACCATTCATTCAAATGCGAATAAAACCGTTTCGGACAACATTTGTTTATAATATCCAACCGATCGGCCGTGAATCGTTCGGGAAAATCCACACAAACCACGTGATCCGTGTGGACAATTCGCCATATGTCATTGACGCCGATCGTTTCGTCGAATCCGCCATTGTATTCACGGATGGATTCGCCCAATCCCAAAATTGCAATTTTCATCGTTCCCATTTTCCATCAATTTCACGTTTCCCGCGCCGCCGATTCATTGCACGTGTTCCGCCGAAATCATGGCGGATGTGTGTCGGTGTTTGTGCGCGCCAATTTATTCCATATCCCATTGAATGACCGGTCAACGCATCGCATGGTTTCAACATTTCCGCGGATAATCCCATTTCAAATAATTGAACCGCCGTTTTGAACCATGGTGCACCGTGATGAACGAATGGGTGGAATTTCATGTATTGCGCCACGTTGATCATGGCAAAATACGGATGCAAATATGGGATCGGTGTCGTGTGACCGCGATTCGGCGTACCGAAATCAAATCCATCATGTCCAATGGTCGTGATCCAACCGATTCCATATGTTTTTGAATCCATCATGGCGACCATTTGTGACAATGGCGAACGCAACATCACGATGTCGGAATCGAAAATCACCGCCAAATCGTCGCCGCAACGACGCAACCCCAAATCCAAACCGCGGCCGTGTCCGATGTTTGCGTCCGTGTGGATGATATTGGCCACGTTTTTAATGGATTCCACGTAATGCCAACACGGATCGGATCGATCGGAATTGTCAATAATTGTGAATTCCATGTTTGGATGAAACCGCCGGAACGATTCAAATGCCGTTTGGAACAATTCGGCGGTGTTATATGTCACGCATATCCCGGTCATTTGTACAAATTGACATCATCACCGATCAATTCGTTCAATTTATCCAACCCGGAATCGTCCAACATCGTCCGAATCCAACCATGACCGGCACCAATTCCGGCGCGTCCCGGTTGTCCCTTTATTCCAATTGACATGTTATTTGCCCGGAACAAATTCGCCCGCAATTCGGGTTGGCGGAATAACACATAATCAATGAATTTTTCGCCATACAACCGTTGAAATGTCGGGATCGCATCCATGGTCATGGCCGTTTGGAACAATGATGACCATTCGGCGTTGTGATTCATTATCCAACGACGGATCGCGATATTATAATAAATCGTATATGTTTCACCGGCGATGTCGTACCCATTCAACCGTGTCAACATTTGTTGAATATATCCGGCGGAATACCAATCGTCATCCTCAATGATGAAAACCGCATCGAACGTTCCATGGTCGAAATTTTTGACGATGAAATCCATCGCATGTTTCAAATTCCGTCCCTGTGTGTTTTGTCCCGGCATCCACACCGGACGTGGATATATTTTCCACACATCCCAACCCGGACGGAATAATCCGTCAATGAAATCGGATGTCGTTGGTTCGCAATCATCAACAATGATCCACGTGACGCGGCCATTGTATGTTTGTTTTCGCATCAATTCCGCACAAATTTCAATTTGCCGCGGACGTGCGCCCGTTGGTGTTATCAATGCAATCATTGTTCGATCCATTCAAATTGTTTGATCCATTCATATAAATCGGACATACCGGTTTCCAATTGAACCGTTGGTTTCCAACCCAACGCGAACAAACGCGCGGTTGACAATCGTTTCACCATTGTTTTTTTGGCGGGCGGATCGACCAATGTGATCAATGATGTCGGAGCACCGGCCATCATGCATGACATTTCGGCGATTTCCAACATCGTCCGTTCGTCATCATCCCGGCCAACATTGAACGCGCCGGTTTCGCCGGATTCGATGATCATTTGGAATCCATCGCACACATCGGAAATGTGACACCATGACCGTTTTGAATCGCGGTGAACGATGATTGGTTTCCGGTGATGCGCTTGCCACAACATGTTGTCCATGGCACGGCGGCCACGTCCCGGAGGAGCACCGGCACCATATGGCATCGATGGACGGATGATCACCAATCCATCGGGCGCATATTCCCGCGCCGCATCCTCAGACCAACGTTTCGAAATGGCATAAATTCCGGTTGGTTTGGCCGTCAATGGTGCGTTTTCATCAACCAATTCGTCACCGTGATCGCCGTAAACCTCCGACGTTGAAACATGAACCAACCGCGCACCATGCATCGCGCACGCCTTTGCAACGCGCAACGTCATCGTGGCATTCGATTCGATCGCGTGTGCGCAATCGGATTCGTTGAAATATATGCCAACCTGTGCGGCCAAATGAACCACAACGTCCGGTTTGTTCAACCCGACCAAATATTCGGCCGTCCCGTTGGTTCGCAAATCACCATCGGAATAATCAACACCAACAACGTGGTGTCCCGCGCGTTTCAAATGCGGGAATAAATGGGTGCCGATGAATCCGGCCGCGCCCGTGATTAAAATTTTCATTATTTTGGGTTTTATGGTTTGACAAAATCCGGCGTGAACACATGTTGCGCCCGCGTTCCGGGTTGATTTTTCAATGAATAAAACAATTGTTGATTTCGTTTGATCAATTCCGGTTTGTTGTCCGGGACGCCGTATCCGTTATAATGCCATTGATGTACAACGAACGGATCGTCAACGATGTGGAAATCCAATCCCAATTTGCGCACGCGGGACAACAAATCATCGTCACGATATCCGCAACCGGGTGAAAATCGTTCATCGTATCCGTTCAAACGGATCATGGTATCCACGCGCAT
>CAZJLN010000064.1:0-10790 GCA_964546745.1 uncultured Anaerolineaceae bacterium
ATAGAAATTCAAAAGTATCTATTTAATTACTTCTTTCGAGCATTTTCCAGATTGTCCTCTATTTGATCAAAATGAGAGCGGATATGCAGTGGGGTTTGTGTAATTGCCATCGCTAACCGCCACATTGTACTTTTATCATTAATAACTTCTTGGGGTAGGTTGGCAAGTAAAGCAACAGTCTCTTTTAAGCTGGAATGAAACACTTCCAATAATTGGGTCAGGTTTGGATACAAGCTTACAGTAGCCTGAACACGAGCCAACAAATTTTCTGGTTCTCGGTCTATGATCAGCTCACAATTTTGCACCATTGAGTGTATCCACAATTGATTGTCTCGTTCACTATGGATAAGGTGGGCAATTATCTCTTTAATCGACCATTCATCGAGTGAAATCTTATGTGATGCTTCATTGTCTGAAATCGCGCGAATGTGTTGCATTAGGAGGTCAAAAACCTCATTAAATTTATGAGAAGCATCATCAGCAAACTGTTTAATAGACGTTGGAAGTAAAGGTATATGCTGAGAAGATAGAGTTGCGTTAGTTACAATTCTTTCTGCTCCCCGATAAAAAGTTATTTGAATCAAATCCCCAGCTTTGTATTGTGTTATAGTAGCAGGAATAGATGCCCAGGAAGTAATAGGCGTTCCTTCTATATCAACAAGGATATCGCCTTTTTTCAAGCCTGCATTTCCAGCGGAATATCCTTCAATAACATCAATAATTTTCATGCCAACCTGGAGAGGAAAGGGATCTGCTTCTCCTTGACGGGTGTAAAGCTCAGGATAAATACCGATGAGAGGTCTTTGACTAATTCTTAAATCAATTCCTGTTTCCAAAATGGATACCAGATTAGGCAGGCTGATTCTCCAACCTTTATCGATTTCAGTAATATGCTTCTCCCACACTTGGGCATTTGAGAAACCTGAATGGGTTAATCGTAAAATATTCTTTGTTGAACCTGGGACAATTTCTATAGTAACCGATGTAGGATAAGGTTCGCTTTTACCTTGCCAGGAAATAACTATTTTTTCATTTGGAACAACTGATATATAAGACCCTACTGCATAGTATCCGTTTTCCCAAGCAAGATATAATCTTCCATTTTCTACTGCATTAACTACTGCCATTTGACAAAGCCAATATTTAAATTTTGTGGCATTAGTGAATGCTAAGAAGATATCACTTACAGGTGCACTAATACTTTCCTCAAACGTTATGGATCTCTGTTCAGTTTCCATTATTTACTCCTGACTTTTGTCTTCTATTAATTATACAATAACCATAAGGATCATCAAAAATTTCGCATAAGCTGTCTCTGCCAATATTTATGAAACATCGTACAGTTACAAGGACTTCAATTGTGCGGTGCTTGATGACGTATAATGGAAAACATGATTAAAATCAATTACGGGAAAAATTATCGCTGGTTTATCCAAGAATCAATCGGAAAAGGCGACGCAGGGGAAGTGCTTCAAGTTGTATCCGAAGATCAGCAAGTTGTTGCTGTAATGAAAAGACCCGTTCAAAATTCTACTGGTGGAACAATTATGCGTCAAGCCACACAAATAGAAAATGAGAGCCGAATCCTTGATTATCTTGATGGGCTAAAGATTAAACAAGCAGGTATGACTATGCTTACTCCAAAACTGTTGGATGTAAGTATGTTGGGTACTTCAAACACCGCTGCATTCTTCATGATTAGCCAACAAGTCAGGGGAATGTCATTGACAGAAATCATTCAAAAATCCTCCAAAAATGGAGCACCTGTTTCCCATTTACTTTTTCTAAAGATCTTTTTAGCGGTATTTGTCATGTTAAGAGAAATTCATAAGCGGAGAGTAATTTGGAATGATGTAAAAACAGATCACATTTATTGGGATGAAGTCAACCATTCAGTTTCTTTTATCGATTGGGGTAATGGTCGAATTATTGAATCTGAAAGCAACAATTACATTGAAAATCATAATTTGTTCTATAACGATTACGAACAGCTAACCAATGAGTTGAATAAGGTTCTAGCCACTTACTCACCCATTCTTTTGACAGAACTAGATTTACTAGATGACAATGGAATGTACACTGACGAATTTCGTATAGATTTGCTTGAAAAAAGAATAAAGTACCTAATGGAATATTTTCAGTCACAAGCAATTGAAAAGAAGGGGCAAGTCAGGCATTATCTCAAACATATAAGGAATATTGAAGGTCTTGACGAACTTTTTATGCTGATAAATGAACTTGAAAGGATAGGGGAATTTGTCGATAAAAATGAGGTAAATAACTGTGTATTTACGTTGTTTATTGAAACTGCAAATTCGTTTAACTATTCTGAGTGCATAAAAATTTGCGAAAAAATGATTTTATATATGGGCGATGAAGTGAATTTCTCTTGGGTATTTTTGAATGAACTGTTGGTAAACGAAAATATAACTGATTTTCCTCTTGCCCAATTTGCAAAAATGCTGTTTGATGAAGAATGGGAAGATACTGCATGGACGATAAAAAATAGCACCTTTGAAAAAGATATAAAAGAGAGATTAATCCATAAGATCAGGTTGAAAGCACTCCCTGCACAAATTGAAGGAAAAACACCACTTTTACTTCTCAAATCAATTGCTGATAATTTACATATTTGGAATTTAAAGTTACGGGTAAAGAAGGAAACAGACACCAAATTGGCTCCATTAAAAGAAATTTCATCCAAGATTGATACATTACTTAATTCATGGTCATCTGCTGCACAAGAAAAGAGGTTAGGTGGAGAATTGCTTGCTTTACGTGAATTAATTCCTCAACTTCAGGATCATGGCATTGATGTGCCAAAGCCATTGTCGGTGTTGCTTTCTGGGTTGTTAATGGTCACTCGTTCAATCTATCAAAAATGGAACGAAGGTGAAATAGAGGAATGTCGAAAACTCATCAGGAAGTTTCATCTTTGGGATCCGGATTATGAAGATTTGCAGGTACTTGATCGTGAGCTGGAAGTTCAGTCGATCTGGTTGAATAATTTTATTAGTGGTCCATCCGAAGGACAATCTCTTAAACAATTTTTGATCTATATGATTGATAGTCAACCTATAATAAAAAATCTTCTGGGTGAACCCATTTGGTTAAAAGAAATTTCTGAGAACCTATCGAACTCTTACGATTCAGGCAATATCGCACCACTTAGTACATTGTCTAAGATGCAAAACTTACCGATGAGCTGGTTGACCTCATTAGAAAACAATAGTTTTGTCCTATCTAATGTAATTAAGACAAAATTATCTACTGAGCATTTAAATCTCTTAAATGAATTTCATCAAGTGATTAAGAATGGCAAGGATACAAAACCACTTCTGGATAGGATTAAATTGTCTTTACCATCTTTTTACTCTTATTATCAATCAATCGTGGAAAGTTTCAAGAATTTGCTGATGCCATTGAACCCCACAACAGAACTTCCTCTGTTAGAAAATGCTCCAGATGAGGATAGAGAGCCAATAAACAAAATCTTAGAAGTTTTACATGCTGTAACTATTTGGCGCCGAAATGTGGAATCACGCAATTGGATCCTAGCAGAGACAAGTTTACTGGAGTGGCAGGATTGGTATTTGCCTTCAGAATGTAATAGATCGTTATGGGTCTGGCGAAAGACCATCCTTCCTGTCATTGCTGATCTTCGTCAAAAAAATCGGAAATCATCTCAAATCAAATCGTCAAAAGATATTGCTGAAGATGCTACTCTGCAGAAAATATCACAAAACATTACTGAGGGAATTTTAATTTGGGAGAAGATTGAGAAGTATGGAGTAGACTATAGCAATGCTGAGATGTTAAAATCTTATTATTCCCTATCAGAACAAGCGTTTCTTGAATATTGGAGCAATTTAATGCATAGCACCTCGCAAAGTATGCAGTTTATCGCTCATGTAAACCAAATGGAATTGTCGACGACTTACCATCATTTGCTGCAACTTGGCAGGCTATCTCGAAAATTGTCCCAAGCGATGGAAATCATTTCAAGATCAGAATTGACATTTACTCAAAAAGCGTATAATAGTGCTGGTGATTTAATGAATTCACTCATAAGTATCGAGAATATTCTTAAAACCTTTGATTCAAATTCACAAATCCGTCTTTGGCACCAACAGTATCTTCAATTCATGAAATTAAATACCAAAGTTAGTATGAATGATTTTTTATCTACTATTGATTCCAATCATCCACTTTTTAGTTGGTTTAAAATATTGGCGAGCCATGATTTCTTATCTTCGTTTTGAAATGTATTCTTGCAATGGTAAAATAGCTTTTTGTTTTGAGGTTTATGAATGCTTGAAAGTAAATTTGGTCTAAATTCGGATTGTCACCTTACAGAACCATTAGATACATGGTTGACGAATGGTCAACATGATTATGCGGTTCCTGAGGCTGCAGGCTCAAGTGCAAGAGTATTTCTTTTCAAAGATAGGAATCCCTCAGGCGTTTATAAGCGAGATCTTGCGATTAAAATCATGCGGCATGACAAGATCCAATATGCAAAACCTCTCTTCAAACAAGAGTTACTTATCCTTCCTGCTTTATCTGAGAAAAATGGCATTACTCCTATGCAGAAGTCAGGTTATTTAAAAGTGAACGATCATAACCACTGGCCAGAAGAACAAGCTCCACTCACTAAAAGCCTTGAGATAACTGCCAGTGCGAACCAGGTAAGTGGTGACCTTGTTGAATTTGATGTATCAGAAACTGAAAAAATGCTTTCAGAAATGGACCAACGTTTAACCTCCGGTTGGTTGCCTTTTATCCTGCTAGAAAGACGGTGGGAGGATAATTTGTATCTCCTATGTGACGCAGGATACACCCGAGGCGCATTCATGACCAATCTGACTGTAAAACAGGTCCTTGAAATAGCGATTCAAATTTGCGATCTTCTAAGCCAAGCTCATAAGACTGGTGCAGTATATATGGATCATAAGTTGCTTCACTATTACTGGAATGATTTTCGGAAGCAGGTCATCATAATTGATTGGAACATTGGTCGTTGGAGTCCTGGATATGTATCAAAAGAGAGCATCCAATTTGATATATTACAATTTAGCTCTCGTGCACTTCATCACCTTTTCACTGGGAAACAAGCACCGGGTTCTGTAGCTGTAGGTCCAAATCGGCCTGAAGATATTGAAAGTTCTCCCAGATATTACAAAGCCTCTTATCCTTATGATGTTCAAAAACGTTTAAATATGGCGGAGATGCAGTTTCTTGAAAAAGCTTTGTCAGGGGGATTTATGTCTGCAGATGAAATGAGTGAAGCTCTAAAACAGCTCTTAGTTAAGAGACTATAATTGTTTGAATAAAACGAGTAGTAAAAAAGGATGAAGTTATGTTAAAAGACCTGTTAATTCAGGTTCAAGTTATTGTCGAGGGGAAATCCACAAGCAATGAGGAACTTGCTCAATCTGAGAATCAGCTTTCATCATACCTGGAAGCCTTAGCGACCGAGCGGGTTTCTGAAGATATTAATATCGAGGATTTGGAAGAAGCAAATCGTTTACTGCGGGAAATTCGAAGAGAACGAGGCCGTAGGTTAGCTGATACTCAGGTTGATATACCTGATAAGAATATAGATAAAAATTTAGATCTTACCGATAATGCTTCCCCCCAACTTGTCAGGTCTCCAGATTTGAACCCAGATGACAATATCGATCCTTTGAGAAAGTTTTTTCAGTCCAGTCATGATCCTGAAGCTGAGTCGATGATGGATCAAGCTGAAGAAGCCTTTTATAAAGGCAGTTACCAAGCTGCCATTTCATTGTATGAGAAAGTGCTTCTCGTTGAACCCGGTTGGATTCGGGCACAGGAACATCGCAGTGAGGCTGAAGATTATTTACGAACAGGTAATATTCCTTCTGTAGCTCTTCCTCCTGATGCAGGTAAAGCCTATGGAAAAGCTCAATCAGCTGCGCGGGTGTTTCGATACCAGGTAGCACTTAATTACATAGAAGAGGCTTTTCAAATCTTGCAAGAATCCGGTGTCAAGAGGTGGCGTGAAGGAGAAGAGTTACGTCATGATTTGGAAAATCAAATGCAAGCGCATGAGGTTTACAAAGAAGGGTTAAGCCAACTAGGGCAAGGGGATTTAATGAGTGCGCTTTCAAAAATTCAAACTGCTGCTAGCGCTGTTGCCATTCCTGAATATATAGATAAAGCGGCAGAGATCCGGAATGATTTAGCGATCTTGAATGAAATTGGCGATACCCTCGGAATGGGTGGACAGGTATCACCTGATAAATTAGCTGAAACCAAATCGAATCTTGAGCGATTACACCTTAAATATGGTGATGTGCCCCAGGTGACTCGTTTAGTTAATCGACTTGACCTGATTGTTCCAACAACTAAAAAGACAATGCTAGAAAGCATTCAACGAACTGTGAGTTCAGCTGAAAGTGCCCCAACACTTGACCGAGCTAGAGAATTCATGCGTGAAGGACGAGAAAAGCTTAGTTTGTTACAAAAGTTAGCTGGGTTTGACACTGAAATTCAGGCTGTATCATCTCAGCTTGATAGATTAGAAGTTGATTTGAATGGATATCAGGATTCGTTGGATAGGGCAGGAAAAGCTCTGAGTTCTGGGAATCGATTCTTGGCTTTTTCTACCAATCGCATACTCAAACCTGTCAGGCTCAAATTTCCCCAAGATCCAACTGTGATTGAATTACACCGAAAATTAACACCATTTTACTTAGTTATTGTAGTTTTAGGGATATTGGTAATCTCAATCGTAGCAATAAGCTTACGATTAGGAATTCGGTCAATGAAACAGGCTGCTGAAGAGAGGCGGTTGGCATTGACCCCAACAATCACAAATACACCAACATTGACTTTAACTCCAACAATCACCTTAACACCGACCCTTACATTGACCCCAACCCCTGATTGGACTGCGACGCCTACCATGACCTTTACCCCAACTCCTATTGTTTATGCAGAGGCAATCCGTAATATCTTTGCTCGTAACGGCTGCTATGAGGGATTTACTGCGAATGGAAGAATTCCTGAGGGCAGTACAGTTACATTACTTCCTATGCAAGATCGAATGTTTGATAATTTCAATCGTGAGTGTCTCTTGGTAGAACATCGTGGAGAGGGATTTGCCACAATTGGGTATGTGTTATTAGTCGACTTGATAATTCCATAAGGTACGGATCAAATATTCTAGCAACAATCATAAAATATTGGTACTTTTAATAGGATGATAAATGGACAGTGTCGAAATTGCTTATCAAGCTTCTTTAGATTACATTTATAGCTTTATTGACTACAGCCTCAAGCGGAATTTACGCAACGCTGAAGCAAAATTCAAACTTGACCGAATGATAAAGTTTATGTCGCTTTTAGGGAATCCTCAGGATCGATTCAAGGTTATTCATGTTGCTGGCACAAAAGGTAAAGGCTCAGTTTGTTCCTTTTGCGCAAGTGCATTAAGGTCTGCTGGTTACAAGGTGGGATTATACACTTCACCTCATATGCAAGAATTTACTGAACGTATTCAGGTTGATGGCGAAGAGATTGACCATCTTTCAGTAGTTAGATTAGTTGAGACTATGAAAAAAGTTGTACCTCAGGTTCCTGAGATTACAACATTTGAATTGACAACAGCTTTAGGTTTTCTTTATTTTGCTGAAAAGAAAATTGATGTTGCAGTTCTTGAGGTGGGTTTGGGTGGCAGATTAGACGCAACCAATATTGTATCGCCTTTAGTATCTGTCATCACTTCAATTTCATTTGATCACATGGCAGTTTTAGGAAACACACTTAGTAAAATCGCATTCGAAAAGGGTGGCATTATTAAACCAGGAAAACCAGTGGTCATTTCACCTCAAAAAGATGAAGCTCAAAACCGATTACTAGCCCTTTGCGAGGAAAGAAATTCACCTGCTGTTATTGTTGGAAAAGACCTTTCTTTTACTTCACTAAGCTACTCACTTGAAGGCCAGACACTTGAGGTCACCCCAAGATTTAACATCCCTGTTGGAATTAATGAAGAAAGCATTGAACCTTCTTCAACCCAATTAATTATTCCCCTCTTGGGTTATCACCAGGTTATTAATGCTGCAACGGCTTATGCTGCTATTAAAACAGCCACATTTTTTGGATTGGAAGTATCAGATTCTGCCATACAAAAAGGATTTGCAGAGACAAAATGGCTTGGTAGGTTTGAGATATTACACTTAGACCCAGCAATTGTTGTGGATTCTGCGCATAATACAGATTCTGCTGAACATCTAGTCCAGGCATTGGATGATTACTTCCCAGGATTGCCCGTAACCCTTGTTTTTGGTGTTTCTGCTGATAAAGATGTCAAATCAATTATCAAGGCACTATCGCCTAGAGTTAATAAGGTCATCACTTCTCAATCTATTCATCCTCGAGCCATGGATGCAATTGAAATAATGGATCATTTCAAGGATACAAATCTACCTGTCAAAGCAATTGTTCCGATCGAAGATGCCATTCAGACTGCCGTGGATGAGGCTGAGAGCAATACGCTAATTCTAATAACTGGAAGTGTTTTTGTTGCTGCCGCCGGAAGAGCAGTCTGGCCTCAAATTAGAATTAATAGAGGAATATCACTAGTTTCGTGATAAGATATCACTTCTTAAATTAACCATATTATGGAGCACGGATGAGTATGATTAATAAATATTCTCCATTTTTTGACAGCGATCTTAAGGATAACATCCATCAACGAACTGAGGAACTGTATCGTATTAAGGATCGGATTCCTCTGGATGACGGCACTTTCAGCGCACCAGCGATAATGCTTGAAGATACAGTAGTTTTTCCGCGGATGGTTTCACCAATCTACATGGAAGGAACCCAATGGCTTTCTTCGATTGCTTTTGCTCAAGGAGAAAATCTAACGGTTATTGGTCTCAACTTCCTCCCGGAAAAACAAACAGAAAATTTTACTGAAGCTCTTATTGGGGTCGAATTGGCTGTTGGACGCTTGCTAGAAATGCAGGATGGAAATTACTCTGCCCTAGTTCAAAGCAGGCGACGTGTAGAGGTTCTAAATATTGTTGAGCAAGAACCCAACTTGATCGTCAACGTTCGACCAATCAGCGAGACTTTCAGAACTTCTCAGAGAGTTACAGCTCTTATGCGCTCGGTCCGTGACCTTTTCAAGAGCTGCGTGGAATTGAACCAAAGTCTACCCGAAGAAGCTTACCTTTATTCTCTGAACATTAATGACCCAGGGTGGCTTTCAGATATGATCGCTACTACTCTTTCGCTTCCCTTTGAACAACGCCTAGAGCTGTTAAATATTCAGGATCCTGTTTCACGCCTCAAGCGGACTAACAAGATCTTAGTGGAAGAATTGGAAGTCTTAGAGCTTGAAGATGAGATTCAATCTCAGGTTCAAACTGAAGTCGACCGCACCCAGCGGGAGTATTATCTGAGAGAACAATTAAGGGTGATACAGGCTGAACTAGGTGAAGGTGATATTTGGTCGCGCGAATTGGCTGAGTTAGCTGAAAAGATTGAGAAAACATCCATGTCCAAAGAAGCAGAGAAGTCGATTCGAAAAGAACTGGATCGATTGAAACAGATGTCATCAATGGCACCTGAAGTGGCAACTATACGATCATATATGGATTGGATACTGGATCTTCCATGGACATACGAAACCGAAGATAATCTGGATGTTAATCATGCAAAAAAGATCTTGGAACAATACCATTATGGTCTTGGAAAAGCAAAAGACCGCATTCTGGAATACATAGCTGTTCGTAGCTTGAAACCAAAAAAGAATCGACAGCCAATTCTTTGCTTTGTTGGACCACCTGGAACTGGTAAGACTTCTTTGGGTCAATCTATTGCACAAGCATTGGGTAGAAAATTTGTTAGACTTTCTCTGGGCGGGGTCAAAGATGAGGCCGAAATTCGTGGTCACAGACGCACCTATATAGGCGCTCTTCCCGGTAGAATCCTGCAAACCATGCGCAGGGCGGGCAGCATCAATCCCCTCTTCATGTTGGATGAAATTGATAAAGTTGGGGCTGACTTCAAGGGAGACCCATCTGCAGCTTTATTGGAGGTTTTGGATCCTGAACAAAATTATGCATTCTCAGACCACTACCTAGAATTGCCTTATGATCTATCAAAGGTGATGTTTATCACCACAGCCAATTCCCTCAATTCGATTCCCCCTGCATTGCTCGACCGAATGGAAATTATCGAATTTCCAGGGTATATTGAGGAAGAGAAACTTGAAATAGCTTACCGATTTATCATTCCACGACAGATTGAAGAAACTGGTCTGGAAACGAAAGAGATTATCTTTCAAAAACCTTCATTGCAGAAGATCATTCGTCATTATACCTATGAGGCTGGAGTTCGAAACTTGGAGCGTGAAATTGGTAAGATTTGCAGAAAAGTTGCACGAGCCAAATCAGAAGGAAAAACCTTTCCACATCAAATTACAGCTACCGCTATTGAACGTTATTTGGGACCTGTTCAGTTCTTTTCTTCAGAAGCCGAAGGGAAAGATGAGATTGGTGTAGCTACCGCTATGGCTTGGACTGAAAATGGTGGGGAAATTATGCCTGTTGAAGTGTTGATCTTGGATGGAAAAGGCAACCTCATCATTACGGGGCAGATTGGTGATATCATGCAGGAATCTGCTCAAGCTGCCTTGTCATATTTAAAATCCAGGTCGGAAATCTATCAACTTGAGGAGGATTTCTTTGAAGGGGTTGATATTCACCTTCATATCCCTGAAGGCGCAATTCCTAAAGATGGTCCGAGCG
>CAZJLN010000065.1:0-9028 GCA_964546745.1 uncultured Anaerolineaceae bacterium
CAAGATTTAATTCCTGCTCCCCAGTTAATGGATAGGCTGAGGTCACGTAAGCAGTTGGCTGCCTTTCCGTCAACGATTCACGAATGGATTGAACCTGACGCATATTCGACTTGCCCAAATCCCAGATCTTCTTTGTCAAGCCTTCAATCAGCGCTGCATGCACATCAGGAGGCGCAACCTTTCGCATTGTTTCCCCGCTGATATCTAGAATAACATCAATCAAATCGCTCTGATGGGTTTTCATGTCGATAAATTGCTCTTTACGGACTTCTAACAACGCATCCTGAAGGATCTGATTGGCTTCTTCGCGGGTGGCATCCAGCAGTTCAGCTTGAAGCACCTTGTTGTGTTCATAGGCTTCATCTGCAATCTTATCAATCTCAGTATCCAAGTTGTTAAGCCGGGTGTTGATTTGGTTCAACTTTTCTGCTGCTGCTTCTCGGTCTTGGGTCAGCTCCTCCATCAATCTGGCTTTTTCAGCTGCACGCGCTTCAGATCGCTTAACGATCGGTTTAAAGACTAAAAAATAGAGAATAGCAGTGATAACAATGAAGTTAACAATTTCCCAAATAATGGTCGACCCGCTAAAATCAAGCATGGTTTATCCCCCAATGAAGCGTTCTAGCAGCGGGTTGAAGAATATCAAAACAAGGACAATTAGCAGCACATAGATGGACGCCGTCTCGATCAACGCCATTGAGATAATCATGGTGGTGCGGATTTGCGAAGCCGCATCAGGTTGGCGAGCCATACCCTCCAAAGCTTTTCCAGCGGCTTGTCCTTGCATAAGCGTAGGTATCATTGTTCCAATCACGATGCTTATGCCGGCAACAATAATGGTAATAATAGTGACCAGGGTGCCAGGTTCAAGATTTTCCATAGTTTTCTTCCTTTCGGTTTTTTAATTTTTTAAGAAATCCCACTTTTTTCATCTTTTCATCTTCTATATTGATCTCAACAGCAGATGCGATGTAAAGCGAGGCTAATACAGTAAAAACATAGGCTTGCAATACGCCGGTAAGCAAGCTAAGTGACATCATTGCAATCGGTACTATGAGTGGAATGATGGAAAACACGATAGCAACAATCAGGTCGCCACTCATGATATTCCCAAATAGACGCAGGGTCAGAGAAAAAGTTCGGCTAATCTGCGATACGATTTCGAGTGGGAACAGCCAAATTGGGTCTGAAAAGGTCTTAAGGTAGCCCCAAAAACCTTTACGGCGAATGCCATATAGCTGGACTGAGAATAACACTACCAATGCTAATGCTAGCGTGGTATTGATATCAGATGTGGGTGATTTAAGCCCCGGTACAATAGAGATGATATTACTTAAGAGAATAAAAATAAACAGGCTGCCCAGTAATGGCAAGTAGGGATTGAGGTTGTCTACGTCCAAAACATCCCCAACCACCCCAGTGATGAATTCCAGTAACGTATCAAGCAGGCTTGGAATTAACTTGCGAATGATCAATATCAAAACAACTGTGATGACGATGAGGATCCAGGTCATCACAACTGTCTCGCTGATCGGAATGCCCAAAAAATGAAAGAGGATCGGATGATCAATGATATCCATGTTTACCCTTCCCCTGTCGTCTTGTCCATGTTATTTGACTTACGATGAAGCTTATAGATCAGAATGAAACGCATGATTGAAAACGCCAAAATAAAAATAAGTGCATAGATGATGTGCATCTTTACGGCAAAGTAAAGCAACACCGCCACGAGTGCCCAACGCAAGAATATGCCAAGCACTAATAGAGGGACGGACACAGTCTTTTGCCCTGGCTCCAGCTTGTTGACACCAGCTTTAATCATTTGCATGGAAAGCCATGCATACACACCCCCTGCTGCCAACCAGAGTAATCCTAAACTAATGTCTTTGATCAAGCTGCTCATTTATTTTATTTTCCTTCTCTTTCTTTTCTTTCTCCATGATCGTAAACTCATACTGTATAAATCTGACCAGACTAATAGCGCTAAAGATAAGGCCAATAACTAAAAATACAATTGTAAAAGTCACACCTGTTTCAAACTGCCGATCGACAAAATAACCCAGAACCGGGCCACCCACAATGGGAAGCGCAATCTCCCAACCGATCGAAGACGCTCTTAGGTCTCTTCCAGAAAATTGTGTCTGGTATTTTCGGCTATTTTGGTCTTTGTCATTATTACTGTTCAAGGCTTCTCTTACTTATTTATTACCAACATCTTTTGAGCCTGTGGTCAAGATCCTGACATGATTGCGGTTGACATATAGGATGCCTGGTTGTATGTTGACAATTTCGGTTTTCTCATTAACCCGATATTGAACAGCACCTTCCGCCGCCATCCCAATCAGGGGAGCGTGCCCAGGTCGAATACCTATCAATCCGCCATCCTCAAGCCGCAGCCTGATAGACGTGATCTCTTCCATTTGATAGATGACGCCATCCACGCCTAATATTTCCAGAACCAAAGCTTCATCAGGCATCGCCATTGTCTTCCTTAAAGGTCAACCGATCCGCTTTCTCCAAAGCCTCATCGATGCCGCCAACCATATAAAAAGCCTGCTCAGGCAGGTCATCATACTTGCCTTCGAGGATGCCTTTAAACCCACGCAGGTTATCCTCTAAAGACACCATCACGCCCTTATTACCCGTGTATGACTCCGCCGAGAAGAACGGCTGGGTCAAAAAGCGTTGCAAGCGTCTCGCTCGAATGACTGTTTGTTGGTCAGAAAGGCTTAACTCTTCCATCCCCAAGATTGCAATCAGGTCTTGCAACTCTTCATAACGTGCAATGGTAGCTCTCACCTGCATCGCCACCTGATAATGCTCGTCTCCGACAATGAGTGGGGAGAGCAGCGTGGATGTGGATTGCAGTGGATCAATAGCAGGATAGATACCTAGATTAACCAAGCGCCGCGACAAAACCGTGTACGCATCCAGATGCGAAAAAGTTGCCGCAACAGCGGGATCAGTCAGGTCATCTGCGGGGATATAGACCGCCTGCACAGACGTGACCGTCCCGCTACTGGTAGTCGAGATGCGCTCTTGCAGCGTACCCATCTCAGATTCCAGGGTGGACTGATACCCCATTTCACTGGGCAACCGACCAAGTAGCGCAGATACTTCTGAGCCAGCCTGGATGAAGCGGTAGATGTTATCAATAAAAATTAATACTGGGCGCTTTTCTTTGTCCCGGAAGTACTCTGCCATCGTCAAGGCAGTAAATGGAAGGCGCAATCTTGCACCCGGAGGTTCATTCATCTGCCCAAACGCCAGCACAGTTGAGTCTATCAAGCCCTGCTGGTTCAATTCCAGCCACAAGTCGTTGCCCTCACGGCTTCGCTCTCCCACACCGGCAAAGACGACAATACCAGAATGACGGCGGATAGTGTTTCGCATCAGTTCGATCATCAAGACAGTCTTGCCAACTCCTGCCCCACCAAACAAACCAATTTTGCCACCTTTAGGATAAGGTGTTAGTAGGTCCAGCGCTTTGATGCCCGTCACGAGCGTCTCAGTGGTCGCTCTTTGCTCGAGCAAGCTGGGCGGTTTGCTATGAATAGGTCGATACATCCGTGATTTCAGTCCGGGTTTCTCATCAATTGGTTTACCAACCACATTGAACATTCTTCCCAAGGTCGATGGCCCTACGGGTACGCGGATGGGTGATTCAAGGTCTTCTACCAGCAAGCCCCGGCTGAGCCCAGCTGTACTACCCATGGCAATGGCACGCACCACTCGTGGGCCAACATGCTCCTGGATCTCAAGCATCAGGTCGTCCGCATTTTTGCGACGTACCAAGAGCGCGTTATGAATACTGGGCAAGTCGCCTGATGGAAATTCGACATCCACCACCACGCCTACAACTCTGACGATAAACCCATTGTTGCGATCATTGGATATGGATTGTTCTGATAAAAAGTCCATCTAGCTGCCCTTTTTTTATGGGAAAACGAAATTCCTGTAATCCCAAAAAGTGATTTAATAAATTTTTCCTACCAAATATGGCAGGCATAAAAGATCGCATACTACCCGTAAAACGATCTGACAGGCGGTTTAATCCCGGTAATTGCTGCCATTATCTTATCATAAAAATTATTAGGGAAAAAACTCAATCAATTAAAAAAGAAACTTTTAGGCACTAAAGTAACCTTTTCAATATCTTAACGCAAAAGGCAAGGAGCCAATTTGACTTGGGTTTCCTTGCCCTTCTTTCGATTGTAATATGAGCAACTAAATGAGTTTGCCGCCCTGTAAAGAATCCTGAAACGCCTTGAGCTCCTCCAATTTGCCTTCTGCAGCTAATTTCGCTTGCATCGGCCAGGTGGTGGTATCTGCCAGGCGCAAGCCCGCTGCCACGATAATATCTTTGATTGCTGAAGGCTCCATCTGCGCTAACTGAGAAAAGGTTTTTACACCAGCATCATGCAGGATAGACTTGATCTTTGGACCAATCCCTTCCACCAACGTCAGATCATCAGGCACAACCGCCTCTGTCGCAGCAGCCCAATCAACAGCTTGAACTTTCTCAGGATATGATTTTGACGCCTCAACAGCTTGCTCAAGCTCTTCTTCAGCGATCTCGCCGACCTCTTCATCTGGTTCAACGACAGCCTGCATTTTGTCTACAAATCCAATGCCTTTCTCTTCATCCATCACGGTCCTGGTCATGTTCACCACGCCTGTTCCCTGGATCTCGTCAAAGCTTGTCTCAGCAGTTTCAATCACATCCAACCCCTCACTGTCGACCGCGAAAGTCTCAATACCCTCCTGATGGTCAATACCTTCGCCTTCCGTTGAAAGGCGCTGGGTTACCCGAGAGACATCCAATTTATCGGTGTCAACAACTAAGGTCTCTGAGATCCCATCAGTGGCGATGCCATCCACAAAGGAAGTGACTGTTTCGGTAGTTTTGGTGACCTGCATACCTTCTTCCTCAGCAACCTCTTTCTTGATCACCTGCACAATTTCAGGACCTTCTACACCATCCAGGTCAGTTTCGATCAAGTCCATTGACTCGACCTTGCCGCGTTCTCGTAATAACTCTTCGGCAGCTTGTTCGAGCTCCAACCCGCTGATCTGTGTGGCAAGGGCTTGTTTTTCATCAATTTGAGTCGATGCTGAAATCTCCTTCATTCTCGCAGCGGCTTGATCCAGTTCTTTTTGCTGTTTATCTTTTCGATAGTTATCAATGACCAGCCAGATAAAAGCTGCCAAGGCTAAAATCGCTAAGATCCAACCCCACCAGGGGGTCTTAACAGTCTCTTCTTGCTGCTGAGCCGTAACAAATGCTAATAGTGAAAAAATATAAATAAACATAACAAAAATCCTCCTTTGAAATTTATAGGATGATTATAGCCCAATTATAGGTTTTGAAATTAGCTTTGTGGGATAAAGGAAAGAATATAGATAGTGTGGCGAGGCATCCCAGGAGGATTTTGCCTCGCCACAATTGTTAAAGAAATGTTGGCGGAAAATTATGCCTTAGGCTTGATGGGTACGTAAATGTACATGACTGAGTCAGGTTCAAAGAACGTGAACTCCTCATTGTAGACCTCCATATCAAAACCCGGCTCCAGTGGTTCGTAGCCTGAGGCAGGCAGCCACTGCGTGTAAATATTTTGATAGGTTTGGTGCAAGGTATCTGCGGCGCCTAGATGCTTGAATACCGCCACGGTACAGGCAGGTACCTCGCGTAAGACCGTGCCTCGAGGGAGAGGCTGCCCTTCCTGATACTCAACACCAGCCAGGTATTCAAACTCACCAGCCTTGCTGTTCGGCAGCATACGGCAGACGCCATAGGTCTGAGTGGTTGCGGGCGGGCAAAGCTCATCCCCGCGTTGATTGAACTGCCCCCACAGGGCAGTGATCTCATGATTCTCATTCTTCCCCACATAAAGCAGTCCAAAGACTTTGAACGCCGGGAGTGTTTTTAATTCCAGTTCCATTTGATTCTCCTTCTGAGTGATAATAGATTGTGGATCTTGTGATAAGTGGATCAGGTGGTGATCAAGGTTAACCAAGCGTCGCTGGTCAGCTTCGATCTGCTTCAAAAGCTCTTTGCGTTTGGTCTCAAAAAGGAGGCGCTGTCTGTTTGATGTGAGGTTTTGCCCTATCAGCTGCCGGATCTGCTGAAGTGAAAACCCCATGGACTTCAAATACAGGATGCGACTAACCAAAAGCACCTGGCTTTCGTCATAATAGCGATAGCCTGTGTACTTGTCAATCCAGTATGGCCGAATCAGACCCAGGCGCTCGTAATGCCGTAAAGCTTTGACAGTCACCCCGGTTGTCTTTGAGAACTCACCAATTTTAAGCATTCCTGATCCTTTCAAAATTTTGTTGGGCGCCAACATATATAGTGTACATCCTCCCCTTGGGGGAGAGTCAAGGAGGAAAAGACAAAAGAATCAAAAATTTTGACCCATGAAACAAGCAATAAGTTGGGGTAGGCAAAGATGTCTACCCCACAAACCTTGGTCTATTCGCGATTTGCGTCCAGGTAAGCTGCTACCCAGACCAGAGGCGCATTCCAGTTGATCGTGACCTCATTGGTCGTGTACGATCCAATCTCATCAAGATATCGCTTTGATTCCGGCAAGCTAGCCAAATTGGCATTATTGGCAACCGGGTCCGCCGGATTGGCATTGGGACCGCCCGATACAACCCCAGCAGGAGGTGGTGGGTAACCTTTGGCTAGATCGTTCGCCCAGAAGCGGTGATGCGGGTGCTGCATGCTATAAGTGCCGTAACCCGATACGTAGCTCTGGTTGACCGGGTTGCGTCCCATGATATAGTCCATACTCAAGCGAACTGCATTAAGATACCTGCCATCGAAACTGATTTTATGCGCAAGGCTGACCAACATCATATTATTCAGGATCTGACCATTAGACCCCCATGGATAAGATCCTTCGATCATCACCATATAACCATCTTTTTCCTGTACAGCCAGCATGCCGTCAGCATAAGCGATCACATTTGCCTTGAGGATCTGCACTTTATCCGCAGGTAAACCGTTTTTTATTGAAAGAAGCGAGAAGGTACCTAATGTCGCAGTGGTGCCCCATTCGAACGGCTTCGCAGCACCAAAATGGGGAGATTTGAGCAGGTAATCCAGGTAAGCATCTTTACCAGTGGCAATAAACAGTTCCGATGCTGCCCAGTAGAACTCATCGCTGACATTTTTGTCATCATAATTGCCGCCGCCTGCGCCTGGGGTGTTGCCCGCAAAGATGGTGGGATTATCAAGCGCTGCCTGCCAGGCTTTTTCCGCCGCCACCAGGCATTGCTCTGAGAAGGTAGGGTCTATCTCTTTCCAGATCCGGGCAGACATCGCTGCGGTTGCCGCCATATTGAGCGTTGCTGCTGTAGAGGGCGGGAAAAGATAACGCCCAGTGCCATCGACCTTGTGATTATTATCATTGTCAACCTCGCTGGGGGGAACCATGGGGATGCCAGCCCAGCTTTCGTCGTGTATCTTATGGTGCACCATGCCCTCCAGCTTCTGCCCTTTGGGTACTTGCATGGAGAGGAGAAATTCCATTTCCCAGCGTGCCTCATCCAGAATATCAGGGATGCCGTTATTGCCCTCTGGAAGAGCAAGCGTCCCATCCGGAAAAGCCGCTGGCTGCATCTCATAAAGATTTAACAAAGTCCAAACAGAAATGCCGCCATTGACCACGTACTTCCCAAAATCGCCGGCATCATACCAGCCACCTGCAACATCCAGGGTATAGTCACAACCATTCCAGGTATTGCCGTCCGGGTCTTTGCCCTTGTAGCAAGTGACTGCATTATCCGTCGTGTGTCCCGCAGGACGTGCCCATCCCTCCCCCACAAATTGACTCTCAATCGCAATGCCACTGCGATTATGATAAAAGTAAGCCATGGCATCCCTCTTGAGCGTCTCATAAATTCCAGCCTTGATGCCGAAAGGCACGCTTTTCAGCTCTCCCACTGCGATGGTAAAGTTCTCGCCTTCAGTGGCATATTCCGAAAAATCAATTTGGTGCAGGAAATCCCCAGACCTCACGTCATCCCCTTTTATAATGGTCTTTCCAATAAGTAAAACATTACCATCGCCATCTCTCAACTCCCAATCCTGAGGTTCAGTCAATTCTATCGCTGCCGAAGCGATCTTTTTGCCTTCTGGGAAATAACCCGTCTGGTTGACGCTCACCAACAATGGTTTGATGATTGGTCCAGGCGTGGGTGTGGCAGTCGGCTGAGCTTGCACAACACTGGGTCGGGGGATATCTTTGCGACCAATCTCGAAAAAGATCGCCCTGCCAAAGAGATAGGGATATTGCCAGGACTCATCCTTGGTATCTGCTTTAGACCAGATCAGCTTGACATCACGGTCTTTGGTCGTTGCGCCGTTGATTTGCGCCTGGAAGCCAATTTCGGTGCCATGCTCTGGCTTGACAATGCCAGCAAGCGGCAGCGCAGCTTCCACACCCCAGCCATTTTCCGTCTTAAAAACAAATCCTTTTACAGGCACATCCGTGCTGAACACTCCTGTGATGGTGAGGGCTTCTGGATCGGTGTTGCCAATATCAGCCGCATTGAAGTTAAGCTGGAAGATATTGGTTGAATAACTCTTTGCCCCCAGGTTTCCGGAAGCATTGATGTAAAATTCCATCGAATCCTCATTCCAGAATTCAGTACCGTGCTGCCCAGCAACAATGTTCTTGTCTGGCATTTGCAGGATGATGTAGAAATTCTCTTCATCAGCAGCAACTGCAAAAGTGAAAGAGCCATTCTCTGCCGGGTCAGGCGAAAGCATTGGACCAGTGTTGACTGTATAAAAGGGTACCCTTTGCCAATCTGACAAACTGCCATCCAGTTTGATGGTGTAAGGAAATGGAACATAGACCACCTCGCCCGGGATTTCATCCGGCACAGATAAGGGTTCTGGAGTCTCCTCGTCAATGGTTGATTTTGCTGGATTACAGGCAGAAATAAACAGTATGATTCCCATTAAAAGCAATAGTGTTTTTCCCATGTCTTCTTCCTTTTAAAGATCAAATTT
>CAZJLN010000065.1:9128-10711 GCA_964546745.1 uncultured Anaerolineaceae bacterium
TGGGTCGTTGTGGGTGGCTTATTTTGGTTTTCAATACTTATAATCCTTATGATAAAGATTTGAAAAAGAAAAGGGTACAATTGGATATTGCATTTCACAGGAGGCACTTATGAAAGTATTATTAATTGGCGGTACCGGTACGATCAGTTCAGGTTGTTCTCAACTTGCAATCGAGCGCGGCATCGACCTGACCTTGCTCAACCGTGGCAGCAGCGCTATGCGTCCTGTCCCTCAGGGAGCTAAAGTACTCACCGGCGACATTCGCAACCCGGAGGAAGTTCGCAAGCTCCTCGGTGATCAAGAGTTTGACGCCGTCGCAAATTTCGTCGCTTACACACCCGACCATATCGAGACCGACCTGTCGCTTTTCCGCGGGCGCACCCGTCAATACTTGTTCATCAGCTCGGCTTCTGCCTATCAGACACCGCCTACTCTCCTGCCCGTAACCGAATCCACCTTGCTGGACAATCCCATCTGGCAGTACTCACGTGACAAAGCTGCCTGCGAAGAGCGCCTGGTGCGTGCCTACCGTGAAGAGAAATTTCCCATCACCATTGTGCGCCCCTCGCACACCTACGACCAGTGCTATGTCCCCATTCATGGTGAATGGACTACGGTCGATCGCATGTTACGCGGGGAACCGGTCATTGTGCATGGCGACGGTACTTCGCTTTGGACGCTGACGCACAACACCGACTTTGCCAAGGGCTTTATCGGGCTGTTGGGCAATGCGCACGCCATCGGCGAAGCTTTTCACATCACTTCGGATGAATGGCTCACCTGGAATCAGATCCACAAGATTGTCGCAGCCGCAGCCGGCGTTAATCCTCAGCTGGTGCACATCCCCTCCGACTTGATTAAAGTTTACGATCCCGTATGGGGTGACAGCCTGTTGGGTGACAAAACTCACAGCTTTATCCTCGACAATAGCAAGATCAAACGTGCCGTACCAGATTTTGCCTGCACCAAGCCCTTCTCGCGCGGCGCGGAACAGATTATCGCCTGGCACATGGCAGATCCATCTCGCCGGAAGGTGAACGCGGCTTTCAACACCATCTGCGACCGCATCCTGGAGGCTTACAGCCGCGCATTTCCAAAATAACCGCTTCAGACCCAAAATATTAAATTTTTACAGACAAAATATGTGAAAATTAATGGTAATATTAACTTGTTAGTTTGTTGAGTTATCTCAATTCTGATCGTTAATCAATGTAGCTCTCTATCGACTGATACAGTTCTTTGATCTGTATCCTTGAAAGGCACAAG
The DNA here is from genome assembly GCA_964546745.1 of uncultured Anaerolineaceae bacterium. Taxonomy (GTDB): domain Bacteria; phylum Chloroflexota; class Anaerolineae; order Anaerolineales; family Anaerolineaceae; genus CAZJLN01. The sequence continues at coordinate 10,395 of CAZJLN010000065.1, forward strand.
CATGCACCAGATCGTATATCCAAGTTACTTCGATGCGCTGCTGTATTCCTTTTAATTAACAACCAACACAACATCGGAGGAAGCCATATCAATGTTTCCGAAACCATCGCATATCTTTCCAATTTAATAAAGGAGAACTCCATGAAAACCAAGACCATCCTGATCCTGTTGTTTTGCCTTTGCCTGATTGGCACCACATTGTTTGCCGACGGGCTTGGCATCCAACCTGTAAGCGCACAATATGTAACGACTATCACGGTCAATTCCACACGCGACCCAGACAACAGCAACTCAACCACATGCGCCACCCAACCCTG
>CAZJLN010000066.1:0-10640 GCA_964546745.1 uncultured Anaerolineaceae bacterium
TGTGCGGCGAGTACGATCCTCATACTCTTTATCTAGCATTGTCCATTCCATTGTGCGGTCGTACTGTTCGCTCTTGACTTCGGGAGTCTGAGCTTCTTCAACCATATTCCATGCTTTTTGGATAATACTTTTGTAATACTCGACCGTTTCTTTACGGCTAAAGCCCTTCATTTTGGCTGAAGTGGATTTAACTAAATCTACCATCATAGTTTGCATTAACCGTCGACGTCCATCCGCCGATGGTTCCTTAAACGCTGACAGGAATCCAGTCTCATATTCATGTAAGCCTTCGGGCAGGGGATCTGTGACTTCAAGCTTAAGTGGATCACGTTCCAATACCGTCGCAGCTCCCTTCTTTAAGGTCCCAAACATAATCATAGTAAGGACTTTATCCATAGGCTCTTCCATGAGAATAGCCGCCTCTACAGCAGTCAGACCGCGTTTGATACCATGACCTTCTATTGCAATTTTGGGAGGAAGGTATTGCAATTTACGTTTCTTCGCGCCAACTGTTGCTTGATAAAAAGAAAATCCAATAAAAGTCAGGACACCGGTAACACAACCACATGGCACAAGTGCGCTACCTATGGTCGCAAGTATCCCACCGATCGGGCTTCCGCTAGATCCAATATCAGTTGGTTCCTCCATTGGGACAATAACACTTGAGGATTCAACGTACTTTGCTGGGAAAGCAGCGCCAAAATAATAAGGTGTATGGACATTCGCGTTTTCTGTGTACCAGGAATAATAGACCCTACCATCTGTTGTTGTTGAAGCCTCGTCAGGAGTTGTTGAGCCAAGCCAGCCACTCGGAGTGTAATAAACACCTTCATCCGTACCTACGCCAGGTGGCAAAATAATCGTTACCCGATATTTGGTTGCAGTCGATTTTTCATACTGCGAATCAATATAATTTGGAGAAAACTGAAAATTAACATAATCGACCCGATCTCCCTCATCATAAGGATATAGCACACCTCTAATCGTCCCAATTGTGACAATGACAACCCCAGAATTACCTGGTTGTATAGCATCTCCTTTTAAGGGTAATTCAATACCACTTACATAGGCTGAAGAACCTATGCCTGTGATAGGTTTATCATCAACTGTTGCAGTGATACTTTTCAGGTCATAATTCGTGGAAGGTAAGCCGACATCAATAAAATCGATTGGATCACCATTAGGCATATTGTCAATTGCCATATAGTAATAAAGAGTTAATGTCCCATCTGCATTGATGTATGCTTCAACCTCATGTTCAGACATGGTAAATCGATAAGATTGGGCGGAAACTCCCCGGGTTACTGCCAAACTCAAGAATAAGCAAAGTAATAGTACAAAGAATTTACATTTTTTCATATGATTTACCATTTTGGTTCTTCAGTTATTTGATAGGTGGTTTTACAACTTGGACATTCCACCATCGCTGCACCTGCAACAATCTTGATGTCTTCAGGGGCAAGTGGTGCCCCACAGGATTGGCATTTTACTGTATCCATCTTAACATTTCCGGGTAAATCGACATTAACCGTAATCTTTTGGTCACCTGCTTTTACAGGAGGGGATAGCTTTGTTCCTATGAAGATCATCACAAATCCAATTAGCATGCCGATGATACCGACAGTAAGCCACCAGGTTTGTCCATTTTCGCTGAATGCTCCTAATATAAAAAGGAAGGAGAAGATAATAAAAACTGCAGCGACAATAAATGAAATTATTCTTCCAGCACGCATTTTTCCTCCGATATCATTGATTTATCTATTCTATTTTAGCCGATAATTTGCGTTCACACCTTATATTATATTTGGTTGTGTTGAGGATTAGATTAATAATGATTTTTGAGTTCGTCTCCTTCAACCAAAGAAAACTGGGAGTAAGTATTTTTGATACAAATCTATATTTCTTTTAGAGTCCATAATTACTGACTCTCATTTGGTTGGCTCGCATTGGATGTGGAAAATTTTATTATCTATCATTGATGAATAATTTGGCAGCTGTGCAGAACGATTGATAAAAATTATCTTATTATTTAATATGACAGGTCCAGATATCAATCAACACAAAAATTTTTCTTGATGAGGTGCTTAAGAAAATGCTTAAAGTGGACAAGAATTGACATATGTCCTTTGTTGTCAAGGGGAATGTTCCAAGCTACTTTTGGACGATCAAGGATAAGACATTTTCCTGGGGATATCTATTAAGAAGACCATTTATCAATTTTCTGGCTGAGTAGGGATCCCTTGATATTTTAAGATGGCAAGTAGCAAATCTAGGTTGGCGATTTTTTTTATTGGGATTTTTATTTTCTTCTTCTTGCCTTTTGTGTGGAAAATTAAAAATCCATTCGATATATTGACAGAAGACAACTCTTCTATTATTTGTGGTTTTCGATTTAGTTGTAAGCCTGTCTCTTTATTGATTTCAATTAGACCAAACAATAATGTTTTTGATTCATTAAAATCTAGGAGGGTTTGGTTGATTAATTGATCAAAGGTGATTCGACGAATTGATCGAAGTAATTTGTCAAACGGTTCAATACTCTGGTCAATCTTAATTATCGTCCCTTCTGAATCTTTTAGTATTACTCTTTTGTTTTGTCGTGTGGGGAAAAAAAGAAAATACTTTTGGGAAAGGTTTATGACAAGGCTCTTAATCTCATCCCAACTTATGTGTCTTAATTGACTCCCTTTTAAATGAATGATTGCATTCTCATTGATTTCAACACTTTTTTTGAGCGGTGGGATTGAAAGGATTATAAAAAGGAAAAAAAGAAAAATACAGACAAGAATTCCAATGATGTAATACTTGCCAGCAGTCCAGAAAAATGCAGGACCAAAATTAACTAAATCAGGTAGCACCTTTTTATAGGCTAAGTACAGAAGAGCCCCTAATATTAGGAGAATGACTAAGGCAAATATGAGAGGGATATCATGCCGACGGCGAGTAGCAGAATTGTTATAGATTGCCTTAGCTCTTGGCGAATTCGTTTTTACTTGCAGGTCAATGTTTTCATCCATAACAAGTTAAATTGAGGGAAGATTTCTAAAAATTGTATCGATCATCGCCAAGCCTCGTGCAGCACCTTCTACAGTGCAGGTCGTCGGATTGTCCACAAGATAAGCCGGTATGCCTAAAGCCAGGGTGAGTTGCTTATCTATTCCCTTTAACAAAGCAGACCCGCCACAAATTGCGACACCACGGTCAATAATGTCAGAAATCAATTCTGGTGGAGTCTTTTCTAGAACACGACGTGAGGAGGCGACAATTTCCGCCAGTGGAGGTTGAAGAGCATCCACGATTTCATCTGTAGTAATGGTTGCTGGTTTTGGTAATCCTGTAACCTGGTCTTGTCCTTGAATCTCCATAGATTTTTGTTCTTCTTGAGAAATCGCTGCTCCAATTCTAAGTTTAAGAGTCTCAGCAGTTGGTTGCCCAATGATCAATCCGTACTTCTTTCTAATGTAGCTGATGATGGCTTCATCCATTTTTAAACCCGCTGTCTGAATCGTCTCAGCAGAAACAATCCCATTCATGGAGATGACAGCTGACTGTGTCGTTCCACCACCAAGGCATATGATCATATTTCCGGTAGGGGTATTGATTGGCAAGTCAACGCCAAGTGCAGCTGCTAACGGTTGTTGAATAAGGCTGACCTCACGGCTTCCTGCGCCGAGTCCGGCTTCATGCACAGCACGCCTTTCAACACTGGTTATCCCATAAGGCACTGTGATCATAATTTTGGGACGAAAGAAAAGTGAGGGTCCGGTAACTTTCTTTAATAGCACACTTAGAAATTTTTCGGTGATTTCATATTCTGCTATGACACCATGCCGTAATGGTCGCACAACTTCGATAGAATCAGGAACCCTGCCAAGCATACCTAGAGCTGTGGTGCCATATTCAACTAGTTTTAATTCGTCGATAACCAGAGCCAATACTGTAGGTTCCTGAATGAGAATTTGCTTTCCCTCAGCTATTTGAGTATTGAAGGTCCCTAAATCTATACCGAGTTCACGGGTGAATGCTGCCATTAAACTTCCTTATGCTTTCATTTTTACAGATCAATACTTGACCTGACCAAACCAATTATTAAAAATTAACATTAATAATTTTAACAGATAATTTCGATAACTCAAAGTCTAACATCAATCTCTTGCCACCATCTTCTAGCGGCTTAGAAATTGCAGAGCAGTGCGTAACCTGTCTTCAACCTGATTGGGTGAGTCTGACGGAAGGGCTTGGATCGCCGACTGAGCTTCAACGACACTATACCCAAGTTCCACTAAAGCTTCAAAAACCTGAGAATCTACATCATCAAATCGCCGGATGGGCTCATAGTCTTGATCAGTTTTTATGCGACCCTGCAAATGAATAATGATTTTTTGAGCTGTTTTCTTTCCAATCCCAGGTACTCGTGTAAACACTTCCGGTTGTTCACTAAATACTGCACGACGGATCGCATCCATTGATAGGGTAGAGATAACTGCAAGTGCCAAACGGGGACCTATGCCTTCAACTCCGAGTAATAATAGAAAGTAAGCTCTTTCTTCACTGGTGGGAAAACCATAAAGAGCTAATAAATCTTCACGCACGATGAGGTGAGTAAATAATGATATTCTCTGGCCGAGATGAAATTCAGAGGTTAATGCTTTGGGTACTGCAACATCAAACCCAATGCCGTGAATATCGATCGTAAGATTATCTGCACCTATTCCAATGATTTCACCAGAAATTGTTGATATCATTGCTACTCCTTCACCTTATCTTCATCCGCTTCTGATTATATATCTGATAGAGGACTATAGATGCTGCAATTGCTAGATTCAGTGAATCGCTGCGGCCTTGCATGGGGATCCTAACAATTTCTGTACACAGATCCAAGTATTTTTGAGGAAGCCCCTGGCGCTCACTTCCCATTAGTAATACGCATGGGCATGGATAGTTTACATCCATGTAATCAGAAGCAGCTTTATCTGAAGTGCCAATAATTGGAACCTGATTGATTGTTGTCCATTTAACAAAAGTGTCAAGCTCCGATTTAATTAATTCCAAAGAGAAAATGGCACCCATTGATGCTTTTACAGAAGTCGGGTCATAAGGATCTGTGCAATGTTCTAGAAGAATAATCCCACTTGCACCAATCGCTTCACTAGTCCTCATGATACTTCCTAAATTGCCCGGGTTTTGGATTGACTCCAACGCAATCCAGATCTGATCCGAAGTGGTTTTAACTTCCTCCAGATTACTCCAATTTTGGCGAACAACCGCAGCAATACCTTGGGGACCTTCTTTTATGGAAATAGATTCAAAAATTGATGGGGTTACATCAAGTATTGGGATGTTTCGTTCTTTAACCAAGTCAAGGAGAGATTTGCCAAATTCGCTAACTAACAATTCAGTAGAAATGATGACAGATTCTATGGATGAATTACATTGCAAAGCCTCAGCCACAATACGCAGTCCCTCTGCCAGAAATAAACCTGTTGCAGCTCTTTCCTTATGTTCAGCTAATTTCCTTATAGCTTTTATGGTGGGATTGGAAAAGCTTGTAATTTTCATTGTCTGACTGAAGCGCTAATTGCGTCATCATAACCAATCTGACTTATGTAGCATAGTGCAATCGCCAATGCATCAGCAGCGTCATCAGGCTTGGGTAGTTCAGGAAGTGCTAAGAGGGTTTGTACCATCATTTGTATTTGCTTTTTATCTGCGCCCCCATAACCTGCCACTGCTTGTTTGACTTCATTTGGTGTGTATTCTTTCGGATTAATTCCTTGTTTTTCAAGTGCAAGTAAAACAACCCCACGCGCTTCTCCGACTGCCATAGCTGTCTTCACATTCTTTTGAAAAAAAAGCTTCTCCACAGCACATTTTTGTGGTTTGTGGAGAAGCAACAGATCAGTTATGTGGTTGTAGATCAACAATAGTCTGGAAGATAATGTTAGATGAGAATCAGTTCGAAAAACGCCATAATCGATAACAATTAGATCGCCAGAATCACTCTGTTCAATCAGTCCGTATCCTGTAATGGCAATTCCAGGATCGATCCCCATAACTAACATGGGATACTATTCTTCCTCCAACTTTGCTAACAAACTCTCAGAAATCTTCAGGTTTGTAAAAACGTTTTGAACATCATCACTTTCTTCAAGGGCTTCGATCGTCCGCATCAAAGTCAGCGTTTGATCATCTTTTAGTTCAAGTTCCTGCTTTGGTAGCATGCGTAAACCAGCTTCTTCGGGTTTGATGCCAGCTTTGTGAAGGCTATCATTGATTGATTTAAAGGTATCAATGCCCCCAATGATTTCAATGTAACCATCTTCTTCCAAAACATCATCTGCTCCGGCTTCCAACGCAGCTTCAAAAACCTTGTCGAAGTTCTTTCCATCTGACTTAACGGAATATACTGCTGCTCTCTCGAATTGCCAACTGACGGATCCGTTTTCTGCAAGATTGCCACCTGCGCGGGTAAGAATGTGACGAAGCTCTGCAACTGTTCTATTTCGATTCTCGGTAACACATTCAATCATAGCAACAGCGCCATGACCAAGATATCCTTCATAGGTGATCTCTTCAAGTTCAACACCGCTCTTATCTTCGCCGGTACCTCGTTTAATGGCTCGGTCGATGCTGTCTTTAGGCATGTTATCTGCGCGGGCACGTTCAATTGCTAGTTCCAAGCTAACATTCATGCCAGGATCTCCGCCGCCTTCTCTTGCCGCCAGACTTATCTCACGTGCATGTCGCGTGAATATTGCACCTTTCTTTGCATCAGATGCTCCTTTTTTTCGTTTAATTGTGGACCAATGTGAATGTCCAGACATATTTTCTTTCTCCTTACTCGATAACAGGGTTTAAAGGCCTTGTTCAGGTCAAATTTAAATTATACCATGAGAGAAAATTTTGGAAATTAAGATATTGATAAAAAATTTACTTATCTGAATTTAGTGACATCATTTTCTTCAACAATCGGGACTTTCGATGATCAAATAATTCTAACCATAGTTGATTACTTCCTGAATATTCCAAAGCCTTTTCAGTCCAAGATATTGCCTGTTGAAAATCCTTCTCCTTGTGTTCAAAGTATTTCGCCAACTCTTCACATGCCAAGATATTTCCCCGATCTGCTGCATTTTGCCATAACAGAACTGCCTTTGAGTAATCTCCACTTTTTTTGAAGATTTCAGCATAGTGTAATAGAGTTTGCTGAAATATATGATCTGGCAAGTGTTGTTCTATGCTCTTTTCAAATACTGCGATTGCTTCTTCTTCTTGTCCAAGCATTTTGAATAATCTACCAATTGCAGCTAAATCTATCCCCTCATGTTGAATATCTCGGAGAGGATTGTGTAAAAGATCAGCTGAATGGATAAAAAGCGCTGCCAAACTGAGTACATCAATGGCATTATGGTAAAAAATACCTTTCATGGGTTCTGCATTACCAGACCGTAGATATTCGGTATACATCTCAGGGATCAAATATCCTGGAACCTCTTGCGATTCCCTATTGACATTCAATACTTGGGATTCAATATTTTGTAATGTGCAAGAGGTCAGTCTGTCACGCCAAATCCGTCGAGATAAGGCAAGTAAATCAAAGTGGGGTAGACCAGGAAACGGTGATGTCAAAGAATTCATGATAAAACGTGCATTCATTAGAGGAATATCAAATGATTTTCCGTTGTAAGTACAGACACCCGCAAGTGGTTCCATGAATGCACAGAGGGAGGCAAGCATAGCAGGCTCTTCTGCTGGATGGCGTAAAAAATACTGTCTAAGTAAGAAACCTTCAGGTGTGAACCTACCAATGCCAACCATAAAAGCAAGAGTTCCTGTTCCCCCAGAAAGGCCTGTTGTCTCTGTGTCCAAAAAGTAAATATTCTCAAAGTGATGAGTTTTTATCTGTGGAATTTTTGCCCAAGTAGATAATGTTTCAATTGATTTAGGTTTTTGTAAAAGGACAGAACCGTGTTTGTAATCTAAATGAAAGTTCTCTGAGACGTAAAAGACTTCGCCAAAAATGGTTTGGCTAATTGTCCCTTCAATTATTGACTCAATTGGAACAGTCCTCTTAGGATGAGATTCTGGTTTCTGCTCTTTTCCAAGCTGCATTCCCATCGATTTCAATTTAGAAGATAGGGACTGCCAATCCAATTTACACCAATGCCTTTAATAGCGCTAAAGCTTCTTTTTTGCCACCATAACCTTCTTCACCAATCGGTCCAACGCATGAAGGACAGCCATCAGCACATTGACAAACAGATATTGTTTCCAATCCTTGTTTAAGCAAATACAAGTGTTGGTCAAACAGTCGCTCGCTTAGTCCTATCCCACCTGGAACATTATCATAGATGATTATTGTTGGTTGCCCATCTCCAAGAGGAGAAACTGGATCAGAAAGAATACCGATATCCTTACTGTCGCACATGATCAACAGTGGAGCAATATGTCCAAGCACATAGGTCGCACCAGCGAGACCAGATCGGATTCGAATGTTCTGCTCTGCCTGACGGTGGCATGAAGGGCAAAGTGTAACAAGATTGGATAAGGCATTGGCAGCTTCCAAAGTCGTGAAAGTTTTGAAGGGCTGAATATGATGGACGTGCAAGGGTTGTATAGTACTACTTGATCCGCAGACTTTACACTTATAATCATCCCGTTGGAGAACTTTTTCTCTAATTATTAGCCAGTCTTTGCCATAATCATTTGGGTCAGATTTCCAAAGCATTTCTTCTCGTAAATGATCAATTACCTCTTGTTCGATACTCATCCAATAGCCAGTTGTATTTAGAAATGAGGGTGGAAGGTCAACACTTCCCATCCCAATGTGTTCTCTTGTTGACCATCGTAATTTTCGATAACCAGTGACCTGGGTTTTTAAACTCAATTCACCATAAAACTTTTTGCATCCAATTCCTTTCCCAGAGGTGGAAACTTGATAATTCTCAATTTTTACATCGGAGAGAGGTTCTGTATAATAATCAAGTGAAACTGATTGTAAATATGCAGCAGATCTTTCCAGGTCTAATTCATTAACAAGATAGGTCTGTCCTTCGTGGATATAAATTGCCTCTGGATGCACCATCCAATAAGCACTCAGCTTGTCGACTTGCCCAATTAGTATATTTTTATTATCTGCAGGAACAAAAAGTGATACAACATCAGGAGAAGCACTTCGTAACGAAATATCAGCTGCTGGGTATTTGTCTGCTATCCAATAATAGGCGGATCCTTGTTGATGTACTTCACCCGATTCAATAAGTATGTCGAGAAATTGTGCCACAATTTCAGCCCGAATGTTACCGAAAGCCTGTCCACTTATAAAAGGTAATTCAAAGGTTGCTGATCGAATATGTTGCATGAGTATCAACAGGTTGTTTGGCTCAACCAAAGCCTGTTCAGGCGAACGCTCAAAGAAATATTCTGGGTGAAGAGCGAGGTATTGATCCAAGGCATTAGCCGCTGTAATTAGTATTGCCAAAGATTTATTAGATTTTCTACCTGCTCTGCCAGCTTGCTGCCGCGCTGAGGCAATTGATCCAGGAAAACCGATGATTAAAGATGCTTCAAGGTCACCAATATCAATCCCCAATTCAAGTGCTGAAGTTGCAGCAACTGCCCGCACCATGCCATTGCGCAAACCCTCTTCAATCTCTCTCCGCTCTTCGCGTAGATATCCAGACCGATATCCGCGAATGGAGTTTTCAGGTATTTGAGGCAGAGCATTTCTCAAGTATGTAAGGATTAATTCAATTAAACGCCGTGTCCTTCCAAAAATGATGGTCTGAACACCATTTTCGACCATTTGAGTCGCCATCAATGTTCCCTCAACCAGGCTGGATTTACGAATTCCTAGTTGTTGATCAATTAATGGTGGGTTGTAAATAAGAAAATGGCGCTGACCTTGAGGAGCACCATCTTGATCTATCAAGGTGACTTTTTCTTCAATTAATTTCTCTGAAAGCTCAACAGGATTGCCGATAGTTGCTGATGTTAAGATAAATTGGGGGTGTGAACCATAGAAAGAAGTCACACGTTTTAATCGACGGATGAGATTAGCAATGTGCGATCCAAACACACCACGATATGTGTGCACTTCGTCGATTACTATAAACTTTAGATGTGATAAAAATATATGCCACGAAGTATGATGGGGTAGGATCCCCGTGTGTAACATGTCAGGATTGGTCATGATGATATTTGATCCATTTCTGATAAACTGGCGCTCAGAGTTGGATGTATCTCCATCATAAATGTTGCTGACAATGGGCTTTGAGGATCGAATTATTGAAGTGAAAGAGCGAAGATTTTTTTGCTGGTCTTGAGTAAGGGCTTTTGTTGGGAAAATATAAAGCGCTCGAGTATCGCTATCAGCTAGTAACGCATTCAAAATCGGAATATTATAGCAAAGCGATTTTCCACTGGCAGTAGATGTAGAAATGACAACATTATTGCCGTCATTTACTTCCAATATAGAATAATATTGATGAGAATATAAAGAGAAAATACCACGATAGCTTAGTGTATCGATGATTTGCTGATCTAAGAATGTTGGAAAATCGTTATAGACAGCAACCTTAGGTGCTTGTACCTGCCATGCGATGATGTTTCCAGAAATTTCGGGATCACTTCGCCATCGA
>CAZJLN010000067.1:0-10585 GCA_964546745.1 uncultured Anaerolineaceae bacterium
GTTGGAGATTATCATTTCAAACTTACAACAAATATCTTATTATTTTTGCCGACGTGGTAAACTTTATACACATAAAGGATTTTAGATATGAATTCAAGACCAATTTTTCCATTTACTGCCATCGTCGGGCAGGAAAGCATGCGGCGAGCACTTATCCTAAATGCAGTTGATGCCCGTATCGGGGGAGTGCTGATCCGTGGAGAACGCGGTACAGCCAAGTCCACCGCAGCTCGTGCATTGGCAGAACTATTGCCCCCAGTCCAGGTGGTGCAGGAATGCCGTTTTGGCTGTGATCCTAATAGCCCCATTACCTGGTGTACTGAATGCCGTGAGCGGGCTTTACATGAAGAGCATTTACCTGTCACAACCCGTCAAACAGCTTTTATCAATCTGCCAGTTTCAGCCACTGAAGATAGAGTGGTGGGTACATTGGATATTGAAGCAGCTATTCAAAAAGGCGAACGTCATTTTGAGCCAGGTGTGCTCGCTGCCGCAAATCGTGGTTTGCTTTATATCGATGAGGTAAACCTCTTGGATGATCATGTCGTAGATATCCTGTTGGATTCGGCTGCCATGGGGATGAATATTGTCGAACGCGAAGGTATCTCATTCACCCATCCTGCGCGTTTTATTCTCGTTGGCACGATGAATCCCGAAGAAGGTGATTTGCGTCCGCAATTACTGGATCGATTTGCCCTCTCAGTTGAGATCCGCGGTATTCTGGATGCGCGCTCCCGCGTAACCATCATGGAGCGTAATCTTGCTTTTGAAGCCGACCCGGCAGAATTCCGCCTTAAATGGCTCCCCAAAGAAAGGGAGCTTTCTGAAAAGATAGAACGCGGTCGTGAAATTGTCGATAAAGTGACTTATACCACCCAAGATTTGCTGGTGATTGCAGACCTGACGGCATCGCTCCAGGTGGATGGACATCGCGCAGACCTGGTGATTCTTAAAGCCGCTCGCGCGCATGCTGCATTTGAAGGCAGATTCTCCATCAATGGGCGCGATATTGCCCTAGCTGCAGAGTTGGCTCTGCCTCATCGCGTTAAAGCGGGTCCATTCCGTCAGTCAGAAATGGGTGTCCAACAGCTGGAAGAGCGTATAGAGCAACTGAAAGGTTCCAGCAGTATGGGCGATAACGATGAAGACGGCGACGAGTCTTCCGATGAAGCTGCTAAAAAAAAAGCGATGAACTAGAAGCCCAACTTAATCAAGAAACATCAGGCTCTCCCCCAACCGAAGCCATCGTTCAGGATGTCTTTGAGAGTGGCAATGCCCGCTGGTGGGACGGGGGACAAAAGGTCAAACCAGGCGAAACCTTTGACCCGCGAAAGCTGGATACTCCGCTGGATCAAATGATGCGCAAGCAGGGCGGGCGCCGTTCTCAGACCCATTCAAAAAACAAACGTGGACGCTATATTCAATCACGTCCATCCCCTCGCAAAGCAGATGATCTTGCCTTTGATGCCACCTTACGGGCTGCAGCACCTTTCCAAAAATTTCGCAGTGATTTACATAAAAAGGTTGCATTTGCAGTGCGCCCAGATGACTATCAAAAAAAGGTGCGCGTTCGTAAGGTAGCTAACCTGATTCTTTTCCTGGTGGATGCCTCCTGGTCAATGGCAGTGGCAGAGCGTATGTCGGCTACGAAAGGCGCCATTCTTTCACTTCTAACGGATGCCTATCAACGGCGTGATCGGGTTGGTTTAGTTGTCTTTCAGAAGGACCGTGCCACCATGGTACTCTCTCCAACCAATTCGGTATTGCTTGCCCAGAGGGCGCTCACGGATATTCCTGTTGGTGGGAAAACACCCCTTTCAGCAGGGCTTAAAATGGCATTTGAAGTGATTAAACGTGAGAAGATCCTTCATCCAGACGTACAGCCGCTTCTAATTGTGCTGACGGATGGTGCAGGGAATGTGTCGCTTGGTTCCGCCCCACCGCAGGAAGAAGCTTATCAATTAGCTGAGCTATTTAAAACTGAAGGGATTCGCAGCGTGGTGATTAATATGGAACATAAAGCCTTTGATCAGGGACTGGCGCAGGCATTGGCAGACCATATGGAAGCTACATGCTACACCCTTGAACAACTCAGGGATGATACATTGCTGGCAACAGTTCAAAGAGAAATGGTTGCTAGCCCGTTTAATTTTAATCGCAGTAAAACCAGGTGATTCGTTGAGTTTTTAGGATGAGTTCTTAAAATACTTTCTTTATTGGATTAATATCAGCATTCTTCAGAAATTACCTCGGCAACCACTTGCAATTCAGGAAAAAACTGGTGTAAGGTACCTGCAACCCAGCCTTGCAAAGTGGCTGGAAGTAGGGGACATTTCTCACAAGCACCTCCCAGCCGCACGGTGACTGTGTTCTCTTCAATCTTGACCAGCTCCACAGATCCGCGGTGAAATTGCTCAATATAAGCGCTGATTTGGTCAATCAAAGCCGCAATACGTTCATTCCTATTATATTCAGGTATGGGATAGTCCATTATCTTCTCCGTTTACCGAATGCTTATTTAGATAATATCATATTCCTACCCTAAATCCGAACCGAATATTTAGGCGAGGTCTCTGTCTTTGAAAATTTATAATTACGGTTGACAAATACAAGATGTTAGATTATTATCTAACTGTTTTTCCCCAGCAATTTGGGGTTAAATAAGGAGTCATTTATGCTTTATCCAAAATTAAAATGGGATATTGGTACTGCTTATGACCTTTTTATAAGTTTGAATGCCATTCATCAACCAAATGATTATGGTCTTCGCGCTTCATGGGCTGCGGGTGTGCGTTCACGTTTAACTCCTGAACTGCGGGATACGCTTGAGCTTACAAATACCATAATGCGCATTCCGATGCATCGGGTCTACACCTTGCCTGCCTCCAAAAATGCAGCTTCTCTCTTGTCTTATATCAGTAAGCTTCCCGTTGGGGATCGTTTACCGCGTTTCTTTTTTACCGATAACGTCGATGGTACTTACCGCGATATTTTGATGAATACGCAACCTGGTAAGAAGTGGAGTTTATCTGAGTTAAAAGTTGTCCGAGAGGCTTTTCGAAATCCTTTCAACAGAGAACTCCCACCTGATTTTGACACACTATTTAAAATGTGGTCACATCGAAAAGAATATGGGGAAAAATTTTTTGAAGCCATCAAAATGTACGTGGAGAGCTTCTTCTATGAAGAGGAAGACCGCATTTTACCCTCTTTGCAGAGAGGGCTTTCGTTTGCACAAGCCAGGGCAGGTAGTTTATCCGTACCAGATATGTTGGAACAGCTCTCATTAGGGGTAAGATTTTCTGAAACGCTGCAAGTTGAAAACTTAATTCTTGCGCCTTCATTCTGGGGTGCACCTTTTATCTTCTACGAACATCTGGATTCCAAAAACACCATTCTACTGTTTGGCGCCAGGCCAGATGATATGGCACTTGTGCCAGGTGACATCGTACCTGAATCTTTATTACGAGGTCTTAAAGCATTAGCTGATTCAACGCGTTTAAGGATCTTGCGCTATCTTGCAGATGGTCCCCAAACCCCCACGCAGCTGGCGCGGATTTTGCGATTGCGCGCGCCAACTGTAGTACATCACTTGATGGCATTACGTATGGCAGGCTTAGTACAGGTGACGGTAGCGCCTCATGGTGAACGCTATTATGCACCACGTTTGGAAGGGTTTAATAGTACTCAAGACAACCTTGAAAAATTTGTCAACGGAGAATAACAACATTGCAAATTAGTCCGAACAGGCTTAAGCATGGGATTAAATTAGTGCTTAAGACCTATTATCATCGTCTCAAAGCGTTTCGCCCAAATGCCCGCAAGTACTTGCTCCATATCATCCTTTATGGCGCAGTTATGGGGATTTACCGCCTGCTGTTCAACTTTTATGTTCTTAGTCTGGGTTATGATGAAGCACTTCTAGGAACCTTGATCACTACCAGCAACCTCACTGCCTTAATTGCGGCTCTGCCAATGGGCTATGTTGCTGATATGCTGGGGCGTAAAACTTCGTTGATCCTTGGAAACGTGATCGTTGGATTTGCTATTGGCATGATGGTTATCTTCCCGTCCATCCCAATGTTTATAGCCATGGAAATTCTACTTGGCGCAGCTCAAAGTCTGGCAGCTGTAACGATGGGACCATTCCTGATGGAAAATAGCGGTGAAGAAGAACGCACTTATTTGTTCAGCTTCAACTCAGGTTTAAACATGACCGCTACTTCCATTGGTGAGTGGGTGGGTGGTTATATGCCGACCTGGTTTGGTACCAGGCTTGGTGTCAGTGCACTGGATTCCAAAGCCTATGCATGGTCATTAGGCATTGTCATCATCGGAATCATGGTCTCGCTCATCCCTTCTTTTTTGCTAAGTAACAAAAAATTGCCCGTGGGAGAGCGTTCCATTTTTGCACCATTCGCCTTTATTTCAAAGCATCCTGGCAAACTGGGCAAACTGATCTTCCCCCTCCTGCTCACATCGATCGGTGCCGGTATGATCATGCCCTTTATGAATGTATTCTTCCGCAATGTTCATCAACAATCTGATGCTTCCATTGGGATCATGTTTGCCTGGGGTTCGCTTGCCATGGGTTTAGGATTATTAGCTGCCCCCATTCTGGCTGAAAAGTTTGGCAAAATCCAGGTTGTTGTACTCACCCAAGGTATTTCAATTCCATTTCTGGTCTTACTTGGCTTCTCCCCCTTATTCAGCCTGAGTGTGATTGCCTACTATGTGCGTCTCACCTTAATGAATATGAGTTCCCCCGTCTATACCACCTTTGTGATGGAGCAGGTGGATCCCGATTCTCGCGCGATGGTTGCCAGCCTGTCTAGTATGGCACATAACTTTGGCTGGGCGTTTAGCCCGACAATTAGCGGTTTTTTCCAGGTCAAGTATGGCTTCTGGCCTGCTTTCCTGAGTACGATAATTCTATATGCAATCTCAGTGATTTTGTATTATGCCTGGTTTTGGAAGAGTCGTAAGATTGTGACAGGTAAAGAGAGTCTACCTGCCTGATGGTTGATTGAGCATCTCAACTTACCTGTCGTCTCGATAAATACTGGATCCCGTTTTTCCGTAGGAACTGGATATCACAATCTGGTCACCACGAACTAATGTACCGTCATAAACGCCTTCACCAGAAAATGCCTGCCACCCATCCAGGATCATTGGTAGGGGTCCATCCGTGGCAATCCACTCACCATTGTACTTACGTGTAAAGTGCACGTGTGTACCGGTGGCATTTCCCCTCTCACAGGACGGATGCCCGACTAGATCGTCCAGTAAGAGTTGTATACCGATCTCTGCCCGCCCTTCTTCTGCCACATGCATATAAACCAGCACCCAGCCTGTTCCCTCGTCCCCGTCTCCATCCAAATCCAATGCCAGTGTGCCACGCATGCTGCGGGTTACCAGTCCGGGTGCTGCTGCGGTTGTCCATTTCACAGAGACTGCACAGGGAGGCTCACCGGTGACAGGGGCAAAGTCTAATGCCGCCCGCGGGGTTCCCGTCTGCCATGCCCCATGTGGACCTGCCGTAAAAGACCATCGTAGACCAGGCAGGAATGGTAGTGCCAATTCAGGTTGCACAACTTGTGGGGTTAAGAGTGGCTCAACAATCTCTGCCCTCAACCAGGGGTCCCCCAGCATGTTTGAGTGAAATTGCAAAAATCCCTCTTCGCCATATAACGCTTCTGACCAATAGGATCGTTTATAAATAGAGGTGAACAATCGCTGTAAGGCTACACTACCAGCATTAAGCTCGGGATGAATACGGAAGGTGAACCCATCCACAGTCGTTAAATTTAGTCTCGTGCCAGTGCGCCAGCCATAATACCCTTCCGCCAAGAGTCGCGCCGTTATCATTAGCTCATTGTACAAGCCCTTGGAACCAGAGTTGTAACCAATCGGATACACATCGTTTTCCGCACCCGGAGGATTCCCCAGAACCCAATTTGAGCGGAATTCAAGAAAAGCCAATAATAAATGTGGATTGGTGGAGGTCTCTAATGCCACCATCGCCACAATTTCGGGTCCAGAATAAGTTTTTCCATCAATTAATTGAGTATATTGCGTCAGGTATCCCCCCGCCTGTTCGCAATAAGAGATCAGGTTAAATAATTTTGCTCCTGGGGCATAAATGACCTCGCTATCTGGCAAGGCAAGTTGACCGTAAGGAGTTTCTTCCTCAAGCGCATCTGGGATGATAAAGAATGTGTCCACAGGCAACAGGGTTGAAATGGGAAATGAATTCGAAGACTCTAGTTCTTCTGGTGTAACACCATAGTGCGCAGCAATGATCTCCAATGTGTCGCCAGACTGACTGCGATAGCTTAGCATACCTTCTGGAATGGTGATCGGAGTAGCGCTGGCAGTTGGTGAAAAGGGAGTGACGGTTGCTGTGTGGATAGTGTTCGTGGTGGTTGGGGAGATCGGGTTACTTAGTGTGTTGGTCAGCCTGATTGGTGTAGCAATTGGGGGTGCCTGGGTTTTAGTAGGGAAAAGCTTCGCATACAAAGTCTCCCTTGCCGCCAATTCTGTTTGCGTAGCAGCTGGCATTTGCACAATCGGAGCCTTGCAGCCCTGAATCCCTGAGCTAAATATCACACATATTACCAGGATGAACCTTTTTATTTGTTTCCGCCACTTCGCCATAGTATTGAGATTTTATCACGGGTAAATTTATTGTTGCTAATTAACTTTTATGGATTAATTTTAAACCGACATATATTTCTGCCACCTCTACAATTTTTTTATGGTGTATATATCTCAATTCTCACACCATAGTAATTTGCATAAGATGAGTTAGGAAAATCTACTTGTATCGAATTCTTAATTAATTCAGCAATTTCAGCTCGTTGACCAATTTCTGTGTGGCTTAAAACTAAACATACTCTATCATCATTGTTTGGAAATGCTTCTACAAGGGATTCGGCTTCAGGATTGTTGTTAACAATATCATTGACCCATTCATTTCCTGTCGAGTGAAGTGTCTGATCGTAATATAACACACTGTTTTCTATAAACTTAGGATAATATAAAACAATACTTCCTGGGCAATTTGAGCTTAAAAACCTTGTTGCTTCTCTCCAATCTTCTTTTTGAAATGTATCATAATAAGATTTCAAGCTTTTCCCTGATAAATAACCAAGAGTGATAAGTGCAACAATACCCAAGCTTGTTACCAGTACCCTCCAACCCTTCTTTTTTAGATTGTTAATAATTAATTTCACAATTCCAACGGAAGCTAAAATTGTTAAATAAGGCAAAACAAATAATAAATATCTATCAGTAAATATTGGGGAAACTAACTTTGAAAATCCATATGTAAAAAATATTGGCAGAATAAAACAGCTTGTTAAAACCAAATAATTCCATGATGTAAAAAAATCCTTATGCAACAACACATAGATACCAGATGCTAAGCCAATTATTCCAAGAAAAAAATAAATTATTACTAGCAAAGGTTCTTGATAACCTGTAATGAAATCTAAGAATGACTTAATAGCATAAATAGTGGGTTCTTGTAAAAAAGATGTTAATATTGCGCCTTTTTGTATTGAAGTGATGGCTATGGGAATGAGCGAAAAAGCAATCGCTCCATAACATATCATAAGTTTCATAAATTTCTGGTTATCTAGCTTTTTCGTAATGAGCAATATTAACAAAGTTAATCCGTGGGTGCCGATAAGAAATACAACATGCATATGACTATAAATAGCTGCAATTGTAAGAAGCACGTAGGTAACCAATCGTTTAGCTTTTACATCAGGATCATTGACAACTCTTATAAAATATAGTGTGGATAATGTTGCAAGTAACATGGTCAAACTGTATGAACGAAATTCTTGAGCATATTGGATATTGGTTGAATTGATGCTTGTTAGCAATGCAGAAATTATACCTATCCAAGTTGCTTCTTTTTGGTTTCTAGTTATGGATCGACCCAAAAAAAACATTACAGGAATATTTGCAACAGAAAAAATTGCGGGTAGAGTTCGCAATACCCCATCTGAAGCATTTGGAAAAATTTGTCTCCATAAATATACAAAAATATAAAACAAACGCATATTTGCATTTGTTGCCAGTGCATTTATTAAAGATTCTAAATTGTTACCAACAATCGAGATTGTAAAGGTCTCATCAAGCCAAAAAGAAAGTTTACCAATTTGATAAAAACGCAAAAAACTACCTAAAATGATTAAGATTATTAACAAATAAGTAAATAGGGTTTTTGAGTGATCAGTATATAGATATTTATCTTGATTTTCCACGATTACTCGACAAATTTTTATTGTAATGAAAAGTGATTATAACATGCTCATTGATAGTACTTTTTCAAAAATTAATTAAAGTTATGCTGTTTTCAATAACAATGACTTGAATTTGGCGATACAATGATAAAAAACGGTTATTGTATAGGAGCCATTATGGATCAACCCGAACTCACCCAACAAGCCCTCTCAATCCTGCGTAGTGGGGATAATTTTCAATGGTATGTCATCACCCTGCTTGCCCTCATCATCTATATCTACACTAATGAATACAGTAAAAAGAATTGGAAAGGCATTGCTGCTGGGCTTTCGCTCTACATGGTGCATTGGTTCTTTGAAATCATCAATGCGCTCATTCAACATTTTAGCGGGCATGCTCTTTGGACAGTGCCAACCGGTACAGCTTTCCTACTTTTAGTTGGCGTTGGCATTGAACTCTCCTTCATGTTTTCGGTTGCTGGGCTGGTATTGAGCAAGCTGCTACCTGCCGATCCCAAAGCGAAAATCCTCGGGATAAATAATCGAATCTTCTTTGCCGTAATAAATGCCGCCCTCTTCTCTGTAATTGAAATTTTTCTCGCAAAAACGCCTGCTTTTCATTGGGTCTATCCCTGGTGGGGTGCTCTTCCGGTCTTCATCACGGTCTATATTCCTTTTTTTGTCGTCTCATTCCTCTGTTATGACTGGAAACCGAAAACCCAGAGGTGGGTGATAGGAAGCCTAATGGTGGTCAATGTGTTGATGATGGTTATTTTTGCTGGCATTCTCAAGTGGATTTAATGCTGTATTTCCCCCTTTAAATCGTTTCAGCTGCAGTGGGCAGCTGCAGCTGAAACTCATTCAAATAAGGAGATCAAACGCTAACGCTGGTATGGACGTTAAATTGCGGAGGATTTTCAAGGTGTCTTTTTACGGCACATAACTCTGCCGAACGTACAAGCGATGCATAATATTTTTGGGGAAAAGTAGGAGGAACTTGTATCTCTAATTCCACGTTGGTTACCAAGTGTGAAATTGGATCTTGCTCAAAACGTTGGATGATTTTAATGCCTTCAGTTGGCAGACCACGTTGCTTGCAGAAGCCTAACACATAGATCCCAGCGCAGGTTCCCATCGAAGCCAAAAACAAGGTGAACGGAGCCGGAGCGGAACCCTCACCACCACCAGAAGGGGGCTGATCTGTTTTGATCGTGTAAGGTCCATAATGGGCGTCAACTCTCGCACCGCCTGGGAAGTCAATCATCATTTCCATGCCTATCTTTTCCTCTCAACCATTTCCTTTTGCATATAGGATGTAAATGAGGATGATAAGTTACATTAAATAGACAATTCCCCTAGTAAATATCAGATTAGACTCGGAAGTCGAAAATCCCGTCCTGGTATTCCCAGACATGTCCGCATTTTGGGCAGGAGATGCTGTGCTTTTCCTCTGGCAAGCCCTGGCTACAGACAGGACAGCGGAAGAAAGTCCCATCTTCTGGTTTTTGCGTCTTGCCAATCATTTCTGCGCGAGTGAATATACTCGGCGAATATTGTGCAAATCTTCCTGTCCACTGCATCAAACGATCCATCCCCACCAAAACTTTTAAAGGGATGTGATTTTTTAACAAGCCAACGCGGAAGTGAGATACACTTAATTGCTTTTGAATATTAAAGTTCGCTTGTTTCAGCCAGGACCGGACAGCTTTCGGGTGGAAGTCAAAATTAAGCTCTGCAAACTCAATCGGTTCTAGGCTAAACGGATTCCATTTCTGTTTCCTCAAGACCCAGCGCAAAACTGACTTGGTGTTGCGTTTATTGGCAAACTCAAGGATAAAAATGGCACCCTGGCAGAGTGTATTTTGTACACTTTGTAAGGCGAGCAGTGGATTTGCCATATGGTGTAGGGTACGGATCATCGTAGCCCCGTCAAACAGCCCCTCAACAAAGGGCAGCTTGTAGATGTCTGCCGCTACGTACACAAAACGCTCTGAGTCACCCAAGCGCATTCGGGCTTGTTCAAGCTGCGTTCTGGAGTAATCCAATAAAACGATCCGCTGGTATGCATCGTAGCGCAGTGTATTGCGTCCCGCCCCAGCCCCCAGCTCTAACATCAATCGGCCTGCCGAGGGCAATAGCTTTTTAAGAGCAGCGGCTTCACATGCGTCTTCATAAGCACGTGTTCCACGTTCCCAAAAGGTCTCCTGATAATCGGAGCCTTCGTAAGAACAGACAGGGGGTGTAATGTCGTTATTGGTCATATTTGCTAATCAACAAAATGCGCCCAGACAGGTTTGCCGACGGCACCCAGAATGACCTCCTTACCGCTG